>PBRG01000204.1 GCA_002726615.1 Marinobacter sp.
AAGCACATCCCTGTGGCGCTTGAGCTCCGCCATCCATGGCTCCGCACAGTTTTGGAAAGGCCGCCCCCTCCGGTTCGCGAACCTTTTGGGTGGAGTCCGCTTCGTCGAACATTCGTATCGTCCGGCGGCCTTTTCCTAGCCTACTACAGGCGTTGCTCGCTTGATAATGGCGGCTGGGTCGGTGCCGGAGGGCAGGTTGCCATAGTTCAGGCCGCCGTTGTGTTCCAGCCGGGAAGCGCAGAAGGCGTCGGCGACCGCCGGGTCGGAGTTTCTCAACAGCAGTGAGGACTGCATTAACAGGGCCAGGCGATCCACCAGGTTGCGGGCGCGGTATTCGAAGTCGCTGATGTCGGCGAAGTCGTTCTGCAATTGGGCCAGGAAGCGGTCGAAGCGGGCGTCGCTGCCGCGGGCTTCGGCGGCTTCGTTGAAGAAGGCGTCGAGGGTGTCCGGTTCCTTCTGCAGGGCGCGCAGGGTGTCCAGGCACTGGACGTTGCCGCTGCCTTCCCAGATGGCGTTGACCGGGGATTCCCGTAGCAGTCGAGGCATGATGCAGTCTTCCATCACGCCGCTGCCGCCGATGCATTCCATGGCTTCGTAGGCGTGGTTGGGGACGCGTTTGCAGATCCAGTATTTGCCGACCGGGGTGGCCAGCCTTGCCAGCAGGCGCTCGTGCTCCAGGTGCTGGCTGTCCAGCGACCGGGCAAGGCGCATGGTATAGGCGAGAGCGGCTTCGCTTTCCAGAGCCAGGTCTGCGAGGACGTTCTGCATCAGCGGTTGCTCACTGAGGCGCCCGCCGAAGGCGCTGCGATGGCGGCAATGGTGGGAGGCCTGGGCGAGAGCCTGGCGCATGCCGGCGGAGCTGCCGATCATGCAGTCGAAGCGGGTCATGGCGACCATTTCGATGATCGTCGGTACACCTCTGCCTTCTTCACCCACCATCCATGCCAGGGCGCCGCGCAGTTCGGCTTCGCTGGAGGCGTTGGCGACATTGCCCATCTTGTTTTTCAGGCGCTGGATCTGCCAGGGGTTTTTGCTGCCGTCGGGGCGCCAGCGTGGCATCAGGAAGCAGGACAGGCCGCTTCTGGTCTGGGCCAGCACCAGGAAGGCGTCGCACATGGGGGCGGACACAAACCACTTGTGGCCAACCAGTTCATAGATCTGCCCCGGGCCCTCCGCACCGACGGCGTAGGCTCGGGTCGTGTTGGCCCGGACGTCGCTGCCGCCCTGTTTTTCCGTCATCGCCATGCCGATGGTGACGGATTGTTTTTCGCTGTCCGGCAGGTTGCGGGGGTCGTAGCTATTGGCGAGGATCTTGTTTTCCCAGACCGCGGCCAGCTCCGGTTGTTTGCGGATTGATGGGACAGCGGCGAAGGTCATGGTGATGGGGCAACAGTGGGCGGCCTCAATTTGGGAGTGCATGTAGTACTTGGCCGTTCTCGCAACATGGGCGCCCGCGCAGGGATTGGTCCAGGGGCTGCTGTGAAGGCCGTTTTCCATCGCTGCGGACATCAGCTGGTGGTAAGCGGGGTGAAAGTCCACCTGGTCGGTGCGATGACCAAAGCGGTCATGGGTATTGAACACCGGTTTGTTTTCGTTGGCTTGGAAACCGAGCGCGATGGTGTCCACCGCGCCGGCGAATGCACCAAACTGTTTAAGGTCGCTGGTAGCGGCCGCGGCGCCCTCCCGGGCGACCGCCTCCTGCAGGGCCTTGTCCTGCTCGAAGAGGTTGTAATCCTCCAGAGCAGGGGGCTGATTGAAGACCTCGTGGGTGACAGCCAGGTAGCGGTCGTCACTGGAGGGGTTTGCGGTTTCCTGCTGCAGGGGCTGGCGGGCCTTCATGTTTATCTCCTGGTGCCAGTCAACCCCTGCATGCAAAAGCAAATGATGGAGTTGACCAGCGGATCGTGGTCGTTGGTCTCTGCCTGCTCCGCGGTATCAGCCTGTGCCGGGGACAGAGGCCCCACAAGGCTTTCGGCAATGGCGCCTACAAGGCAGGTACTGCTCTGCCTGGCATCCTGATCCGGGAGGCAGCCCTCTTTGATGCCATCCCGGATGGCCTGCTCGAAAAGTTGGGCGTAGGCGCGGCGGAACTTGAGGCGCTCTTCCTCAACTTTCGGGTCTACCGGCTCTGCGATCAGCGACCAGGCCATCACCGGTCCTCTCAGGGCTCTCTCCGCAAACTGGCGAAGGGCCACTTCCAGGCGGGAAGCGGCGCTGTCTTCGGTGGTCAGTGCCTCGGCGACTTTGTCTACTTCCCGTTGTGTTGCAATCCTGAAGATCTCTGCAAACAGGTCTTCCTTGGACTCAAAGTGTCGATAAATGGTTCCCGTAGCGACGCCCGCACACGCTGCGATGCGCGTTATCTGGGCGCTGCGGAAGCCGCCGTCGGCAACGCATCCGTATGTGCACTCGATAATGCGCTTGCGGGCCTCAGCCTTGCGGGTGCGCATTTTTTCTGTTTCCCGATATGCCATGCGGGTTCCTTATAAGTAGTGAATCATTATTCATTCTTTGTGTCAATCAATAGAACAGTATAGCTTGGTTCGTATTATTCTTTAAAAACAATACCGTGGGACTGATTACAAAAAGTTACAAAAAAGGCATTGTCAGAAAATAGCGTTGTAACTGAAAGCGGATTATAAAGACGCCAAGGCGGGTAGTAAGACTCATCCGCCGAGATGGGGCGGCCTTGCCATAACAGGCTTGGCGCGCTCGTTGTACTGTTTTCGTTGATGGAGAGAATCATGAGTGAATTCGACGAAAGCAATCTGGAGCAATCCGGTAGCTGGTCACATGACAGCGACGATACACATTCCATTGCCGGCCGTGCGCGAATCCGTGCTCAGCTTCAGCAGGATATTGAATCGTTTCTGAACCAGGGCGGCAAAATTCAGGAAGTGGATACGGCATTTCGTTCGGACCCTTCCCGCAAGGTGGATGTCGGTTTCAATAATCGCTCCCTCTGAATTCATGAAGCCGCAGCCCCTGAGGCTGCGGCCTGTTTGTGTTCGTGGCTTACGGTTGTTTTGACGCCGGTCTCATCGCTGTATCCCGTATTCCTCTATGCTGCGTTCATGAGAGGATTCCTTCGTTTTTCTACTACGGCGCTCGTCGTCATGGCGCTGATCGCGGCAGGTATGGTCATTTTCTTTGGTGATACCCCGGCCCCCTCCCAAGAGACGGTTGATGCAGCCGCCGATACAGAAAACAGCGTTGTGCCACTGTCGGATTCGGCGTCCGGACGTGGGGCGCCTTCAACACTGGTGGGCGAAGCCACGGTTGCGGTGCCGGATACATTGCCGGCGTCGTTGGCGGGAACGAGCGTGCCCGGTGGCTGGGCCAAAACCGACGTTAATGGCTCTCTGGTCCCCACGCCGCAGTTGCGCCAGTTATTTGAGTATTACCTGGCAGCGCTGGGCGAGGAGACGTTACCCCAACTGGTTGCCCGAATAGAGCAGGCGTTGGCCCGGCTTGAAGAGCCGGCCCGATCGGAAGCTCTCGACACTCTTGGGGCTTATCTGGACTACAAGCTGGCTCTGGGCGACCTGGAAGCCGCCTATGGTCGTGACGCCACAACGAATGCAGAGGACATGCAACGGCGAATGGCAGAAATACGCGCCCTGCGACGTACCTGGATGGATGCGCAAACCGCCGACGCCTTTTTTGCAACGGACGAGGCCGTAGATCAGTTCCAGGTCGAGCAGCTGCGCATCCGAACCGACCCATCGCTGTCTGAAAGGGAGCGGGAGCAGGCGCTGGCAAAGGCCGAGAAGGCGCTCCCGGAACCACTTCGTCAGGCACGTCAGGAAACCCGAAAATTCACCGACTATCAGCGTGCGCGGTCGGAATTCGCGGATGATCCCGACGCCCTGCGTGCCTGGCGGAAAGAACGCTTTGGTGCCGAAGCCGCCCGTGAACTGGAGAAAGTGGAAGTCGAACAACAGGCATGGGAGGCCAAGTGGCAATCCTACAGCCAGGACCTGGCGAAGCTGGGCGACATGGGGCTTGCGGGCCCGGAGCGCAAAGCCGCCATTGATGCGCTCCGGGATGATTATTTTGAGGGTGCTGAAAAACTGCGTGCCGAGGCCCTTGATTCCCTTCGGTAACGTTCCTTTCATCTGAACGTAGTAGCCTGGTGGTGTGGCTCGGTTGTAGGCCCTGCCACCGCCGCGTGTGGGCGTGTATGATGGGGCGGTAGCCCCATTTTCCACAGGAGGTATTCCGTGAGCTTTTCGGCCAATCGCATGTTCCCAGCCACTCGTCTGCGTCGTAACCGGGTTGACGGTTTTTCCCGACGCCTGGTGCGGGAGAATCAGCTCAGTGCCGACAACCTGATTTTCCCGGTGTTCGTACTGGAAGGCGAGGGCCAGCGTGAGGCCGTACCTTCCATGCCCGGCGTCGAGCGCCTGAGCATTGATCTTCTGGTGGAACAGGCGGCCGAACTGATGGCGCTGGGGATTCCGGCAGTGGCGCTGTTTCCCGTGGTGCCTGCGGAGTACAAGAACCTGTCCGGATCTGGCGCGTGGGATTCTGATGGCCTGGCCCAGCGTGCGGTGCGAGCGCTGAAGGACGCCTACCCGGAGTTGGGCGTTATTACAGATGTGGCATTGGACCCGTTCACCACCCATGGCCAGGACGGCATTATCGATAACGATGGTTACGTGCTGAACGATGTGACCGTGGAGGCTCTGGTTAATCAGGCATTGTCCCATGCCGACGCGGGCGCGGATATTGTAGCGCCGTCCGACATGATGGACGGTCGGGTCGCCGCCATCCGCGACGCCCTGGAATCCGCTGACTATGTGAACACCCGTATTCTGGCCTACTCTGCCAAGTATGCCTCCAGTTATTACGGGCCGTTCCGCGATGCGGTCGGCTCAGCCGGCAACCTGGGCAAGGGCAATAAGGCTACCTATCAGATGGACCCGGCCAACAGCGATGAGGCGCTCCAGGAAGTGGCGATGGACATCGCCGAGGGTGCTGACATGGTGATGATCAAACCCGGCATGCCGTATCTGGATATTGTCCATCGGGTAAAACAGGAGCTGCAGGTGCCAACGTTCGTCTATCAGGTCAGTGGTGAGTATGCCATGCACATGGCCGCTGCGGAGAACGGATGGCTGGATGGCGACGCCGTGATGATGGAGAGCCTGATGGCCATGCGCCGTGCCGGTGCAGACGCTATCCTTACCTATTTTGCCGTCAGGGCTGCACGGCTGATGCGTGATAACCGCACCTGACAGGTTACAGTCAACAGCAGGGTGCCTTGAGGTCTCTGATAAATGGAAGCAGTAAGCAATGACTACTGAATCTGCAAACAAGCTAAAGGCTGTCGATGTTCCGGACGTGCAGACTCCTGTGGACGCATCATCCCCCGGCGTGGATGTTAATGTGGCCGCCCAGGAAAACTATTTCAATCGCGAACTGAGCCAGCTTCAGTTCAACTACCGGGTGCTCAAGCAGGCCCTGGACACGACACATCCGTTGATTAACCGGCTGATGTTCTGCTGCATTTTCAGCAGCAACATGGATGAGTTCTTCGAGATCCGGGTAGCGGGCCTGCGCCAGCAGATCAAGTATGGCCGTGAAACCCTGGGCTCCGACGGCATGATGCCGGAGCAGGTGCTGGGCGAAATCAGCCGGGTGGCCCATGAATACATCCGGGAACAGTACGACATCCTGAATAACGTGCTGATCCCCGAGATGGAACAGGAGAACATTCACTTCGTCCGGCGTCGTGAATGGACGGAAGCTCAGGCCGACTGGGTGCGCCGTTACTTCGAAGAGGAAATTCTGCCGGTGGTCAGCCCCATCGGGCTGGACCCCTCGCACCCGTTCCCCCGTCTGGTCAATAAAAGCCTGAATTTCATTGTTGAACTTGACGGCAAGGATGCCTTCGGTCGTGAAACCGGGATGGCCATTGTGCCTGCGCCCCGTTCGCTGCCGCGCTTGGTGAGACTGCCCGATGATGTCTGCAACGGGGGCGACAATCTGGTGTTCCTGTCCTCCATGATCCACGCCCATGCCGATGAGCTCTTCCCCGGCATGGAAGTGAAAGGCTGCTATCAGTTCCGCCTGACCCGTAACGCCGACCTTGAACTGGAAGATGACCTTGAAGATCTGGCCTCTGCCCTGCGTGGCGAATTACTGAGCCGGCGCTTCGGCGACGGCGTGCGGCTGGAAGTGGCGGACAACTGCCCGGAAGAACTGGTGCATTTTCTGCTGCGCGAGTTTGGACTGACGGATCGTGACCTTTATCAGGTTCACGGCCCGGTCAACCTGACACGTTTGATGGCCGTCGGTGGGCTGGTGGATCGCCAGGACCTCACCTATTCCGGCTTTTCGCCGTCGATTCCAAGGCAGATCCGTGCCAAGGAGTCCATGTTCGATGCCATCCGCAAGCGCCCGCTGCTGTTGCTGCATCCCTATGAAAACTTCAGTCCCGTGACTGACCTGTTGCGGCAGGCTGCAAAAGACCCACAGGTCCTGGCTATCCGCCAGACCCTGTATCGCACCGGTGCCGACTCGGAAATTGTCGAAGCGCTGATGGACGCCGCCCGGCGTGGCAAGGAGGTGACTGCGATCATCGAACTGCGGGCCCGGTTCAGCGAGGCGGAAAACCTGGAGCTGGCCAGCCGGCTGCAGGAAGCGGGTGTGATCGTGGTTTACGGTGTGGTGGGTTACAAGACCCACGCCAAGATGATCCTGATCGTGCGCCGTGAGGAAGGAAAACTGCGACGTTACGTACACCTGGGTACTGGGAATTACCATGCCGGTAACGCCCGCCTTTACACCGACTACAGCTACATGACCAGTGACGAATCCATCGGTGACGACGTCAACAAGCTGTTCCAGCAGCTGACGGGCATGGGCAAGGCCTTGAAGATCAAGAAGCTGTTTCACTCTCCCTTTACGCTCCATTCCCGTCTTCTGGGACTGGTGGACCGTGAAGCGGAACTGGGGCCCAAAGGCCGGATTATTTTCAAGTTTAACGCTCTCACTGAGCGCGAACTGATTAAAGCGTTGTATCGCGCGTCCCAGGCTGGCGTAAAAATCGATCTGATCATTCGCGGCATCTGCTGTCTGAGGCCGGAGGTGCCGGGGCTGTCTGATAACATCCGGGTGCGCTCCATCATTGGCCGTTTCCTGGAGCACACCCGGGTTTACTATTTCGGCAACAACGGCCGGCCGGAAGTCTATGGGTCCAGCGCAGACGGCATGGAGCGGAACCTGCTGAGCCGCGTGGAAACGGCCTTTCCGATTGAGGATCCGGCGTTGATTGCCCGTGTCCGCGAAGACCTGGACACCTATCTGGCGGACAATTGCCAGTCCTGGGTCTTGCAGCCGAACGGCAGTTACATTCAGAATCAGGCAGCCGAGGGGGAGAATCGCTTGGCGTCCCAACTGGTCCTGCTTGAACGCCTGACCGGGAAATAACGATAACCCGCATACGCCTGCCCCCAGTGCAGGCGATGTGGACGCTGTAATGGAGTGAAGGCAGTTGAAAAAACAATGGATGGTTGCCGGTGCCGCTGTGCTGGCTGTTGGCGTGGTTGCACCCTGGGCGGTCGGCTACGTGACCGAGCAGCAGTGGCAGAGTGTCACTACGGAAGTCAATCAGGCGCAGCCCCTGTTCAAGCTGCAAACCCGCGATTATGACCGGGGCTACATGGGAGCCGAGTTCACTGGCACCATCACGGTCCAGAATCCGGACACCGGTGACGAGCACTCATTCGACTATCAGGCCCGGGTAAGCCATGGTGTGACCGGCAGCCTGATTGATTTTACCCCGCCTCCTGAGCTTGGCGCTGAAGTTGAGAAGATTTTCCCGGACGAAAAGCCCCGGCTGACCTTGGAGACCCGCCTGTGGGGAACGGCGATCGCCGAGCTTTCCGTGCCGGCTGTGAGTGTGATCGACGAGGAAACCGGCGAGTCCTTTGATATGTCGGAAAGCTTTAGCCGGGCAGAAATCAGTGGCAATGGTTCCCACGCTGATATCCTCATGCTCTGGCCGGGCGCCGTGATTCGGGGGCCGGACCTGCGCATCAGTATTGAGGATTTTCGCCTTGAACAGACCATGGAGCACCTGACAGGCGACGTCTGGCTGGGTGACGGGGATATGTCGCTGGCGCGGCTTGAAGTGGCGGCCCGGGGCGAGCCGACTCTTCGCTTTGATGACTTTTCGATGATCGGTGAGACCACCACCGACGATGACGGTAAGAGCATTGATTCCGAGGCTTTCGTTACTTTGGAAAAGGTCACGGCGGACGACGAGAGCTTCGGCCCTCACCGTATGGAGATGGTGTTAAGCGGCCTGGACGTGCAAAGCTGGAGTGACCTGACAGCCGCCATGACGGACATGCAGGCGGCCGCTCTGAACACTGCAGGCGGCGACTCCCGCGCCATGATGCAGCAGCAGATGGAATCCATGAGTCGCATCAATCAGGCCATGCTGGGCCTTGCGGTCAACGGCTTTTCGCTCGGGTTTCCGGAGCTGTCCTTTGCCACACCCTATGGCCCGGTTAATGGCGAGATCATGGTACAGCATCCGTCGCTGTCTGATGACGAGAAAGACCAGATGATGATGGTGATGCAGCGGCTGACCGGCAATCTGGATGTCAGCATGCCGCTGGCACTGGTGGAGCAGCAGCCTGAGTTGGGGATGCAGGTGGCGCCTTTGATCAAGCAGGGCATGGTGGTTCAGGAGGGCGACCGCCTGCGAATCCAGGGCACGTTGGAAGATCTGGCCCTGGACATCAATGGCAACGTGATCCCGCTGCCACCGATATTCTGATCCGTTGTTCTGTGCTGCCCGGGATGGGCAGCGCTTTCCCGTTTGTCAGTCCTTGATGAATTTCTGTTTGAGCGCGGCTTCCACGGCTGGGTCGACAAATTCCGAGACGTCGCCGCCCAGTGAGGCGATTTCGCGGATCAGGGTGGAGGAGATGTACGAGAGGTGGTTGGAGGGTGTCAGGAACACGCTTTCCACTTCCGGTGCCAGGCGGCGGTTCATGTCGGCCAGCTGGAATTCGTACTCGAAGTCGGAGACGGCTCGCAGTCCGCGGATTATCACGGTGGCGTTCTGGTCCCGGACGAAGTCGGCGAGCAGGTTGCTGAAGCCGGTGACGCTGACGTTGGGCAGGTGGGCGGTGGCTTTTTCCACCAGTTCGCAGCGTTCTTCCAATGTCAGTAGCGGGGACTTCTTGGGGTTGTAGGCGATGGCGACGACGACTTCGTCGAAGAGCCGGCCCGCGCGCTCGATGAGGTCGGTGTGGCCGTTGGTGATTGGGTCAAACGTACCCGGGTAGATGACTTTTGGCATTCGGAGCTCCTTTTCACCGGAAGCGCACAGGATAGCAGCCTTCGTCTTGAACCAAAATGTTACCTAACCCCTCACTTCTGCGGGCTGCTGACTTTGGATTGCTTGCTTTGGTGCATGTGCCGCATGAGGATGGCCTTCCAGGATACGCTACGAGCACCCCTTCGGGGTCCGGCCAGCAATCATAGATTGCTGTCGTTCGGCTGTCGCATGAAGCTTTGCTTCATAAACGCTCGGCCTCACCCATGTGCGCTTGAGTAAAGCCGTCCCTGGCTTTACACAATCCTGAGAAGCCCTCCTCACGCGGCACTTCGGACTGCGTACCTGCCTAAGAAGACCTCAAACTCTCTTTGGGACTCCTTTCTTTAACTCCCGAGTTTCTGAGCCAGTCTGGTGCTGTTCCTCGCAGCCAGTGCATAAACCGACAACTGCGGATTCGCGCCGATGCTGGTGGGGAAGATCGAGGCGTCGTGGACGCTGAGGTTGGCGACGTGGTGGTGTTCGCCGAAGCTGTTGACCACGGATTCTTCCGGGTTGCGGCCCATGCCGCAGCCGCCCATCTGGTGGGCGGTGAACAGGCGGACGCGGTGGGGTTCCATGGCCAGGTTGTCGATGCCGGCTTTGGCCTCGGCCCATGAGGAGTACCAGGGAGAGTCCAGGTGCATCAGGCGGACTTTCCGGGCGCCGGCGGCGAATTGGATTTCGGCCATTTTGTAGAAGGCGTCTTTCAGGCCCTTCCAGAGGTAGTCGCTGACGGGGTAGTCCAGAATCGGGCTGCCGTCGTCGCGGAGGCTGACGGTGCCGCCGGTACTGTCGGGGTGGAAACCGTCGCGCAGCAGGGCGATGACGGAGTTCAACCGGGGCAGTTTCGACAGGTCGTGGATCTGTTGTTCGCCGTGGCCGGGAACCACGCCGGCGGACATGGCCGGGTGCAGGGGCGGTACTTCCAGTTTGAAGCCGGCAGGGCCGTCGACTCCCTGTGAGAAGTTGAATTCGTCGGAATAGATCGACTGAGGGGCACCGTAGTAAGGATCCACGGTGTCCGGCATTTCCGCGATGGTGGCGTTGACCGGGTGCAGGAAGGTGCGCTTGCCAATACGGTCGTGGGGGTCGGGAATGTCTGAGCGCAGTAGCAGGCCCGGGGAGCCGATGGCGCTGGCCGCAACGACAAAATGCCGGGCCTTCAGGTCCACGGTGACGCCAGACGGAGTGACGCCGTCCGCGGCCATGGCCGAGGCCTGGAGGTGGCTGATGTTGTCCTCGCTCATCACCAGCTTGTCAGCTCGCAGGCCGTGGAACAGTCGAGCGTTGTTGTCGAGGGCGCCGGGAATAGTGGTGGTCAGTGCCCCCTGTTTGGCATTCGTGGGGCAGCCGACACCGCAGTAACCCAGGTTCCAGCAGCCTTTGACGTTGCGTGGGATTACCTCCCAGGACCAGCCCAAGGCCTCGCAACCCTGGCGCAGGATGTCGTTGTTCACGTTGGGATCGGCCAGCCAGGGTTCGATGTTGTGGCGCTGCTCGCGGCCATCGAACCAGGGCTTCATGGCGGCCGGGGTCAGGTCGTCGAGCCCGAAACGGCTGGCCCAGTGATTCAACGTCGGTGCCGGCGTGCGGAAACTCGAAGTCCAGTTCACCGTGGTGGACCCACCGACGCATCGGCCCTGGAGAATGGCTATCGCGCCATCCTTGGTGACCCGGCTCATGCCCTCCTGATAGAGGGAGGCGTAGGCGTCCAGCTCGTTCATCTTGAAGTCTTTCTGGTGATACAGCCGGCCTTCCTCCACCAGAATCACCGACAGCCCGGCTTTTGCCAGAATCTCCGCCGTGGTGCCGCCTCCGGCACCGGTGCCGACGATCACTACATCGGCTTCGTGGGTCTGGTTCTGTGTCAGGGTGGCGCCGTCGGTGACCTTCCAGCCAGCCTCAAGCCCACGGGCGATACGATCCGTTAACGACATAGTGATGCTCCGGTTGGCTCAGGCGTTGTCTTTGAACTGGGGCAGGGCGTCCATGGCCCAGGAGGGTGGTCCGGGGTAGCCGGACAGATGCCAGTGATCTTCGTGACCGTAGAAAGCCACGTTACTGACCTTGGTCAGGGCAATGTAACCGTTGTTGAACAGCCCAATACCACTGGTGCGCCAGCGCTCAAGGAACGCATCCACGGACTGCGTGCTGGCGTTCTCCCAACTCGACCAGACCCGCGCCACCGTCACCCGCGTCAGCCCGAAGTTCAACAGATCAAACAGCCCCCGCAACTCCTTCTGGTTGGCGGGGCCGAACTGGTGAATCCCGGCATCAATGCGCTCAATCGTCGCCTGAATCTGCTGGCGGCGAACCACGGGCTCCTCAGTCAGCCCAGGGCCCACCATGGCTGGCAGCAAAGCCTGGAACAGCACAATGTCGTCGCGGGTCAGGAACTGGAATTCGTAGCTCTGGTCCATCGCCCCCGGCATCGGATAGTCCCGCCCGGCGGGCGCGATTGCACAACCGGAAAGGCCTGCGGTAACACTCACCGTGCCGAGGAACATGGCCCCACCAAGCCCGGTCCGGAGAAAGCTCCGGCGGTCCATGGCGGTATCGGAAAGGTCCGTTTGTACGGATCGAGAAAGGCTTTCAGACATAACGACTCTCTTGTTCTTATTGTCTTTGTTCATTTTCCAGGCCGGCCAGCCCCAAGCTTGCAGGAGTCGGAGAGAGGGCCTTGTCCGGGACCCTAAAAAACAGGGACGTTTTTTAGGAGCCTACATGGACGTATTAACGGCGTGTCCCGGACAAGGCTCTCTCTCCGGCGACCGGCGCTCAAGCCATAGGCCACCGGCGACCAGCACCCAAGTCACCGAATAAACAACTTATATACCATCTTGTGCGCCGTCGTTCCGTGCGGCGCATACACAAACTTGCCACTGTTGAACTTCTGCTTGCTGAAAATCGCCCGTTGATGGGAGAAGGTCAGGAAACCTTCCTTGCCGTGGTAATGCCCCATCCCCGAATCACCAATACCCCCAAACGGCAGGTCATCCTGGGCAACGTGCATCAGCGCATCGTTGAAGCACATACCACCGGAATGGGTGTGGTTGACCACATGCTCCTGCATTGATTTGTCATAACCGAAGAAATACAGCGCCAGCGGGCGAGGACGGTCATTGATGTAATGGATTGCCTCATCCAGATTACCGTAGCTGACGATTGGCAGAATCGGCCCGAAAATTTCATCCTGCATGATCTTCATATCCGGCGTCGTCTTCAGCGCCAGCGTAATCGGCATCTTGCGGGTGCCATCCTTCAGGTTCTCACTGGCCGGATTGATCTCAATCAGCTCGGCCCCTTTTTCCCGTGCATCCTCAAGGTACCCCTGCAGACGCTCGTATTGGCGCTCATTGATAATCGCCGTGTAATCCTCGTTGTCCCTCAGGCTCGGATACATCGCCGCAAACTGATTGCGATACTCATCCACAAACGCCTGCACACGGTCTGCCGGGCACAATACATAATCCGGTGCCACACAGGTCTGACCCGCATTCAGTGCCTTGCCGAAAGCGATACGCTGGGCGGCGTCTTCCATTGGAACATCCGGCGATACAATGGCAGGCGACTTGCCGCCCAGTTCCAGAGTCACCGGCGTAAGATTTTCCGCGGCTGCCCGCATCACCAGCTTGCCCACCGACGTGGAGCCGGTAAACAGAAGATGATCGAAAGGCCGGCTGGAAAAGTCTGCGGCGACATCCGCCTCACCGTTAATCACACAGACCAGATCCTCCGGAAACGCAGATTCGACAATCTCTTTGAGTAAGGCAGAGGTGTGCGGCGTGAACTCAGACATCTTGATCATTGTACGGTTGCCTGCCGCCAGTGAGGCAACCAATGGCCCAACTGCCAGATACAGCGGATAGTTCCAGGGCACGATGACGCCCACAACACCTTTGGGCTGGTAGTGAACGCGGTTGCTGGCGGGCTGGAACAACACAGACACATGCCGTTTGGACGGCTTCATCCAGCCTTCCAGATTTTTCAGGGTGTAATTGATGCCCTGGATGGATGGCATCACTTCCGCAATCAGCGACTCATCCTTCGAGCGACAGCTGAAGTCCCGGTCGATGGCGTCCAGTATGCGTTCCTGATTGGACAGCAGAACCCGCTTGAGGCGCTTCAGATTCTCCTGACGCTCGGTCAGCGACGGCATCGGGTTGTTGCGAAACGCCTTCTTCTGGTCCTCGAACACACGATGGGTGTGCTGGATGTGCTTCTTGCTTTCAGTCAGCTGGACAACGGTGGCTACCATATCGCTCTCTCCTCGCGGCCCCGGGCCATGCCGGGTCGCCGCCCTTATTGTTCGTGGAGCCTGCGACAGCTCCGGAATGCGGTGGTGAAAAAGTATTCAGTTTGCGCTTGGGGCTATTATTAGAGTATATACTCTAGGTAGTCAAGCTGGCCCTGATGGCTGATCGGGCCATCCACGGATACGGGGGCCGAAGCACAGGCACCCACACAACAACACGCATTGCAGAGCCTATGAAAACCCGAGACAAGATTCTTCTTTCGAGCCTTGATCTGTTCAACGAAAGGGGGGAGCGCAACGTAACCACCAACCACATTGCCGCTCACCTGGCGATATCGCCGGGCAACCTGTACTACCACTTCCGTAACAAGTCCGACATCATTTACGAGATTTTCCTCGAGTATGAAAAGCTGGTGGATTTTTACCTGGATATCCCGGAGAACCGGCCCATTACCCTGGACGACCTGACCTTCTATCTCGAATCGGTGTTCGATGGCCTTTGGAGCTATCGGTTTTTTCACCGCGACCTCGAATACCTGCTCGACAGTGACCAACGCCTGCGCCAGGACTATCGCGAGTTCACCAACCGCTGTCTGACGGCAATCAGTCGGATATTCGAGAAGCTGGCGGAGGCGGGAATTATCGAGCCTCAGCCCGAAGAGCTGCGTTCCGCGATGTCCCTGAACGTATGGTTGGTCATTACCAACTGGATGGCTTTCCTGAAAACCGCCCATGCCTCTGAGGCCTCTGCGAGCCTGACTCTGACCGAGCTGAAGCAGGGCATCTATCAGGTGCTGACCCTGGAGATTCCCTATTTAACGGCGGATTATCGGGAGCAGGTCATGACGTTGCGGGAGAAGTATCGTCCGCGTTTTCCGGATTCGGCCGACGCATTGGTTTCAGGGCAGGGCGAACCCATCGGGAACCATTGAGGAACTTTTGATCAATTGGCGTGTCAATAGTTACGACATCGGGGATTCGGACATTCTCGGTGTCTCCTGAGTGAGTTCTCAGGTTTTAGCACGTCGCAAACCCTGACGTTTCACCGGCCTGTCTTCTGGCAGGTCGGTTTTTTTGCCACCCCCTCCAAGCCGACCTTTCATTGCATTCTTGTCAGAGCGTTTTAAATCCAATAGACTTGCATATGTTACCGGTAACATATGCCGGCACAAAAACAATCAGGAGATACCAATATGTTCCCGACAAGACTCGCCGCTGGCCTTCTGTCAGCCGCCCTGGCGTGCAATGCCCTTGCCGCCGATTTCACCTTAAAGTTCCAGTCTTCAGATCCCTCCGGCGTCAAGAACTTCGAGATTCAGCAGGCGTGGGCCAGCCGGGTAGAATCGATGACCGGTGGTCGTGTCGAGATTGACCTGCTGCCGGTGGGCAGCGTTGTCAGCCACACCGAAACCCTCGGCGCCATGAAAATGGGCGTGTTGGATGGTCATATTTCCGTGACTGGGTATTTCTCGGGAAAGGATCCTGCCTTCGGCCTGATCGGCAACACCGTTGGCGCCTGGTCCAGCCCGGACCAGCTCATTGACTACATCAACCATGGTGGCGGCTATGAGTTGATGAACGAGCTCTACAAGCCCTATGGCGTAAAATTTGTCGGCGGTGGCGGTACCGGCGTGGAGTCGTTTGTGTCGAAGAAACCGCTTGATGGCGTCGAGGATCTCAAGGGCCTGAAAATGCGCGCACCGGAAGGGCTGGTTCAGTCCGTGTTCGCCGCTGCGGGGGCATCCCCCGTGAACCTGCCGGGGTCCGAGGTCTACACGGCGTTGAGCAAGGGTGTGATTGATGCCGCGGACTACACCGTGTTCTCCACCAACCATGAGGCCGGCCTGAACGAGATTGCTCCGCACCCGGTCAATCCTGGCTTCCATTCGCTGCCATTGATTGAGATTGCGATGGACCTCAGGGAATGGAACAAGTTGCCAAAGGACATCCAGGCGATCATGACGGTATCCGCCCGTGACTTTGCCCAGGATATCAGCACGCAGTTGGCGATGGCCGATCGTGAAGCCGTCAACGAGGCCCGTGCCAACCCGGACATCACCATCCACGACTGGTCCGCCGAAGAGCGTCGGAAGTTCCGCACCATCGCCCGTGACCAGTGGCAGGTCTACGCGGAGCAGTCACCCAATGCCGAGAAGGTCTACCAGTCGGTGACTGAGTACCTGGAGTCCCAGGGGCTCCTTTAATTCAAACCGCTTCCCTCGATATCTGCCTTCGGGTGCCTGACAGGTGCCCGGAGCGAGGAGTTCGTTATGAACGATGAAGATGTAGGATTTACCTGGCTCGACAGGGCTATCGTCTGGCTGGGCAAAAAGTTGAGCCTGGTGTTTGCGGTGATCGTGTTGGTGTCCTTCTACGAGATCATCCGCCGCTATGTTTTTGATGCGCCAACACTTTGGGTGCATGAAACCGTTACCTTTGCGGGCGCCACTCTGTTTGTGCTTGGCGGGCTGTATGCCCTGGCCACCGACCGGCACGTCCGTATCGTGTTGGTTTACGACTCCGTTTCGCACCGCACCCAGCGCTGGCTGCGGGTCGTCCACCACCTGCTGGGACTTGCCTTCTGCGGCATGCTGCTGTTCGCCAGCTGGTCGATGGCTACCGAAGCCGTGTTGGCGCCCTGGGGTGGCTGGCGCCTGGAAACCTCCGGCTCTGCCTGGAACCCGCCGTTTCCCGCGCTGCTGAAGGTGGTCATTCTGGTTGCGGTGGCGGTCATGACGCTTCAGTTCCTGTTGCACCTTATTCGCGACCTTCGTGGCAAGGGAGATAAATGATGTTTGAGCTGGCCTCCCTTGGTATCGGCTATGGCAGCCTGTTGATGCTTGTCATGCTGATTGTATTGCTCCTGACTGGTATGCAGCTGGCGTTTGCCACCGGGCTCGTCGCTCTTGTGTTCGCGCTCGGCTGGTTTGGCCCGGATGCCCTGCCCATTGTCAGCAGCCGTCTGTACAGTTTTATCGGCAACTATGTGTTCCTGGCGGTGCCGATGTTCGTGTTGATGGCCTCGCTGCTGGATCATTCCGGCATTGCCCGGGACCTGTTCGATGCCATGGCCCGCCTGGGTCGCAAACTCCGTGGTGGTGTGGCCATCCAGACGCTGGTGGTGGCTGTGATTCTCGCGTCCATGTCCGGTGTGATCGGTGGCGAGACGGTGTTGCTGGGTATCCTGGCACTACCACAGATGCTGCGCCTCGGATACGACCGCAAACTCGCCATTGGCACCACCTGTGCCGGTGGGGCACTCGGTACCATGCTGCCTCCCAGCATCGTACTGATTATCTACGGGCTGACCGCCAACGTGTCCATCGGTGACCTGTTCAAAGGGGCCTTCCTGCCCGCACTGATACTGGCACTGCTCTATATGGGGTACGTGTTGGTTCGGGTATGGCTGAAGCCGGAGATGGCGCCGCTGCCTTCGGACCAGGACGCACCTGAAACGCCGATGCCTAACTTCTTCAAGGCACTGCTGTTTCCGCTGCTGTCCGTGGTTGTGGTGCTGGGGAGCATCTATGGCGGTGTGGCGTCGGTCACGGAAGCCTCGGCCCTGGGTGTGATGGGCATTGCCATCAGCACCTGGATTCGTGGTGAGCTGTCCCTTGCCATGGTGCGCAAGGCCACCATCAGCACGCTGCGGGTGTGCGGCATGATCATCTGGATCGGTATTGGGGCCACAGCACTGGTGGGCGTCTACAACCTAATGGGCGGTATCGACTTCGTCCGCGACATGGTTTTCGCCGTCAGTGGTGGCCATGGCCTGACGACGATCCTGTTCATGATGCTGATCCTGCTCATCCTGGGTATGTTCCTGGACTGGGTCGGCGTCGCGTTGCTCACCATGCCGATCTTCGTGCCGATTGTGACGGAACTGGGTTACAGCCCCATCTGGTTCGGGGTGGTGTTCTGTATGAACATGCAGGTGTCCTTCCTGTCACCGCCGTTTGGCCCCGCGGCCTTCTATCTCAAGACCGTGACCCCAAAAGACATTTCCCTGGGGGAGATCTTCCGTGCCCTGCTGCCGTTTATCGCGCTTCAGGTGGTCGCCCTTGGTCTGCTGATTGCGTTCCCTCAATTGGCGCTATGGTGGCAGTGACATGAGTGAATGGAAGATACCAAAAATCGTGGTGATGGGCGTGTCCGGGTGTGGCAAAAGCCTCACCGGGGCCAGGCTTGCACAGAAACTCGGCGTTCCGTTTTTCGATGCGGACGATTACCACAGCCGTGCCAACGTGGAGAAAATGGCGGCCGGTATTCCGCTGACCGATGAGGATCGTCTCGGTTGGCTGGATGATCTCGCGGAGTTGATCCGGCGGGAGGAGGGCGGTCTGGTGCTGGCCTGTTCCGCCCTGAAGCGCATCTATCGCAAGCGTTTGCAGGGGCGCAGCCCGGAAACCCGGTTTGTCTATCTCAGGGGGGATTTTGAAACCATCTGGGCGCGCCATTCCAGTCGCACCGATCACTACTTCAATGGTCGCGCCATGCTGGAGAGCCAGTTCCATTTGCTGGAGGAGCCGGACCCCGCTGAAAATGCGGTTGCCGTCGATGTCTCCGGTACGCCGGAGCAAGTGATCCGTCACTGCCTTGCCGGGCTCGGGTATGATAGGCCCCTTTGAACGTTCTGGCTGGAGCCGTAAATGGTAAAGAACAAACGCCCCACATTGCAGGATATTGCGGACCGGGTTGGTGCCACCAAGATGACGGTCAGCCGTTGCCTTCGTGGCGCAGACAACGTCTCCAAGCCCATGCGGGAGCGGATCTTTGCCGAAGCCGAAGCACTGGGGTATATCCCCAATCGCGCGCCGGACCTGCTGTCCAAGTCCACCAGTCACGCCATTGGCGTGTTGCTTCCGTCACTGACCAACCAGGTTTTTGCGGATGTGATCAAAGGTGTGGAGTCGGTCACCGAGCCTGCCGGTTACCACCTGATGCTGTCCCATTACGGTTACAGCCCCGAGATCGAGGAACGTAGTCTGTCGTCGCTGCTGTCCTACAACGTGGATGGCGTGATTCTCTCCGAGAGCCAGCACACGGACCGCACTCTGAGGATGCTCCAGACGGCGGGTGTGCCCACGGTGGAAATCATGGACACGCACTCGGCCCCCTTCCAACAGGCTGTCGGCTTCGACAACGTCAGTGCTGCCAGGGACATGGTGCGGGAAATGATCCGGCTTGGGCGCAAGCGGGTGGTCTATCTCGCTGTGCGTCTGGATGCCCGCACCTTGCAACGTCAGGAAGGGTACAGCTGTGCGATGGAAGAAGAAGGGCTGACGCCAGTCACCCTGCGCAGTGAGCAACGCTCGTCTTTTAGTGTGGGTGCCACGCTGATGGCGCGGATACTGGAGGAGAATCCAGACGTTGATGGCATCTTCTGCACCAACGACGACGTCGCCATTGGTGCGTTTTTCGAGTGTCAGCGCCGGGGCATTCCGGTGCCAGAGCGGATTGCGATCGCCGGTTTCCATGGCCACGACGTTGGCCGTGTGATGGTGCCTCCCCTGGCAAGTGTGATCACACCAAGGGAGGCTGTGGGCCAGAGAGCGGCCCGGGAGCTGCTCGCCCGCCTGGGCGGTGCCGGCATCAGCGAGCCGCGTATCGATCTGGGCTACCGGATAGAGCGTGGTGGCACGCTCTAGTTAGTCCTCGGTTTCCAGCCAGGCGGTCAGTGCCTCCCGGCACGCGTCGACTCCCCGTTTTGACGTTGCCGAGAACATGATCAGGTGTTCCACACACTGAAATGCTTCCAGCTTCCTCGAAATGCCTATCATGGCTGTTTTTGCCTGGCCAAACTTCAGTTTGTCGGCCTTGGTGGCAAGAATCATCAGTGGAAGGTTGTTATGTTCGCACCATTCCACCATCATTTGGTCGAAGTCCGTCAATGGGTGGCGTATGTCCATGACCAGTACCAGCCCCCGCAGGCAGCGGCGATCATTCAGGTAGTGACCAAGGTGTTGTTGCCAGTCGTCTTTCATGTCCCGGGATACCTTGGCGTAGCCGTATCCGGGCAGATCCACCAACCGGCAGTTTTCACGGTTGAGTGAGAAGAAATTGATCAGCCGGGTGCGTCCGGGGGTCTTACTGGTACGGGCCAGCTTGCCGTTGGTGGTGATGCAATTGATGGCGCTGGATTTGCCCGCGTTCGAGCGGCCGGCGAAGGCCACCTCGGAGCCGTGATCCGGAGGGCATTCCTCCAGGCGCGAGGCGCTGATCAGGAACCGGGCACTGTTGAACGAGAGGCTTTTTTGAGTCAGGTCTGATGACACGGGTGTTGGCATTCCTATTGGATTTCAGTTATCAGGGATTAATGTATAATGCTACACCAAATCCGGGCAGTACGCTGAGCGTTGCTGCTAAACAGCCCCGGTTTGAGCCTTCTTGGCCAGTGCCTGCCGGCTGCATAACGAAGAAAACTTTTGGATGAGAGAAGCGGAGCGAGCATGAAGAAACTGATCGCAGGAGTTGTTCTCGGTGTTGGCCTCACAGCGATGGCTCACGGGGCGGGAGATCCTGAAGCAGGCGAAGCAAATGCAGCGGTGTGTGCCGGGTGTCATGGCCAGGGTGGCGCCAAGCCAGTAATGGCGGTTTATCCGAAATTGGCGGGCATTGGCGAACAGTATTTGTATCAGCAGTTGGTCGCGATCAAGGAAGGCAAGCGTGAAATTGCCGAAATGACGGGGCTTTTGAGCGACATGTCTGACCAGGATCTGCAGGATCTTGCGGCCTATTTTGACAGTCAGGATATCACTGTTGCCCAGGCCAACCCCGATCTGGTTGATGAGGGGCAGATGCTCTACCGCGGTGGCAACATGGCTTCTGGCGTGCCAGCGTGTGCCGGGTGTCACAACCCTCGAGGTATGGGTAATGAGCCTGCCGGCTACCCCAGGCTCAGTGGTCAGAGCGCTGAATACGTCGAAAAGCAGCTCAAGGCATATCGAGACGGTGAGCGTGATGCTGGTCAGAACGCATCCATCATGATGGATGTCGCCGCCAAGTTGACCGATACTGAAATCAAGGCCGTTGCGAGCTACGTGTCCGGCCTTCAGTGATGCACGGCACGCGTTAGACTGAAAAACCCCCGCTGATGCGGGGTTTTTTTATGGGTTGCCGCTGTTTAATCCATACCCGGTGGAACTTTTCGTGCCTGCTGGGTCATAATCCCTTCACATCATCCAATCTGATAACCGGAGACCATGAATGATCCGATTAATCCGGAACGCCGCATTATCCATCCTGGCCATGTCGTTTATTGCGCAGGCCAGCGCCGCCAGCTGGGAGGAAGGGACGCACTATCAGGTGCTGGATACCCCGGTGAGAACCGCCAGTGATAGTGGAGTCGAGGTGGCTGAGGTCTTCTGGTATGGCTGCCCTCACTGCTACACCTTCAAACCGCTGGTCGAAAGCTGGGCGGAAGATCTGCCGGAAGACGTCAACTACGTAAAGATTCCTGCGGCCCTGGGCAGTTCCTGGGAGCCCCATGCCAAGGCCTTTTACGCGCTGGAAGCCATGGGAGAACTGGACAAGGTCCATGACGCCCTTTTTGATGCGCTTGCGGGAGAGCGCCGCCCGCTGAATTCGGGTGAGGCTCTTGCTGATTTCGTGTCAGGGTACGGTGTCGACGGCGAAGAATTCCTCAAAAATTACAACAGCTTCGGTGTTAATGCCAAAATGCAGCAGGCTCAGTCCAAGATTCGGGGTGCGCGTGTTACCGGCACACCGACTATGCTTGTGAATGGTAAGTACAGGGTTACGGCTTCCATGGCGGGTAGCCATGAAGCGACACTGGAGGTTGTCGATTACCTGATCGAGCAGGAGCGTGCTGGTCAGGCCGAGTAAACGCATGAGCCCGGTCCGCTGGCCGTGACCGGGTCTTGTCAGGAGTCTGAGCTGCCATCATGTACGACCGTATTCGCAAGCAGCTGAATGGTATCCTCAGGTCAACGAACGGCCCGCGCGGGGCTTGTTCCGGCGATGAGCATGTTCCAGCGTTCGAGGCTCATCGTCACATCCGGCTGCTGACCTTCAATATCCAGGTCGGCATCAACACCTCCTCCTACCGTCACTACTTCACCCGAAGCTGGCAGCACTTTCTGCCTCACCGCAACCGCATCCAGAACCTTGACCGTATCGCCACCCTGCTGAGCAACTACGATGTGGTCGCCTTGCAGGAGTGTGATGGTGGCAGCCTGCGCAGTGGTTATATCAATCAGGTGCAGTATCTGGCAGAGGCTTCAGGTATTCCTTACTGGTACCAGCAGCTCAACCGAAACCTTGGGCAACTGGCGCAGCACAGCAATGGCCTGCTGAGCCGCTATCGTCCCCTGGATGTGAAAGAGCACCGATTGCCCGGGCTGATTCCGGGGCGGGGCGCCATTATCGCCCGTTACGGGGCCGAAGAAGATCCCCTGGTGCTGGTGATGATGCACCTATCGCTCAGCAAGGCGGCTCAGCAGCGGCAACTGGCGTATATTCAGGAGTTGATTTCGGAGTATCAACACGTGGTTCTCATGGGGGATCTGAATAACCACGCAGAGCAGTTGTTGAGCAACACGCCGTTGAAACATTCGAACCTGGTCCCGTTGCCCGAGACGGCCCACAGTTTTCCGAGTTGGAGGCCGGAGAGGGCGCTGGACCACATACTGGTCAGCCCCAGCCTGGAGATACGACGGTCGGAGGTAGTCAGCTATCCGGTGTCGGATCATCTGCCGATCGCCATGGACATCAAGTTGCCCAAAGGGTATCTGGAAACGTTTTAGCGGCAAGCACAAAAAAACCCGGCCATGGCCAAGCCGTTCACTTAAAGTGGATCTGGGTTGGCCGGACCGGGTAGCAAGAGGGTCGATGGATATTTCCATCGGCCCTTTTTTATGAGC
>PBRG01000205.1 GCA_002726615.1 Marinobacter sp.
CCGTCGGCCTGGTGGTGCACTTTGATGAAATCGAACGGCAGGTGTTGCTCCAGCTCGTCGATCATCAACCCTGCCCCGCCGTTGCCGGCGTTGACAACGATGGTTTTGGGCTTGAGCGATCCTGTCGTTATGTAACCCAACAGGTGATCGATATAGGAGGTCACTACTTCCAGCGGCTCATACCGTCCCTGTTCCGGGGCATCGCCGAAAGGCTCAAGCACACGGTCGCGGATATCATTCAGGCCGTTGTCGGAACTGATAGGGCGCGAGTCCGGCCCCACCATCTTCATGCCATTGTGATCCCGCGGATTGTGGCTGGCGGTGACCATGATGCCGCCGTCCATTTTGTAATGGCTGGTGGCGAAGTAGACCAGCTCGGTACCACACAGGCCAATGTCGAAAACGTCGGCTCCGGCGGCCATCAGGCCGGAGCAGAGGGCGTCGGCGATGTCTCGACTGGACAATCGAATGTCGTAGCCAACGATGACCCGCTTGGCGCCGGTCACTTCCACATACGCGCGACCGATGCGCTCGGCCAGTGTCGGATTAAGCTGATCCGGCACCCGGCCGCGAAGGTCATAGGCTTTAAAGCAGGACAGATCCATTGTCACTGATGTTTACTCCGCAGCGGACGATTGAAGCTGGATGTAGTTCTGGATACCCATCTTGCCGATCATGTCGAGCTGGGTCTCGAGCCAGTCAATGTGCTCTTCTTCGCTGTCAAGAATGCCACGGAACAGTTCACGACTGGTGTAATCCTTCACCTGCTCACAATGAACAACCGCATCTTTCAGATCCTGATGGGCAATCATCTCCAGCTTGAGGTCGCAGGACAGCATTTCTTCGACGTTTTCACCGATCAGCAGCTTATTGAGATCCTGGAGATTAGGCAGCCCTTCCAGAAACAGAATGCGTTCGATCAGCAGATCCGCATGCTTCATTTCGTCGATGGACTCTTCGTATTCCTTTTCCGCCAGTTTGGTGATGCCCCAGTCTTTGTACATGCGGGAATGGAGGAAGTACTGGTTGATGGCGGTCAGCTCGTTGGCGAGCACTTTATTCAGGAACTGGATGACTTTCTTGTCGCCTTTCATGACGGATCTCCTTTCGTGAGTGTGCGATCCTTACAAGGATAGTCTTTCACACGGGGAGAAAAAATCACATTTAGGAATCAGGTGCAGGCAAGAACGGATTCCGCTCTATCAAACCTGTCCGTCAGGCGGGCTGGGCTAACATGTCAGCCATGGCCAGGTAGTCTGGAGTTCGGCTTTCGCGGAGAATTTCCCGTGCTGTGCAGGCACAGCGACCACATTGCGTGCCAACACCGAGCTCCTTGCCAAGCTGACGCATGGAACTGACGCCATTGTCGGCGGCTTCACGGATTTCTCGGTCTGTCACACCATGGCAAAGGCATACGTACATAGGATCATCTCACTAACGACAACAAAGCTAGTGATAATTATTGTCATTTGCATGCGGATTTGCAAGCCCAAAGAGCGATTTTTGTGCAAAATCTTTTTAACCGTCCGCCTCACGGGTCAGGTTCCGGGCTCCATCGGGTGTGACAACGACATTATCCTCAATGCGGATACCACCGCAGCCTCGCAACTCATCAATCGCTGAACGATTAAAATTCTTGCCGAGTGGACCGTTCAATACCGGGTCCAGCAATGAAGGAATGATATAGAACCCCGGTTCGATGGTTACGACCATGCCTGCCTCCAGGGGCCTGGTCAGGCGCAGGAATGGGGCGTCTGATGGCGACGACGCTTTCTTGCCAGCGACGTCATGCACCTGAACTCCCAGGAAATGGCCAATACCGTGCGGGAAAAACGCCCGGGTAACGCCCTGCTCCACCAGGGTTTCGTCGTCCACCCCCTGAACGACTCCGGCGGCATTCAACAGAGCCGCAATGCCTTGGTGGGTCTTGCGATGGATC
Source organism: Marinobacter sp. (assembly GCA_002726615.1). GTDB lineage: Bacteria > Pseudomonadota > Gammaproteobacteria > Pseudomonadales > Oleiphilaceae > Marinobacter. The sequence continues at coordinate 1,940 of PBRG01000205.1, forward strand.
GCCACATAATCCACGCCAGGTGCAACCATTCCGCATAGCCGCTGCTGCAATTGCTCCAGCCCCTGAATCAACGCGGCGAAACGTCTTTCCCCTGCCCCGGGCGTGGTGCGGGTAATGTCGGAACAGTAACCGCGAAAACGCACACCGGCGTCGATCAGAAGGCTGCGGGGGCGCACAGGCGCTTCGGTGTCATAGTACTGGTAATGCAGGGTGCCCGCGTGCTCATTCACGCCGATGATACTGTGGTATGGCGCCTGGGCTTCACGTTGCCCAGTCGCCTGCTGGTAGGCCAGGTTTATTTCAAACTCACTGCCTCCGTCCAGAAACGTCTCCCGGGCCGCCCGGTGGCCCTGCATGGCAATGAGGTTGGCACGGGCCAGGCAGGCTATTTCATAAGGGGTCTTATGCACCCGGGTTTCGTCCAGAGCGGACAACAGGCCCTCCGGATTATGCTCACCATCAACCCCGGACAACTGGGACGGATCGCCCACAACGGCAAGCCAGCCGTTGAAGTCCATAACGGGCGGTTCCCGACGATCGCTGAAACATACCTCCATCGACTGCAGCCAGGGCTCGTCCGGCAACTCCGGGGTGGCATGCCAGAAATCCACGGGGTGATAAAGACTGAGTATCGGCTTTTTCCCGGGCCGGAGAAGTAACCAGCTGTGTTCCTGCCCGGTCAGCCCGGTCCAGTGCAGGAAGGGGCCAAAACCCTGAAAATGCCACCCCTGGTCGTCACCATAACGCACGGGGGCAGCACCGGAACTGATCAGCAGTCCGTCATAGCCCTGCTCGGTGATAGCCTGTTCGTAACGCTGCTGAAGCGTGCGAATATGATCCGTCTGCAGTGACAGTAACTCGGTGTCAGACATGCTTGTTTTCCAGTTTTTTCCAGAGGGTTAGCAGATCGTCGGAACGGGGCTCACGCAGGCGGATCAAGCGGATCTCCAATGGCACGTCGCAACGCTTGTCCCCGGCCCGGGTGAGGCTGCCAAAACGCTCGCTCTTTTCCGTCATTCGTTGCGGCAGCCACCCCATGCCAAAGCCCTGTTTTACCAGCGCCTTGATACTGGCCGACTGGGTATTTTCATTCAGTGGCAGCAGGTTGGCTGGCAGCTTGCGCCTGTTCAGGTGCCCCTCAATGGCAGACTGCAGAAACCCCCGGGAGTGATAGGCAATCAGCGGAACGGGCTGCTCTGGCGTGCCCGGCAGCGCAAATCGTGGTTGCCCGTTTTCATCGGCCACACTTACAGGCACCAGAAACTCCCTCGCCAGCGTCACCCACTCGTAGCGGTCCTCGCTCAGATGATCTTTCCAGGGCAGATCCTCGTGCCAGTAGCACAGCACCAGGTCACATTCGCCATTATCCAGCGCATCCAGAAACTGCTCTCCTACCCAGTTGGTGGCTTTCAGGTTCAGCTGCAGCCGCTCAGCCAATCCCTCCTGCTGCGCCCACCCCTGATAGAAATGGGAAAACAGCCCCTGGGTTGACCCCACACTGATCCGGGCAGACGCCTCGGACTCCATGTCACTGATCCGGTCTTTGGTTTCACGAACATCCCGCGTTACGCGTTCGCACAGCTCAACAAACGCCTCCCCTGCCGGAGTCAAAGACAGCGGCAGGGTCTGGCGGTTGATCAGTGTCGCTCCCATGGCTTCCTCAAGAAGCTTGATGCGGCGGCTGAACGTCGGCTGGCTCACATGCTGCAGTTCAGCGGCACGTGAGAAATGACGCGTTCGGGCCAGCGCCATGAAGTCTTCAAGCCAGCGTATTTCCATGGTGTTACCAGCGTCGGGAATGGTTGTCAGGCATCATAGCCCATCGTGGGGAACTGGCTATAGCCGCCCTTCCTCCACCGCGTGACACGCAACCTGGGCGCCGCCATCCGTCGCTATCAACTGAGGTATTTGCTGTCGGCATCGGTCGTCGGCATACGGGCAGCGACCATGGAAGACGCAACCTGACGGCAACTCTACAGGTGTCGGAACCTCGCCCTGTAACCGGATATGGTTGGGCCGGTCGTCCTCCAGCTTTGGAATGGCCGACAGCAACGCCTGGGTGTATGGATGCCTCGGGGTACTGAACAACGTTCTGGTATCTGCCAACTCGCATACCCGGCCAAGGTACATGACTGCGACCCGGGTACCAAAGTGCTCTACCACAGCCAGATCATGAGTGATGAAGAGATAGGTCAAATTGCGGCTTTCCTGAGCTTCCATCATCAGGTTGAGCACCTGGGCCTGAATGGAGACGTCCAGCGCAGAAATCGGCTCGTCCGCTACGATGAACTCGGGGTCCACCGCCAGCGCCCGGGCAATGGCAATGCGCTGGCGCTGACCGCCGGAAAATTCATGACCAAAACGGCTGCCCCAGTCCGGGTCGATCCCCACCGACTCCATGACATCCTGCACCTTGTCACGGATCTGGGACTCCGTGGCATCCGGCTGATGAAAACGGATCGGTTCCTCCAGGGTTTGCTGGATGGTCATCCGCGGGTTCAACGAGGCGTACGGGTTCTGGAAGATCATCTGCATCTTGCGGCGGTAGGGCAGCACCTCTTTACCGTCAAGATGGTCGATACGCTGGCCATCGTAGTGGATCTCACCGGCGCTGGGAGACAACAACCCCATGACGGTGCGAGCCACGGTCGATTTACCACAGCCGGACTCGCCTACAACGCACAGCGCCTCGCCTTTCTGAACCTGAAGATCGACGCCGTTGATCGCATGAACGGCCTCCTGTTTTCGATGAAACCGACCGCCTTTGAACGAAATCTGTTCCAGCAGGCCACCGGAAAGATCAAACTTCTTCTCCAGGCCTCGAATATCGACCAGCGTGGATGATGGGGAGGTCACGATTCCACCTCCTGCATGCGTTTCTCCTGCTCAATAAGGTTGCTGACTTCGTAACAGGCCACGTCCACGTTACCCGAGCGGACATACTCGGGCATCAGGCGAGTGCACTGATCGGTGGCGAAGGCACAGCGCGGATGGAAGGGGCAGCCTGTGGGCACGTTCTTCAGCGACGGCATCGAGCCGGGGATCTGGAACAGCCGCTCTCCGGGCTCGCCCATCTGGGGCAGCGCATTGATCAGCCCCTGGGTATAGGGATGCTGGGCGTCGTTGATGATTTCGCGGGTGGGCCCCTGCTCAATGATCCGACCGGAATACATCACCAACATGCGCTGGGTGACCTGGGAAACCACGCCCAGATCGTGGGTGATCAGCATCAGCGCCACGTTGTCCTGCTCACACAGCTCCAACAACAACGCCATGATCTCCGCCTGAATCGTCACATCCAGGGCCGTCGTCGGCTCATCCGCGATGATGATTTCCGGGTCCAGCAGCAATGCGATGGCGATGATCACCCGTTGGCGCATGCCGCCGGACAGTTCATGGGGGTATTGATCCAGGCGTTTGTCCGGCGACGGAATCTGCACCTTGCGCAGTTTGGTCAGGGCGATATCCCGGGCCGCCCTGGTGCTGATCCGGCGGTGTGCCTTGAGCGCTTCCACCATCTGGGTGCCAATGGTCAGCACCGGGTTCAGGGTCATCATCGGGTCCTGGAAAATCATGGCGATGCGGTTGCCGCGAATCTTGCGCAGCTCCCGCTCGCTCATCGCTGCCAGGTCCTTGCCCTCGAACAGGATCTGTCCAGAGGCGATAAAACCGGGCCGGGCAATCAGGTTGAGAATGGAGAAAGCCGCCACGGATTTACCCGCGCCGGATTCCCCCACCAGCCCCAGGCGCTCGCCCTTGTCGAGACTGAAACTGATGCCTCGCAGGGCGGTAAGGTCTCCCCCTCGCACGGCGAAGCGGGCAACAAGATCGTTTACTTCCAGCAATGGCATGGCGTTACCCCTTGTACAGCCGTGGGTTCATGACATCCCGCAGCCAGTCGCCTAACAGGTTGATGACCAGTACGAGCACCACCAGCACCAGGCCGGGGATCAGGGTGATCCACCAGGAACCACTCTGGATGTAGTCAAAACCGGATTTGATCAGCGAGCCCAGCGACGGCTGGGTTTCCGGCATGCCAAGACCGAGGAACGACAACGCCGCCTCGGAAATGATCGCGTTGGCGATCTGTACCGTGGCAATGACGAAAATCGGTGACAGGGTATTGGGCAGAATGTGGCGAAACATGATCCGGCGGGTGCGAAACCCCATCACCTTCGCCGCATCCACGTATTCCTTTTTCTTCTCCGCCAGCACCGAGGCCCGCACCGTGCGGGCAATCTGAGGCCACTCCGAAACACCGATGATAAAGATCAGCATGTAGATAGCGATCTCGCCAAACATCAGGTTGCCGAAACTGGCCTTGAACACGGCACCGACGATGATCGCGACCATCAGGGTGGAAAACGACAGTTGCACATCGGCAATCCGCATCAGAATGGAGTCGACCCGACCGCCCAGATAGCCCGCCAGCAGGCCAAACAGGATGCCTAATGCCGCTTGCAGAACAACCGCGCCAAACCCGATCAGCAGCGACACTCGGGTGCCGTACAGAATGGTAGAGAGCAGATCCCTGCCCTGGGCGTCGGTGCCCAGCGGGAAGGCCGGATCGGAGCCATCCAGGCCGACCGGCGGCAGCTCGGAGTTCATGATATTAATCTGCGCCAGGTCGTAGGGGTCGGCCGGCGCCAGCAAAGGCGCAAAGATGGCGGCCAGCACCATAGACACCAGCACGATAAAACTGGCAATCGCCACCTTGTCGCGCTTGAAGCTGTACCAGAGGAAGGACTCGCGAAAGCGATCCCAGCGTGAAAGAGTCGCCGTCGTCATGCTTTCTTACCTGTCAGTTTTACGGTGGGATTCACCAGACCGTAGATCAGATCCACCACGGTATTGGTAATCACGAAGATCAGACCTACCACCATCAGGTACGCCACGATCAGGGGAATATCGCTGCGGGTGATGGCCTCCAGGAACATCAGCCCGACACCGGGCCACTGGAACACGGTTTCCGTGAGGATGGTGTAGGCCACCATGATGCCGATCTGCACACCGCCCACGGTAATCACCGGCAGCATGGTGTTCTTGAGCGCGTGCAGGAAATAGACCCGCGAAGAGCTCAGGCCCTTGGCCCGGGCGTAGCGGATGTAGTCGCTTTGTAGCACTTCCATCATTTCCGCTCGGATCAGGCGAATGAACAGCGGCAGCATGATGGACGCCAGCGACACCGACGGCAGGATCAGATGAAGGATGCCGCCTTGGGAGAAAAACCCCGATTCCCAGGTGCCGAACAGCGGCGTCAGGTCATCGCCCCGGCCGTAGGACGGCAAACCGCCTTCGGTGGATAGTGCGGCGTTCAGCCACTGCCCCCAGCCAGCATCCTGCGGGAACCAGTCAACGGTGACACCGATAGAGAAAATCTGAATCAGTACGATGGCGGTCAGGAATACCGGGATGGAAATCCCGACGGTACTGACCCCCATGAAGAATTTGGACAGCCAGGCCTGAGGCCGAATCGCGGCGAACACCCCGATGGGCACCGAGAAAATGACGATAATCAGACTGGCCCCGATTACCAGCTCCAGGGTGGCAGGCAAGTGCTCGAGGATGACGTCCATGGTGGGTTTTCCGTAAAAATAGGAAATACCCAGGTCGCCCTGCAGGGCGTTACCGGCGAATCGGACGTATTGCACAACCAATGGGTCATTCAGTCCCATTTCTTCACGGATCGCTTCCCGCTCATCCTGCGAGACGGACATGCCCACCATCTGTTGAAGCGGGTCGCCCAGGCCATCCTGAATGGCGAAAGCAATCACACTGATCACGAACATGACCAGTACGGCCTGGGAAATCCGCTGAACCAAAAACGCTAACATGAAAAATTCCGGGTCAAGCTGCAAACAAAAGGCCGGCTCCAGGCTGTTCCGAAGCCGGCCCGCCCATAAAGGCTGTTACTCCACGACCAGGTCGCCCAGGTACGGGAAGTTCATCACATTGAGGATCGGCTCGATCTTCACATTCTTCTTGCTGGCCCAGGCCAGGTCCTGCCAATGCAGGGGAACGAACGCGGCATCGTCGTACAGGCGCTGCTCCACCTCTTTCAGCATGGCGGTGCGCTTGTCCAGATCCGTCTCTACGTTGGCTTTGTTGACCAGCTCGTCGATGTCCGGGTTGCAGTAGTTGCCGGCGTTGTACTGGCCGTCACCGCTCTCCGCATCGGGGCAGAAGGTCAGGAACTCGAAGAAGTTGGCGGAGTCCTCGGTGTCTGCGTGCCAGCCGATCATCATCATGTCAGCGGCGCGGGCGTCGTACTCCGGCCAGTATTGAGCTTTCGGCAGCGTCTTCAGATCCACCTTGATATTGATGCGCGCCAGCATGGCGGCCACCGCCTGGGCGATCTTGTCGTCATTCACGTAACGGTTATTCGGCGCCATCATGGAGATGGTGAAACCGTCTTCGTAACCGGCTTCCTTCATCAATTGCTGGGCTTTTTCGACATCAAACCGGGGCGCCAGGGAGTCGTTGTGGCCCTGGTAACCGTCCGGAGACATCTGAGCAGCCGGGGTGGCGAAGCCCTTCATGATCTTGGCAGCGATGCCTTCCTGATTGATGGCATAGGCAATGGCCTCGCGCACTTTCGGGTTCTTGAACGCTTCCACCCGGTCCTGGTTCATGTGGAACAGGATGATGCGGGTACCGCTCATTGTGACCAGGTCAGAGTTTTTGTCACGACGGATTCGCTCCAAATCCGTGGGCGGCACCGGCGCAATGAAATCCACACCACCAGATAGCAGCGCAGAAACACGGGTGTTATTTTCCTTGATCGGAGTCAGCACGATCTTGCCGACGTTCCCTGGGGATTCGGTATCCCAGTAATCGTCAAAGCGCTCAAATTCGACACGCACGCCCTGCTGACGACCGGTAATGACGTAAGGGCCAGTGCCGGACAGATTCTCGGAAGCAAAAGAGTTGCCGTGCTTGGTGATGGCGCTCTTGTCTTTTCCGCTTTCGGTCTTACCAGTGTAGAACTCGCTGTCCAGCGGGAAGATGTAAGTAGCGGTGTTCAGCAGCAGCGGGTATGGCTCGGTGGTCACCAGCTCAAAGGTGTAGTCGTCAATGACCTTGAGTTCGCTGAACGGTTTGAAGATCGCTTTGTAGTCCTGGCTCTGCTTCAGGCGGTCAAAGGTGAATTTGACGTCTTTGGCGGTCAGCTCGTTGCCAGAGTGAAAGTTCACACCTTCACGCAGCTCGAAGCGCATGGTGTTCTCATCAATACGCTCCCAGCTTTTTGCCAGGCGCGGCTCGAAGCCGAGGTCCTTGGTCCAGCGGATCAGGGGATCAAAGGTCATGTGGCTTAACTGCAACATGCCGCCGGAGAGCTGTTCGTGAATATCCAGGCTTACAGGATCGGCGTCGTACGCCATTTTCAGTTCCTTGTTCGCCTCGGCAGACATCGCCATCGGGGCGGTTGCCAGGGCCATGGAACCAACAAAAGCAGTCAGTAGTGTTTTCATCGCGTTTTCCGTCGCTGTTTTAAGAGTTTTTGCGGCACATCGGCGCAATTTCTCGCCAGATGTCTGCGCTAAAAACTAGTCGTGGAAAACCCGAACAGCAATCGAAATTGCGACTTGGCGTTATTCGTGAAGTGAATGACCCTGCTTGGGGCGCTCACCAAAGACGGAACGCCAGCGGAAGAATCAGCGCGGTGAACACCCCCGTGAGCCCCATTCCCAGCGAGGCAAACGCACCAGCTGTGCGACTGATCTCGAACGCTCGTGCCGTTCCCACCGCATGGCCGTTCAGCCCGAGCGCAAAACCCAGAATGCGGTCATCGGTGATCGACAACACCCTGGAAAGCAGGTCGACAAAGAGCGTTGCGACAACACCGGTCACCAGCAGTCCGCCCATCATCAGGGGCACCGAACCGCCCAGTTGTTCGGTAATACCGATGGCAATGGGTGCGGTCACCGACTTCGGCGCCAGGGACGCCAGCACCAGAGGCGTCGCCCCCAGGGCCCAGGCGATCACGACCGCATACACGGCCGCCAGGGTGGCCGCTACTGGCAGGGTGCACAGAATCGGACGCCACAACGCCCGCACGTGGTGCATCTGCTGGTACAGCGGTATGCCCAGCGCGACGGTGGCCGGCCCGAGCAGCAGCATCAGCCACTGGGCACCCTGCTGATACCGGGTGTAATCGAGAGACAGTAGCGCGATGGTGGCCGACAGCAGGAAGGCGGAAAGCACCACCGGAGGCAGCCAAAGCGGGCGTCCCATCCGCCGGAAAAGCCAGTTGCCGGCAAAGAACGCGCCAAGGGTTAACCCAATCGCCAGTATCGGGCTCGCAGACAGGGTATTGGGAAGTGCGAGAAAACGCTCCGGGAGGTCAGTCATCCGACGCTCTCCGCTGCCCTGCCCTGACCAGCGACGCCATCAGCAGCAGTGTGGGCAGTACACTCAAAAAGGTGCCAACCAACAGCGCCACCGACACCGCCAGCCACTGCCCGCTGAACTGATCAGCAGAGAAGAACACACCCACCACGCCTGGCATGATCAGCAGCACCAGCACCGAAATCAGCCCCTGGCTCGCCGTTGCCAGGTCGTCACTGACACTGCCCTTCAACATCAGCGTTATCGTCATCAGAATCATGCCCAGTACACCGCCACTGACCGGAATAAGGAAAACCAGTCGCAAGGCTTCGCCAAGCATGAAACATAAAACCAGAGTCAGGAAACCCCGCAACATCGACATATTGTCATGCTCATCAAGTAACGAATTGCTCTACACTAGCCCATACCCAAAGTTTGACACCAGTTCGGATACCCCATGGCGCTCAAGGCAACCATCTTTAAAGCAACACTGAACATCGCGGATATGGACCGGCACTATTACGGTGACCACCACCTCACCATCGCCCGTCATCCCTCGGAAACCGACGAACGCATGATGATACGCCTGCTGGCTTTCATACTGAACGCCAGTGAGAACCTGGAATTCACCAAAGGGATCAGCACGGACGACGAGCCGGATCTGTGGCAAAAAAGCCTGAGCGACGAAATCGAACTGTGGATCGAGCTCGGCCTGCCCGACGAGAGCCGCCTGCGCAAGGCCTGCAACCGCGCCGATAAAGTGATTCTCTACACCTACGGTGGCCGCGCCGTGCCGCTGTGGTGGGAAAAACATCAGGGCAAGCTGACTCGCTTCGACAACCTCACCATCATCGACCTGCCTGCAGACGACACCGAGTCGCTGGCTGCCCTGGCTGAGCGTGGCATGAACCTGCAATGCACCGTCCAGGACGGCACCGTCAATATTGGCAATGACGACACGCTCGTCAGTGTGACACCCGACCCGCTCTACCCTGAGTAAAAAATCCCCCGCCGGGGTCTACCAGAACGATCCAGTTTACGTTAAGGTAAACTTTAGCCGCTATTGACCCGGGCCGCACCAGGTTCCGTCAGTTTGGCTATACTCAAAGCAAGCATCGACACCCTCACAAGGGGTGTTTTGTTCCTCAGGCCACTACCCCAGGAAGAGGATTATGACAACAACAAAATCCAAAGTTGTTTATAACCCGGTTTTTACCGACGGTGCGGAGTTCCGAATTCCCACCTTCAAGTTACTCAAGCAGGACGGCTCGCTCTACAAAGGCGCCAAGGCTCCTGAGCTCGACAAAGACAAAGCCCTGCGCATCTACCGGGCGATGGTCACCACCCGGATTCTCGACGAACGTATGCTCGCGGCCCAACGGCAGGGGCGCCTGAGCTTTTACATGCAGTGCACCGGCGAGGAAGCCGCGGTGATCGGCAGTACCGCCGCACTGGATGACGCCGACATGATCATGGCTCAGTACCGTGAACAGGGCGCACTGACTTATCGCGGCTTCTCCATCGATGAGTTCATGAACCAGCTGTTCGGCAACGAACTGGACTACGGCAAAGGTCGCCAGATGCCGGTTCATTACGGTTCCCGCAAGCTGAACTACATGACCATCTCGTCGCCATTGGCCACACAGATCCCCCAGGCCACGGGCTACGCCTACGGTCAGAAGCTGGCGGGCGAAGGCCACTGCACCATCACCTACTTCGGTGAAGGTGCCGCCTCCGAAGGGGACTTCCATGCCGCCCTGAACATGGCCGCCGTCCACCGCGTTCCGGTTATTTTCCTGTGTCGGAACAACGGCTACGCCATTTCCACCCCTGCCACCGAGCAGTTTGCCGCAGACGGCGTGGCACCCAGGGCCTATGGCTACAAGATGGACGTGATCCGTGTCGATGGCAACGACATCCTGGCCGTGCATGAGGCCACCAAAGAGGCCCGCAAGCTGGCGGTGGAACACAACCGGCCAGTTTTGATTGAAACCATGACTTACCGCTTGGCAGCGCATTCCTCCTCTGACGACCCCTCCGGCTACCGCAGCAAAGACGAGGAAGCGGTATGGCGCGAGAAAGACCCGATCCTGCGCATGCGCCTCTGGCTCGAACGCAAGAAGTGGTGGGGCGAGGACGATGAGAAGCAACTGCAGGAAAACATGCGCCGGGAAGTGCTCGAAACCATGAAACGGGCACAAAAGCGGCCGCCACCCGCGCTCGATACCCTGGTGAGCGACGTCTACGACGAAGTACCACCGGGCCTGGCCGAGCAGTTCGACAAACTCAAGGCGCACATCCGCCGGCATCCGGACGAATACCCGAAAACCGCAGAACAAGCAAAGGGAGGTGCGTGAGATGCCCCAGATGAATATGCTCCAGGCCATCAACAACGCCCTCGACACTGCCATGGCCGCTAACGAGCGGGTGCTGTGTTTCGGTGAAGACGTGGGCATTTTCGGTGGTGTGTTCCGCGCCACCAGCAACCTGCAACAGAAATACGGCAAGGCCCGCTGTTTCAACACGCCCCTGGTCGAGCAGGGTATCGTCGGCTTTGCCAACGGCCTGGCCGCACAGGGCTCTGTGCCCGTAGCCGAGATTCAGTTTGCCGATTACATTTTCCCGGCCTTCGACCAGATCGTGAACGAGTCGGCCAAGTTCCGCTACCGCTCGGGCAGCCTGTTCGATGTCGGTGGGCTGACGATTCGTGCGCCCTACGGCGGCGGCATCGCCGGCGGTCTTTATCACTCACAGTCACCGGAAGCCTACTTTGCCCACACCCCGGGCCTGAAGATCGTGGTGCCACGCAACCCGCACCAAGCCAAGGGCCTGCTACTGGGCGCCATCCACGATCCCAACCCGACCCTGTTCTTCGAACCCAAGCGCCTCTACCGCGCCTCGGTCGGGGAAGTGCCCGACGAAGATTACCGGCTGCCGCTGGGCGAAGCCGAAGTGATCAAGGAAGGCACCGACATCACCGTGCTGGGCTGGGGTGCGCAGATGGAAGTGATTGAGCACGCCGTCGAAAGGGCGGAGAAAGAGGGCATTTCCTGTGAGGTCATTGACCTGAGAACCATCCTGCCCTGGGATGTGGAAACCGTGGCCAAATCGGTGCTCAAAACCGGGCGCCTGGTGGTCACCCACGAAGCACCACTGACCGGTGGTTTTGCCGGTGAAATCGCGGCGACCATACAGGAGCGTTGCTTCCTGTACCTGGAATCCCCGATCGCTCGCGTGACCGGGATGGACACCCCCTTCCCGCTGGTGCTGGAAAAAGAGCACCTGCCCAATCACCTGAAGGTCTACGAGGCCATCAGATCGAGCGTGGATTTCTAGGTTGATATCAGGACAGGAGAGCAATCATGAGTGATTTTATACTGCCCGATATCGGCGAAGGTATCGTGGAGTGCGAACTGGTTAAATGGCTGGTCAGTGAAGGTGACATCATCGAAGAAGACCAGCCAGTGGCCGAGGTCATGACCGACAAGGCGTTGGTGGAAATCCCGGCGCCCTATAAAGGCAAGGTAACACGCCTCTATCACAAGGAAGGGGACATCGCGAAAGTGCACGCCCCACTGTTTGAACTGGTGGAGGAAGGCGGCGACAGCCAGGAAGATTCAACGCCTGAGCCCAAAGCCCCGGAAACCGCCAAAGAAACGCCGGCAACCCAGGCACAAGCCAGCTCCGGCGAAGCCGATGGCAATGACCCAACGGAGGACTTCATCCTTCCGGACATCGGCGAAGGCATCGTCGAATGCGAAGTGGTGGAATGGCGCGTGGCCGAGGGCGACGAGATCGA
>PBRG01000206.1 GCA_002726615.1 Marinobacter sp.
CCAATCCGGAAATGTGGGACAAGGCCTGGTGGTAGCGGCCACGCTTACAGCGAGGCCACCACATCCAGGTTGTGGCGACAGGCGCTCAGATAGGATGCTCCGAAAAGGTTGTAGTGATTGAGAGTGTGGTACAGGTTGTAGATGGCCCGTTTGGTGTCGTAGACATCCGTTCTGGGGTAGACCCGGTCATAGGCACGATAAAAAGCCGAGGAGAAGCCACCAAACAGCTCTGTCATGGCAATGTCCGCCTCCCGGTCACCGTAATAAACCGCCGGATCAATGAGCCATGGCCCGGCGCTGTCGAACAGGACATTCCCGGACCATAGGTCGCCGTGAAGCAGGCTTGGGTGTTCGCAATGCTCATTCAGAAACCGGGCGAGCTCGTCGCACTGACGCTCAAGCACCGCTTCAAACTCTTTCCGGACATGGGCATTGCCGATCATGCCTACCTGTACACCCAATCTATTTCTCAGGAAAAACGCGCCCCAATCGTCTGTCAGACGGTTCTTCTGTGGTGACAACCCAATCATATTATCGGCGTCGAACCCGTACTCAGGCTGACGTACCGCATGCATCTGTGCCAGGCCTTCGCCAAGCGCGGCCATGGCTTCCTCGCTCGCCGGGCCGGAATCGATCTTTGGAATGACCAGCTCGCGGGCTGATACGGCTTTCACCTCCGGCACATGCAGCCTGCTGACACCAGCCGCCTTGAGAGTGTCTGCCAGAACTTCAAGACCTCGGGCTTCGCACAAAAGCGCATCGGGAAAGGACGAGGGATTCTGTTTCACGTAATCGGTCATGCCACCAGTATAACCATGATCGTAAATCGCCTCGCAAACATCCTTGGCATTGTCGCAGGCTTCATGGATCATGGAACTGCAAGGCCATCCCCCACAGGAATAGCCCGATGACAGGTTTTAGCAAGCGCACGGCAAACGAACAGTTGAATCAGGAGGCTGACAAGGTTCACCGCAGAGATGTGGGAGCCCTGCTCGACCGCCAGCAAGCCATTGAGGACAAAGTCAGGAACAGTGGCAAACTGAGCCGCTTCAGTACTGACATCCGGCTGATGTTTTCCATGCTGAGGGACTACTGGCAAGGCAACTATCGGGAAGTACCCTGGAAAAGCATTGCGGCAATAGCCGGCGCCCTTGTTTACGTGCTCAACCCCCTGGATTTGATTCCGGACCTGCTGCTGGGATTCGGCCTGCTGGACGACGCCGGTGTGGTGGCCGCATGCCTGGCCCTGGTGGAATCCGACCTGCTTCGTTACGCTGCGTGGAAAGATCTTAAAACAGAAACACAAACGCTTACGGATAGCGATTGATTCAATTGTGGACTACCGTTAATCTTCAAAAGCCCTCTGAATCACTAAACCCTTTGGAGCTCTCGTGGATTTTGCCACCCTGATCGGCCTCGTCGGGGCCATCCTGCTTATTGCTTCTGCCGTCATACTTGGCGTATCGCCGGATGTCTTCATCAACCCTCCCTCAATACTGATTGTGGTCGGTGGCACCATGCTTGTCGTGCTGGCGAAATTCAGCTTCAGCCAGTTCTTCAGCGCCTTCAAAGTAGCCGCTCGAGCGTTCAAATTCCGCTTGCCGGACACCCGTGAAAGCATTGATGAGCTGATAGAAGTGGCCAATATTGCCCGCAAGGAAGGTGTCCTGGGCCTGGAAGACCGTGAAGTCGGCTCGCCCTTTCTTGGCCAGGGAATACAGATGCTGGTCGATGGTCAGAACGCCGAAACCATCAAACACCTGCTCTCCAAAGAACGCTTACTGACGCTGGATCACAATCGGTCTGGCGCAAAAGTCTTTACCGCAATGGCAGACGTGGCCCCCGCCATGGGCATGATCGGCACGCTCATCGGTCTGGTGCAGATGCTGTCCAATATGGAAGACCCGAAATCCATCGGTCCTGCTATGGCGGTGGCCCTGCTAACCACACTCTACGGTGCAATGATCGCCACCATGATTGCCACCCCCATCGCGGACAAACTCTCGCTGAGAATGACCGAGGAAGCGCGCCTGCAATCGCTCTATATCGATGCGTTGGTTGCCATAAAGGAAGGCACCAATCCGCGGGTTATCGAACAGATGCTGTCGAGTTACCTGACGCCGAAAGAGCGTGAGAAAACCTCAGAAGCCGAGACCGCAGGCGCTTAGTCATGGATGAATTGCCAGAAGAGGAAAAAGCGGGCATACCCGCCTGGGTAGTGACATTCGCGGACCTGATGTCGCTGCTGATGTGCTTTTTCGTCCTGCTGTTGTCATTCTCCGAGATCGACGCACAAAAGTTCAAACAGATCGCCGGCGAACTGTCGAAAGCGTTTGGCGTACAGCGCGAGGTGCCCGTCCTTGAAATACCCATGGGTACCAGCCCGATTTTCGATAAGTTCTCTCCGGCACCGCCCGAGCCCACTGTACTCAACGAAGTCAAACAGACAACAACCGAGAAACAGCCCGAGCTGGAAACCTTGAAAAGCCCTACCGACGTTGCCGTGGAAGCCGCGATTCAGGAGGAAATAGATAACACCCTGGAGCAGGTTCAGTCGGTTCTGGAACCCGCCATCAAAGACGGCCGGGTAAACGTCAGCCTGGAACAGCAGAGAATTGTTATTCGCGTGGAGGAGAAAGGCGCCTTTCCCTCCGGTTCGGCCGATCTGACCTGGGAGTTTGAAGGCCTGCTTTTGGAAATGGCCGACATACTGGTAGAGATCCCCGGCAAGCTGACCATCGAAGGCCATACCGACGATATCCCCATCCGTACGCAGAGGTTCTACAGCAACTGGGATCTGTCCGCCGCTCGGGCAGCAGCGGTTGCCAATGCGCTCCTCGCCGAAGGCCGGTTGGAACCTGCCCGGCTGGCGGTCACGGGGCTTGCGTTTACGGAGCCTCGGGTACCAAATACCTCCTCCGAAAACCGTACCAAAAATCGTCGCGTGGAAATCATCATCGACCTGTCCGGGCCGATCGAGGAACAGGAGATGCGGTTAAGAGAACTCATGAACCCCGAAGCCGATGTGACCACTGCACCGGATTCCCGCAGTTCCGGCGACTCCGACCAGAACGAATTACTGTGGTAGGCGGCCATGTTGGTGCGCTCGCCCAATTAACGCACCATTAAAGAGCACAAACACTCCACCTTCAACTCAATCCCGCCCGATTTCAGAGCTGAAAATCACCTAATCGACTACCCTCTCTGAATTTGCCTCAAAATGGAACACTCCTTGCTTAGTGTGCACGCTATCAATGCACAACCCGCCCGTGACCGGCGGATAAAAACCATAAAATCAGGAGCAACCAACCCGTGGATATCACGAGTGCAGTACATACCCTGACCGAAAGCGCCAACACCCTGTTCATTCTGATCGGTGCCATCATGGTACTGGCCATGCACGCTGGCTTCGCCTTCCTGGAAGTCGGCACTGTGCGCCACAAGAACCAGGTGAACGCCCTGGTGAAAATCATGACCGACTTCGGCATCTCCGCCGTGGCCTATTTTTTCATTGGCTATTACATCGCCTACGGCAGCCACTTTATGGCCGGCGCGTCAGAGCTGACGGCCGCGAATGGCTATGACCTGGTCAAGTTCTTCTTCCTGATGACCTTTGCCGCCGCCATTCCCGCCATTGTTTCCGGCGGTATCGCCGAGCGTGCGAAGTTCTACCCCATGCTCATCGCTTCGGGGCTGATCGTGGCGTTTGTATACCCCTTCTTCGAGGGCATGATCTGGAACGGTAACTACGGTTTCCAGGCCTGGTTGGAGAACCAGTTTGGTGCAGCCTTCCACGACTTTGCCGGCTCGGTTGTGGTGCACGCCGTGGGCGGCTGGATAGCCCTGGCCGCCGTGCTCCTGCTCGGCGCCCGTAACGGCCGCTACCGCAATGGCCGTGTGGTGGCCTTTGCCCCCTCCAACATTCCATTCCTGGCGCTGGGCGCCTGGATCCTCACCGTCGGCTGGTTCGGCTTTAACGTGATGTCCGCCCAGACCCTGGATGGCATCAGCGGCCTGGTGGCAGTGAACAGCCTTATGGCCATGGTGGGTGGCGTTCTGGTGGCCATGTTGGTGGGCCGCAAAGACCCGGGCTTTATCCACAA
Organism: Marinobacter sp.; assembly: GCA_002726615.1. Taxonomy (GTDB): domain Bacteria; phylum Pseudomonadota; class Gammaproteobacteria; order Pseudomonadales; family Oleiphilaceae; genus Marinobacter. The sequence continues at coordinate 4,104 of PBRG01000206.1, forward strand.
CGGCCCGCTCGCCGGCCTGGTGGCAGTGTGCGCCGGTTCGGACCTGATGCACCCCGTCGGTGCGCTGATTACCGGTGGCATCGCCGGCGCCATCTTCGTATACATGTTTGAGTGGGCCCAGGACAAGATTGAGCGCCTGGACGATGTATTGGGTGTATGGCCCCTGCACGGTGTGTGCGGCGTATGGGGTGCCATTGCCGCCGGCATCTTTGGCCAGGACGCCTTCGGGGGCCTGGGCGGCGTCAGCCTGATGTCGCAGATCATCGGCGCGGTTGCCGGTGTTGTGGTGGCCTTTGTCGGCGGCCTGATCGTCTACGGCATTGTCAGCGCTATCTCCGGCCTGCGCCTCACCGACGAAGAAGAATTCAACGGTGCGGATGTCAGCATCCACCGCATCGGCGCTACGTCCGCGGAATAACCCTTGCTCGCCAGCCGCCTTTCCTGGCGGCTGGCAATGCTTTTTATTGACACTTCCCCCCGCCTGACCTTTGCTTAAATAACCCGTTCCGGTGATAAACCCACGGTTTGCCGCCAGAGTGGCCTGCCTTTTGCTATTCCTTTACATCATGGGAATGGCTGGATATCGACCGTCCGCATCCGGTGGGTGGCGTGTTCAGGAGAGGGTCATGGTTATGTTGATACAAACCCCACCCGAGGGTATCTACGACGAACTGTTCGACCAGAATAATCGGGTACGGCCCAGCTGCAGGATGCTGGAGGACTGGTTGATCAGGTCCGACGAAGCGCTGTTAGCCGAGAAGCGCCGCGAGGCAGACGTGCTGTTCCAACGCCTGGGCATCACCTTTAACGTCTATGGCGAAGACCAGGGGGCAGAACGGCTTATCCCGTTTGACCTGATCCCACGAGTGATCTCTGCCAGCGACTGGCAACGCCTGCAGGCTGGCTTACGCCAGCGGGTGCACGCATTGAACCGCTTCCTGTTCGATATCTATCACGAGTTCGACATTATTCGCGCCGGTGTGATCAGTGCGGAGCAGGTATTCGCCAATCCCCAGTACCAGCCCGGCATGCAAAACCTCAAGCTGCCGCGAAATCTGTATTCCCACATAGCCGGCATCGATCTGATCCGTCACAACGACGGCGACTTCTACGTGCTGGAAGATAATCTCCGCTGCCCCAGTGGCGTCTCCTACATGCTGGAAAACCGGCGCATGATGATGCGCCTGTTTCCGGAACTGTTCGCCAAGGCCCCGGTAGCACCGGTTGAACACTACCCGGCTTTGCTGGGCGAAACCCTGCGCGCGGCGTCCTTGAACCCCAATCCCACCGTGGTGGTGCTCACCCCTGGTCGCTTCAACAGCGCCTACTTCGAACACGCCTTCCTTGCCCGGCAGATGGGCATCGAACTGGTCGAGGGCGCAGACCTGTTTGTACGACGCAACAAGGTCTACATGAAGACCACCATTGGCCCGCAGCAGGTGGACGTGATTTACCGGCGGGTCGACGATGATTTCCTCGACCCTCTGGCTGGCAACCCGGACTCCATGCTGGGCGTTCCCGGGCTCTATGCAGCCTACCGAACCGGCAATGTGGTGCTTGCCAACGCCATGGGCACCGGCGTCGCCGACGACAAGGCCATTTATCCCTTCGTACCCGAGATGATCCGCTTCTACCTGGGCGAAGAACCGATCCTGAAAAATGTCCCCACGTGGCAGGGCCGCAAGCCAAAAGACCTCAAGTACATCCTCGATAATCTGCCAGACCTGGTGGTCAAGGAGACCCAGGGCGCTGGCGGCTACGGCATGCTGATCGGACCCAAAGCCAGCAAAAAAGAACTGAGCCATTTCCGCTCGCTGTTGCAGGCCAGGCCAGACAACTACATCGCCCAACCCACCCTGAGCCTGTCTACCTGCCCAACGTTTGTAAACGAAGGCGTGGCGCCCCGGCACCTCGACCTGCGACCTTTCGTGCTTTCGGGCAAGAAAGTGCAGATGGTACCCGGCGGATTGACCCGGGTGGCCCTGAAAGAGGGTTCGCTGGTGGTGAATTCATCTCAGGGCGGTGGCACCAAGGACACCTGGGTACTGGAGGGCGAGGAATGCTGAGCCGAGCCGCATCAAGTCTGTTCTGGATGGCCCGATATCTTGAGCGGGCGGAAACCCAGGCCCGTCTGCTGGACGTCAGCCTCACCATGGCGTTGATCGACGTTCCCGAAGACCGCGAGGAACAGCTATCCGTACCATTGCTGGTGACCGGTAGCCGCGAAACCTTTCACGAGCTCTACCCGGAAATCACTCCCCAGAACCTGATTGATTTCCTACTCCTGGACGACCGACATCCCGCCAGCGTGTTCAGTGTTATCCGCAGCGCCCGGGACAACGCCTTGCACGTGCGGGGCAATCTCTCCGCAGATGTCTGGGAGAGTATTAACCTGGCCTGGATGGAGCTGAAGGAACTACGCCATAAAGGGGTGACCGAATCCACCGCCAGCCGGGTGTTTGACTGGACCCGCGAACGTTCAAACGTGTTCCGTGGTGCGGCCTATGGCACCCTGCTGCGCAATGACGCCTTCCATTTCCTGCTGTTGGGTACGTTCATCGAGCGTGCAGACGCCACCGCCCGTGTGTTGAATATCCGCCACCACATGGCCACCAAATCCCTGGAAGGGCACCCTACCCAGTCGTTCTTCGAATGGACGGCGCTGCTGCACTCGTTGGCCGCCTTTGAAGCCTACCAGAACACCTACGGTCACAATATCGAACCGATGAATGTGGCCGAACTGCTGATTCTCAAGCCGGATGTTCCCCGTTCGCTCCACGCCTGCCTGGAGGAAATCGCGGATCTTCTGGAGCAGATCGAAAGCGGCGAGGCTCGCCGGGCCAGGCGTCTGGCCACAAGCCTGTATGCCAACATCCGCTACGGCGATCGTGAGTACATTGCCGAACGCGGCCTGAATGAGTATCTGACCGATTTCCTGCAACGCATCCAGCGCATTGCCGGCCAGATCCAGAAAGACTACATGGGGTGGAAACAATGAAGCTGAATATTCGCCATGACACCACCTATACCTACGACGAACCCATGCACAAAGGCATCCAGTATCTGCGCCTGACACCCCGTAACACACCGCAGCAGAAGATACTGGAATGGAACCTGAACGCCCCCGGCGAAACCAGCCAGATGACGGACGGCTTCGGCAATATTGTCACCGTGATGACCATGGACAAAGCCGCCAGGGAGATTACACTGACGGCAGAGGGCGTGGTTGAGCTCACGGGTAAACCTTTGACCAAAGACGACTCACCGTTTCCGCCGGAGGTGTTCCTGCGCCACACCCCACTGACCGACGCCGACAAGGCCATCAAGGCCTTCGCCAGCCAGTTCTCCGCCAACAAGCGCAGCCTGGTGAGGATGATGAACCGCATCCTCGAGCATATCGAATTCACGCCCGGCGTCACCACGGTGACCCACACCGCCGCTGAGGCCTTTCAGCAGAAGGCGGGGGTGTGCCAGGACCATACCCATGTATTCATCTCCTGCTGCCGCCACATTGGGGTGCCAGTGCGGTATGTCAGTGGTTACATCCACACGTTTAGCGACGACCACCTGGCCACCCACGCCTGGGCCGAGGCCTGGCTGGGTCACAACTGGCATACTTTTGATGTGGTAAACCTGCTGAACGTAGCCGAAAGTCATATCAAACTGGCAACCGGGCTGGACTACCGGGATGCGGCACCGGTGCGGGGCATTCGCAGCGGTGGCGGTATGGAGCACCTGCAGACCCGTGCCTGGGTCACTATGGCCGGGGAAAGCCAGTAACAAAAAGCTGTGCAAATTCCACACGCCGCTCCATGCTTTCTACGCAGAAACGGGTAAACTGAGCGCATCCAGTATGACCCGAGGGTAGCCCCATGACCTATTGTGTGGCGATGCGCCTGGCCGACGGCCTGGTTTTCGCATCCGACTCCCGCACCAACGCGGGCTTTGACCAGATTTCGACCTTCCGCAAAATGCATGTCTTTGAACAGCCGGGGGAACGGGAACTGGTGATTTTATCGGCCGGCAATCTGGCCACCAGCCAGAGCGTGATCAGCCTGCTGGAAAAACGCGCCGGCTCCGAAGACCCCAATGTGTTCTCCACTACCTCTATGTTCGAGACGGCAGAGGTTGTAGGCAGGACCATCCGCGAGGTTATTCACCGCGACAACCCCGAGGGTAAAGTGAACCATGTGGACTTCAGCTGCTCACTGATACTGGGCGGCCAGATTCGGGGCG
>PBRG01000207.1 GCA_002726615.1 Marinobacter sp.
CGAGATCCGGAACCTTGATTTCCTGTTCACTCATGGCGGTCTCCTTAGCTCAGCACCGGGTTCGTTTTGTTGCGATCGATTCCGTACTTGCGCATAGCGTCGAGAACCACGTCATTCTTGATTTCACCGTCCCGTGCCAGGGCTGCCAGCGCGGTCACCGCCACGTAGTATCGATCCACCTCGAAGTGACTCCGCAATTTCTCGCGGGTATCACTGCGGCCGAAACCGTCGGTGCCCAGGGTCAGGTAGGTTTTCGGAATATAGGCACGCACCTGCTCGGACAACAACTTGATGTAGTCCGTGGACGACACCACCGGTCCCTGTTGTTTCTCCAGGCATTGTGTGATGTACGATTTCTTGGGCGTGTCATCGGGGTGCAGGCGATTCCAGCGCTCAATGTGCAGGCCGTCACGGGCCAGTTCGTTGAAGCTGGTCACACTCCAGATATCAGAGGCAACACCAAAGTCTTCTTTCAGCAGTTCCGCCGCCGCTCGCACCTCATTAAGGATGGCACCGGAGCCCATCATCTGAACTCGTGGCGTTTTCTTACGGCCCTTGGTTTCAACGGAATCCAGTAGGTACATGCCCTTGATGATGCCGTCTTCCACTTTCTTGCGGTCCTTGCCTTCAGGCATGGCGGGCTGCTCGTAGTTTTCATTTTCGATGGTCAGGTAGTAGAAGACGTTCTGATTGTCTTCAAACATTTCCTTGATGCCATGCTGAACCACCACGGCCATCTCATAGCCGTAAGCCGGGTCATAAGCCTTACAGCTGGGAATGGTCTGAGCCAGGATGTGGCTGTGGCCGTCCTGGTGCTGCAGGCCTTCGCCGTTCAGCGTTGTGCGCCCGGCGGTACCACCCACCAGGAAACCGCGAGCCTGAATGTCACCCGACGCCCAGGCCAGGTCGCCCACACGCTGGAAGCCAAACATGGAGTAGAAAATGTAGAAAGGTATCAGTGGGAAGTTGTTGGTGCTGTAGGAGGTCGCCGCTGCCATCCAGGCCGCCATCGAGCCGTCCTCATTGATCCCTTCCTCAAGCACCTGACCTTTCTTGTCTTCCTTGTAGTACATAATCTGGTCACGGTCTTCCGGCACGTACTTCTGGCCTTCAGAGGTGTAGATGCCCATCTGGCGGAACATGCCCTCCATCCCGAAGGTACGCGCCTCGTCCGGTACGATCGGAACAATTCTCTTACCGATGCGCTTGTCCTTTGTCAGAGCCGTCAGCAATCGCACGAACGCCATGGTGGTGGAGATCTCACGACCGTTGGAGCCTTCCAGCAGGTTCTTGAAGGTATCCAGTGGCGGCGTCTGCAACGGCTGACAGTCCTTGCGACGCTTGGGATAGAAACCACCCAATTCCTGGCGGCGCTTGTTCATGTAAACAATTTCCGGACTGTCCGGCGCCGGCCGGTAGTAGGGCACGTCCTTGAGCTCTTCGTCCTTCAGCGGCACCGCAAAGCGATCACGGAAGGCCTTCAGTTGCTCGATATCGAGCTTCTTGAGCGAGTGTGCCGTGTTTTGCGCTTCGCCGGCCGAACCGAAGCCATAACCTTTAATGGTATGGGCCAGAATCACCGTTGGCCGCCCGCCATTGTTGTGAATGGCGTGATGATAGGCTGCATAGACCTTGTAGGGATCGTGGCCACCGCGATTAAGCTTGTTGATGTCCTCGTCGGTGAGATTTTCCACCATCTTGGACAACTCCGGGTATTTGCCGAAGAAGTGCTTACGGGTATAAGCCGGGCCGTTGCTCTTGAAGTTCTGCAGGTCGCCGTCAACGGCTTCGTCCATGACACGCTGCATCAGGCCGTCCTCATCCTTCTCAAACAGGGGATCCCACATGCGGCCCCAGACCACTTTCAGCACGTTCCAACCGGCTCCCCGGAACACGCCTTCCAGTTCCTGGATAATCTTGCCGTTACCACGCACAGGGCCGTCGAGACGCTGCAGGTTACAGTTAACCACGAAAATCAGGTTGCTGAGGTTTTCACGGCCAGCCACAGAGATGGAACCCAGGGTTTCCGGCTCGTCGCACTCGCCATCACCAACAAAGCACCAGACCTTGCGGTCCCCCATGTCGATCAGCTCGCGGCTGTGCAGGTACTTCATCACGTGGGCCTGATAGATGGCCTGGATTGGCCCAAGGCCCATGGACACCGTTGGAAACTGCCAGTAATCCGGCATCAGCCAGGGGTGCGGGTAGGATGACAGGCCGTCGCCGTCAACCTCTTCCCGATACTTGTCCAACTGATCTTCGTCAAAACGCCCTTCCAGGTAGGAACGGGCATAAATGCCGGGAGAGGAGTGGCCCTGGAAATACACCAGATCCGATTCACGCTTCTCGTCACCGCCGTGGAAGAAGTAGTTGAAGCCAACATCGTACAATGTGGCCGCCGAGGAGAAGGATGACACGTGCCCGCCCAGATCACCCGGGCGCTGATTGGCCCGCAGCACCATGGCCATGGCGTTCCAGCGAATCAGCGAGCGAATACGCCGCTCCATGAACAGATCACCCGGCATTCTGGATTCCTGGGTGACAGGAATCGTGTTGCGGAAGGGCGTGGTGATGGAATAGGGCAACTCAGTGCCGTCGCGGCTGGCTCGTTCGGAGAGCCTTTCGAGTATGTACTTGGCGCGATCAACGCCCTCCTGTTCGATCAGAGACTCCAGCGCATCCAGCCATTCACTGGTCTCTATGGGATCATCGTCCTGGTACATCAAACCTCCCCTTGGCATTAAAAAGTGCAGCGCACGCCACGATCAGCAGCTGAGCGCCTTGCAATATCGATAAGCTGCGATGAAATGCAGAGCGTTTTATTATGGATATCCGCCTGTTCGTTACCTTGAACAAGCATAGAACACGATCGCCAGTTTTACTGCCTGAAGCGCCCTTGCGTCACTCGGCTTTTGGCCAGGCGAATCAGGCAGCATTCACATACCGGCACAACCACACCGACGATTAGGTAGTATTTTTACTACATTTCGGCATGAAAGTTCAATTTTTGAGGAAAATTCACCAAAGCCTGTCGGACTATTTCGGTTACTTACGTAAGAATGGCGCCTTTTTCTCTCTCAAACAAGCACATTCAGACCAAGGTCGTAGGATTCCTACCAATTTGATTAGACCTGAAAATACTTTCAGATTTATGTATACTCGCCTGCCCGTTTTTTGACCAGCGGAGCGGTGGCAACGCCCACCCCTCCAGACTATGGCTCACAACCAAAGAGGGCGATCTATGAACTCCATCGTCACGTTCCCGAACCGGATTCCAACCGCCGAGTTCGAAGAGCGGCGTTTCAAGGTCTACACAGACCGCCAGCTCGATAAAATTGACGTTATCCAGAATCTCCCTGAAGAGACCCTGTTTGAAATGAAGGTGGTGGCCAGCGTGCTGCCCTTCCGCGTTAACGAATACGTGATCAATGAGCTGATCGACTGGAACAAGGTGCCGAACGACCCACTTTACCAGTTGGTGTTTCCCCAGAAGGGCATGCTGAAGGACGAGCATTACGAGCGCATGGCAAATATGCATCGTGAGGGCGCGGAGAAGAAAGAAATCCAGGCGGTGGCGAAAGAAATTCGCGACGAGCTGAACCCGCACCCGGCCGGCCAGATGGAAATGAACATGCCGGAACTGAACGGCGAAGTACTGGACGGCGTTCAGCACAAATACCGCGAAACCGTTCTGTTCTTCCCGGCCCAGGGCCAGACCTGCCACTCCTACTGTACCTTCTGCTTCCGCTGGGCTCAGTTCGTGGGCGACAAGGACCTGAAGATGGCCAGCACCGAAGCGGAAAAGCTTCACGGCTACTTGCAAGAGCATACCGAAGTCAGTGATCTGCTGGTCACCGGTGGCGACCCCATGGTGATGAAAACCAAAAATCTGGTCCAGTACCTGGAGCCGCTTCTGCAGCCGGAGTTTGATCACATCCAGACCATTCGCATCGGCACCAAGGCCCTGACCTTCTGGCCATACCGTTTTGTGACCGACAAGGACGCAGACGAACTGATTGATCTGTTTGCCCGCCTTGTGGACGCCGGTAAGCACGTGGCGATCATGGCGCACTACAACCACTGGCAGGAAATCACCACCGATATCGCGGAAGAAGCCATCCGCCGCCTGCGCGCCACCGGCGCTGAAATCCGCGCCCAGGGCCCACTGATCAAGCATGTGAACGACAATGCCGACGACTGGGCAAAACTGTGGGACAAGGAAGTACAGCTGGGCATCATCCCTTACTACATGTTTGTGGAGCGGGACACCGGCGCCAAGAACTACTTCGAAGTGCCTTTGGTAGAAGCGTTCAATATCTACCGCGAAGCCATCAAGCAGGTTTCAGGCCTGGCTCGCACCGCCCGCGGCCCGTCAATGAGCGCTGGCCCCGGCAAGGTTGAGGTACAGGGCATCACCGAGATCAACGGCGAGAAAGTGTTCGTGCTCCGGTTCATCCAGGCCCGCAACCCGGACTGGGTACAGCGCCCGTTCTTTGCCAAGTACAGCGAAACAGCCACGTGGCTGCATGAGCTGGAACCGGCCCTTGGAGAGGAGAAGTTCTTCTTTGAGGATGAGTATGAGCAGATGAAGAAGGGCAACGGTTAACGCCGCCTCACGAAAAAGGGGCCCCTACCGGGCCCCTCCTTCCAGAAATGCCTTTCACTGCACATCAATGCATCAGCGTATAGAGCTTACGCCGATAGGTACGCACATCCGGGTTGTTATTTCCCAGCTTGTCGAACAGCTCAATCAACGTGGTCTTCGCCACCTCATCCTTATACTTACTGTCCACACGCATGAGGCGAATCAGCAATTCCATCGCTTCGGCGTTATTTTCCTGAAGGATGTGATGCAGCGCCAGCAGGTGCAGGGCATTAGGATCTTTCGGATCTTTATCCAGTGCATCTTCCAGTTCGTGGATGGGGGGCAATTCGGCTGATGCCTTGAGGAATTTCAGCCGGGCCGCCAGCTGCTTGGCCTGGTGCTGCATCTTTTCTTCCGGCGGCAGGCTTTCCAGTACCTGTTCAGCGGTTTCCAGGTCACCGAGCTCAGCCTTCAACTGTGCAAGATCAATAAATACTTTCAGGTCGTCCGGGTTACTACGATTCATCTCTGTCAGCACGGCCAGCGCCGCCTCTACGTCACCCTCCTCCCACAATCTGTGGGCCTTGTCGTAGGGCGCTTCCTCGTCTTCCGGTATCTCAATGTGCTTGTCGAGGACCTTGCGGATCTCGCTCTCCTGCAAGGCACCATTGAAGCCATCCACGGCCTGGCCATCTTTCACAAGGATCACAGTAGGCAGGCTGCGCACGCCCAGGCTACCCGTCAGTTGCTGCTGTTCGTCGGCGTTGACCTTGGCCAGCATAAAGCCGCCCTTGTACTCATCCGCCAGCTTTTCCAGCAGCGGCATCAACTGCTTACAGGGGGCGCACCACTCCGCCCAGACGTCAATCAATACGGGCGTTTTGGAAGACGCTTCCATCACATCCTGTTGGAAGTTGTCCATGGTGGCTTCAAAAATGTAAGGCGAGTTGCTCATGGATGGCACCTGAAAGTAATTTCCTGAAATGTCATAACGGATTGTTGTTGGAAGTGGGGGCTGAGAGCCGGAATTCAAGGTTTTGCCGTCGGCTCTGTTCGCTGGCAGTAAATACCGGCACCTACCTTGAAATAATCCCCGTTGCCGTTACATAGGCAATAGGACCGGGGCGACTGCCCGGATGAAATTCCCTGGAGGATGCGTATACGGCATGAACGACGACAACCGCAACGACTCTTTTGATGCTCCCGAAGAAGACCTGACCGAGTACATCGGCAAGGACGAGAACAGCAAAAGCCTGGTGCTGCCGAAACAGCAGATGCCACGACGCATGTACGTGTTACCGGTGTCGAACAGGCCTTTCTTCCCGGCCCAGGTGCAGCCGATTGTGGTTAACCAGAACCCCTGGCAGGAAACCCTCAAGCGAGTAGGCGAAACCGACCACAAGGTGCTAGGTATATGCTTTGTGGAAGACAGCGATCCTGAGCAAGGCATTCCCGGCAGCGAGGAACTGGAAACCGTGGGCTGCGCCGTGCGCGTCCATCACGCCCAGGGCGAAAGCGGCAAAGTCCAGTTCATTGCCCAGGGGCTGCAGCGTTTTCGCATTACCCAATGGCTTCGCCGCCGGCCGCCCTACCTGGTGGAAGTGGAGTACCCTGAAGAACCGGAAGAAGCCGCAGACGAACTGAAAGCCTATACCCTCGCCATCATCAGTTCCATCAAGGAGCTGCTGCGCACCAACCCGCTTTATGGCGAAGAAGTGAAACAGTACCTTTCCCGATTCGGACCGGATGACAGCTCTCCCCTGGCGGATTTTGGCGCCTCCATGACCAGCGCTCCCGGCCAGGAATTGCAGGAAGTACTCGATACCGTGCCGCTGCTCAGGCGTATGGAAAAAGTACTCCTGCTGATGGCGAAAGAACAGGAAGTGGCCCGCCTGCAAAGTGAAATCAGCGAAGAAGTGAACGAGAAGGTGCAAAAACACCAGCGTGAGTTCTTCCTGAAGGAACAGCTCAAGGTCATCCAGCGCGAACTGGGTATGGCCAAGGACGACAAAACCGCCGATGCCGAGCGCTTCCACGAGCGCATGGCAAACCTGAATCCGCCGGAACAGGTTCAGGAACGTTTTGACGACGAGCTTCAGAAACTGCAGGTGCTGGAGCAGGGTTCACCGGAATACGGCGTTACCCGCAATTACCTGGACTGGCTGACCCAGGTGCCCTGGGGCGTGACGTCGGAGGACCATTTCGATCTGGCCGGAGCCCGCCGCATCCTGGACCGTGACCACGACGGACTCGACGACGTGAAAGACCGTATCGTCGAGTTCCTGGCCGAAGGCACCTTCAAGGGCGAAGTCAGCGGCTCCATTCTCTTGCTGGTCGGTCCGCCTGGCGTGGGCAAAACCTCCATCGGTCATTCCGTCGCCGATGCCCTCGGCCGCGAGTTCTATCGATTCAGCGTGGGCGGCATGCGTGATGAAGCCGAAATCAAGGGACACCGCCGCACTTATATCGGCGCCATGCCTGGCAAATTCGTGCAGGCATTGAAAGACTCGAAGGTGTCCAACCCGGTGATCATGCTGGACGAGATCGACAAGATTGGCGCTTCCTTCCAGGGCGACCCGGCCTCCGCCTTGCTGGAAACCCTGGACCCGGAACAGAACCGGGAATTCCTGGACCACTACCTGGACGTACGCATGGACCTGTCCAAGGTCCTGTTCATCTGCACCGCCAACCAACTCGACACCATTCCCCGGCCACTGCTGGACCGCATGGACGTCATCCGGCTATCCGGCTACATCACTGAGGAAAAGCTCGACATCGCCAAGCATCACCTGATGCCACGGTTGCTAAAACGAGCCGGCCTGCTGAAAAAGCAGATGAACATTACCGACGCCGCCATCAAACAGATCATCGAAGGCTACGCCCGTGAAGCGGGCGTCCGCAGCCTGGAGAAACTGCTGCACAAAGTGATCCGCAAAGGCATTGTTCGACTATTGGAAGAGCCGGACGAACCCGTTAAAGTCGGCGTTTCCGACCTGCAAACCTATCTGGGGCAGCCGGCCTTCCGCAAAGAGAAATCCCTGAAAGGCACCGGCGTAGTCACCGGCCTGGCCTGGACCGCCATGGGCGGCGCCACCCTGAGCATCGAAGCCTCACGCATCCACAGCAGTCAGCGTGGCTTCAAACTCACTGGGCAACTGGGCGACGTCATGAAAGAGTCCGCCGAAATCGCCTACAGTTTTGTCTCTTCAAACCTTAAGCGATTCAAGGGCGACCCGACCTTCTTCGACAAATCCTTCGTGCACCTGCACGTTCCCGAAGGCGCCACCCCCAAAGACGGCCCCAGCGCGGGCGTCACCATGGCCACCGCCCTGCTGTCCATCGCCCGCCGCGAATCGCCACAGCAGAACATCGCCATGACCGGCGAACTGACGCTCACCGGCCAGGTACTACCCGTGGGCGGCATCCGCGAAAAAGTCATCGCTGCCCGTCGCCAGAAAATCACCAACCTGATTCTGCCGGAGGCAAACCGGGGGGATTATAAAGAGCTACCGGAATACCTCAAAGAAGGCCTGACGGTGAATTTTGCGAAGCATTACAACGACGTGTTTCAGGTGTGTTTCGGGAACAAACCCCGCAAGGGATCAAGCGTCCACTAATATTACTGGTCTGACCACTGCGGGGCTGCCTTGACGCCTATGCAGCCGTTGTCTTTACTCGCTTTGACATGAGCAAAAACCGAGCACCGGTGGCCCGAGGGTCACCGGCTTCCGACTCGCTGAGTCAAAGGGAGTGGCAAAACAATGAACAAGAACAACTCAATCCTGTGCATGGCTGTGGGCCTTGCTTTCATCCCCTTCGCTCACAGCCAATCTGACGACACTCTCAAAAAGCTTGGCAACTTCCAGACCACCGGGAAAGCCGAGTTCACTGTGATCGACCAGAAAAGCGACAGCGCCGACGCTATTCGAAAGACCCTGCAGAAAATAACACTTCCCGAGGGGTTTGAAATAAGCCTCTACGCACTCGTTCCCGACGCGCGACACATGGCGGTTGGCCCACAGGGTGTTGTTACCTTTGTCGGAACCCGTAAAACCGAAGTCTGGGCAATGACCGACCGGGATAAAGACCGCGTGGCCGATGAAGTAAAGAATTTCGCACCGTCGCTGGCCAAGTCCGTCCCCAACGGTCCCTGTTTTTCGCCGTCGGGTGTACTCTACATTGCAGAACAGAACCGGGTCCTGGCGTATCCGGCCGCGGAGTTCTTCTTTGAGGGGGGCGATGTAGTCGCCTCAGAGGTGATCCCAGGGGGCGAGTTGATCCCTGAGCAGTTCGTCAGTTACAACCACACCGCCCGAGTCTGCGATATTGGCCCGGACGGGAAGCTCTACATCTCGCTCGGACAACCCTACAATGTTGCGCCGAAAGAACACTTGGACACGTTCAGTGAGTGGGGCATTGGCGGGATTATCCGGGTTAATCAGGATGGCAGCGGACGTGAAATCTACACACGTGGTGTCCGCAACTCTGTAGGGCAGGACTTTAACCCTAATACCGGCGAACTGTGGTTTACGGACAATCAGGTCGATGGCATGGGCGACGATATCCCACCTGGAGAAATCAATCGCCAGACCGCCATGGGCCAGCATTTTGGCCATCCCTGGTACGGAGGCGGTGATGTTCGTACCAACGAGTATAAAGGCGAGGAAGTGCCGGTAGAAGTGGTGTTCCCAGTCTCTGAGACGACGGCACATGCGGCCAATCTGGGCATGATGTTTTACACCGGAAACATGTTTCCGAAGCAATATCAGGGCGGAATTTTCTCAGCGCAACATGGCTCCTGGAACAGGACCGTTCCGGTCGGAGCACGGGTCATGTTCACGCCGGTGGACGCCGAAGGCAATATTAGTGGCGAAACGATTCCTTTCGCCGAAGGGTGGCTGGATGAAAACGGTGAATACCTCGGCCGGCCGGTTGATGTGGCCCAGTTGAAAGATGGCTCACTGCTGGTCTCGGATGATTTGGCCGGGGCTGTATACAGAATCGCGTACACGGGTTCCGGCTCATGATTCCCAAAACAGGTGGGGATCCTCCGGCTCTCAGGGAAAATCATGCGGCAAGAAAAGCCAGAGCCGCCTATTCAACAATAGCGGTTCTGGCATCTTTTCTTGCGATGAGCCCAGTGGCCCAGGGCGCAGACCCTGCCGAGGGGCGAAAACTCGCAGCCCAGTGCAAGACCTGCCACGGCCTGGACGGGATAGCGAAGATCCCAGTCGCACCCAACCTTGCGGGCGAAAGTCAGATTTATATTGAAAAACAACTCAAAGCTTTTCGCAGTGGCAAACGGGAGCACGAGATGATGTCTTTGGTCGCCAAGAACCTGACGAACCAACAGATTTCTGATCTGGCGGCTTGGTACCAATCCATTGAGATCATCGCAAAAATGCCGGAATAATCCCTGAAGCCGGTGCCATCGCCTCAGGACTTGTCATCGGCCTTCCAGCCATCATCCTTTAGCACCGAGCCCACCGTGAGCATCGGTGCAGCATCGATATCGTCAGCGTCCATCATATTGGCCACCCGCTGCAACGAAGCCAGAATCATGGTCTGCTCCCACTCCGCCAGGCTCTGGAACTTCCGTGTGAAGTCTTCCTGAAGCGGGTTCGGTGCCCGCGAGAGAATTTCCGCACCCTCACTCGTCAGATGCGCATGGACCTTGCGTTTGTCCTGGGTGCTGCGAACACGGTAAACCAGCTTACGATGCTCCAGCCGATCAAGAATCGTGGTCACGGTTGCCTGGCTCAGGCTCACCTTGTCGGCAATGGTTCCGATAGTCACCTCACCCAGATCGCGGATGCTGCGCATAATCAGCAATTGCGGCCCCGTCAGGCCCGCATGCTTGCTCAGACGTTTGGAATGCAGGTCAGTTGCTCGAATCACCCGGCGCAACGCCACCAAAACCTCTTCATAATTGTTCAACGCACCACTCCGCTTCGTTTTGCCGAATTATTTATAACACTAAGTATTAGAGGTCTTTGCTCCTGATTTTGCAAGCAGTACTGCCCACACCCATCGGCGCGTACTGCACTAACCTGCCGGTCCTTTTACGAATTTTCGCATTTTTCCGCCAACCACTATGCTAAGGTCACCCTCTTGTTCAATTTCCGCAAAAACGGACACGGCCCAATGAACACCCGAACACCCAATACCCTCCTGCACAGCCCTTCCTGGAAGCGTCTGACAACCTTCTTCGCTTCAGGCCTGATCGCACTGTTATTCAGTTCCTTCACCATGGCCCAGGAGCCGGGTGAGAACCTTAGCGCCGAGGACGTGCAGCAACGAATCGACAACGCGGAAGAACCCATGTATACACCGTTTGTCGAGCTGTACTTGCTGGAGGAAACCAAAGCACTGCGCAAGGAAATGATGAACACCCGCGCCGAGCTGATCGAGAAGGTTGTGGACAAGGAACTCTCGGTGGCTGACAAAACCATGTCTTACGCCACCGACACCGTTACCTACTTCTTCTACCTGATTGCTGGCGCCACCTCCATTCTCGTAGTCATTGGCTGGAATTCGATTCGCGACATGCGAAACCAGCTCACCAGCCTTGCCGAGAAGCGGGTCAACGAACTGGTCGTTGAATATGAAAAGCGGCTGGAATTCATCGAAGACCAGTTGAAGCAGAAATCCGACATCATTCATCAGAACCAGGCCGAGATCGAACGCACCAACGAAGTGCACTCCCTTTGGCTGAAGGCCAGTCAGGAAACCTCTCAACAGAACAAGATTTCTGCCTACGATACGATTCTGGATCTTCGGCCTGACGACGTGGAGGCACTGAGCTACAAGGCCGATGCGGTACTGGAAATGCAGGAGCCACTGTGGGCGATCAGCCTTTGCCAGCGCGCCCTGAAACTGGCTCCTGAAAACGGTCATGCACACTACCAGCTGGCCTGCGCCTATGCCGAAATCGGTCGCTGGGACGATGCCGTGACGACGCTGCAAAAGGCAATTAATATCTCTGAGGCGTATAAGGACGATGCCTCCGTCGACCCTAGTTTCGAACAGTTGAGGGATCACGACAGTTTCCGGAAACTGATTTTTACCGACGACGGGGACCAGCCTGACGCCTGATGCGGCAGGCCGGCATGCTCTTTGCCCTTCGAATGTCGGAAAAACAACCGTCGACGTTCCGGCACATTCACTGACGCTGCCCGCTTGACAAGGTGGCAGGTGTGGTGTTTGTTTACATCGCTGAGAACATAAGAAAAACCCTGGCACAAAACAGGACAGACCCAATGAGAACACCAGTCAAGAAACTCGTATCCGCTGTAGCAACCTCCATTGCCGTGATGGGCGCCGGCCAAGCGGCCGCCGAAATCAAAATCGGTATCGCAGGGCCCATGACCGGCCCTGTCGCCCAGTACGGTGATATGCAATTCTCCGGTGCCAGCATGGCGATCGAACAGATCAATGCCAATGGCGGCGTTATGGGAGAAAAACTCGTCGGTGTCGAACAGGACGACGTTTGTGACCCCAAGCAGGCCGTGACCGTTGCCAACAACATGGTGAACGAAGGCGTGCGTTTCGTGGTTGGGCACCTGTGTTCCAGCTCCACTCAGCCGGCGTCCGACATCTACGAGGATGAAGGCATCCTGATGGTGACGCCAGCGTCCACCAGCCCGGATATTACCGAGCGTGGTTATGAGCTGGTTTTCCGTACCATCGGCCTGGACAGCATGCAGGGCCCGGTCGCCGCCAACTACCTGATCAGCCAGAAGCCGGAGCGCGTTGCCGTTGTTCACGACAAGCAGCAGTACGGTGAAGGCATCGCAACGGCTGTTCGTGACACCCTCGAAGAAGGCGGTGTTGAAGTGGCCATGTTCGAAGGTATTACCGCCGGCGCCAAGGACTTCTCGTCACTGGTCACCAAACTCAGGCAGGCTGACGTGGACTACGTCTATTATGGCGGCTACCACCCGGAACTTGGTTTGATCCTGCGCCAGGCACAACAGGCCGACCTTGACGCCACTTTCATGGGCCCGGAAGGTGTCGGCAACAAAGACATCAACACCATCGCCGGCGATGCAGCCGAAGGCCTGCTGGTCACCTTGCCACCGAGCTTCGACGAGAAAGACGAAAACCAGGAACTGGTCCAGGCCTTTGAAGAAAAAGGTGAAGATCCGTCCGGTCCTTTCGTACTGACGTCCTACACCGCCGTACAGCTGATTGCCGATGGCATTGAAGCCGCCGAATCAACGGATCCGTTCGATGTTGCCGAAGCGCTGCGCGCAGGCACGTTCCAGACGCCCATCGGTACCGTTGAGTACGACGGCAAGGGCGATATGGAATCGTTTGAGTTTGTTGTCTACGAATGGCATTCAGATGGCAGCAAAACTCCGGTAAACTAAGCCGCAATCGTTAACAAACGGTAATTATGAGAACACCTTCTCACCGCGATCCGGGAGAAGGTGTTTTTCTAGGCCCCTGATGATCCTGTATCCAGTACGCCCGGCACCCCGGGCCGAGCCTGCATGCAGTGGAAGGGGCAGGCTATCGGAGTCCCACACAGATGCAAGACCTCCTGTATTTTATTCAGCAGCTCATTAACGGGCTGACGATCGGGAGCACCTACGCCCTGATCGCCATCGGTTACACGATGGTTTACGGCATCATCGGCATGATCAACTTTGCCCATGGTGAGATTTACATGATCGGCGCCTATACCGCCCTGATTGCCATTACCGGCCTTGCCGCACTAGGCATTGCCTGGCTGCCGCTGATACTGATCGTGGCACTGGTCTGCGCGATGATTGTATCCAGCTCCATGGGCTGGGCGGTGGAACGGGTGGCCTACCGTCCTGTGCGAGGAAAGCATCGCCTGATCCCGCTAATCTCCGCCATCGGCATGTCCATCTTTCTTCAGAACTACGTCCATCTTGCCCAGGGATCTCGCAACATCGGTTTTCCTGCGCTGATAGAAGGCGGATTCCGGTTCGGTGCCGAAGATTCATTCCAGACCTCTATCTCCTACATGCAAGTCACCATATTCGTTACCACACTGGTCTGCATGACAATCCTCTCCCTGTTCATCTCCCGTTCCCGCATCGGTCGCGCCTGTCGGGCCGTTTCCCAGGATCTGGGCATGGCCAATCTGCTGGGCATCGACACCAACCGCATCATTTCAGCAACGTTTGTGATCGGTGCCGCGCTGGCAGCCGTCGCGGGCCTGCTTCTGGGTATGTACTACGGCTCCATCGATCCGCTGTTTGGATTCATTGCAGGGCTGAAGGCGTTTACGGCCGCCGTCCTGGGGGGCATTGGAAGTATTCCCGGCGCCATGCTGGGCGGGCTTATTCTCGGCGTTGCCGAGAGCATGACCTCCGGTTACCTCAGCGGTGAGTACAAGGACGTTGTGTCCTTTGGACTGCTGATCCTGATCCTGCTGTTCAAACCCACCGGCCTGCTCGGCAAACCGGAGGTTGAAAAGATCTGATGGCTGCTCATAACCTGAAACACGCGCTGTTTTGCGCCATTGTCACCCTGATCATTTCGTACCCCATTCTGGGATTCAATCTGGCCAGCGAAGGCACCACGGTTACCCTTGAAGGAGCCAAGACCTCTACCGTTGTCGGCGTGCTGCTGGCAGCGGTTATTGTCTTCCTGTTCCAGTTGTTTCGGGACACTCTGATGGGGTCACTGCGGCAATTGCCTGCAGTAAACCCGCTGACCAACCGCAAGCCCATGGAACAGAGTAAGCGACTGAAACTGGATTCGGTCCTGCTCACATTGATGATCATAGGCGCCCTCATCTGGCCGTTTATTGCCTCTCGCGGCGCGGTGGATCTGTCCACCCTGGTACTGATCTACATCATGCTGGCACTGGGCCTGAATGTGGTGGTCGGCCTCGCGGGCCTGCTGGATCTGGGCTACGTCGCTTTCTACGCCGTAGGTGCATACACCTTTGCCCTGCTGTCGCAGTATTACGGCGTTTCATTCTGGTTCGCGCTGCCGATCGGCGCCCTGCTCGCCGCCCTGTTCGGGCTGGTGCTCGGCTTTCCGGTACTGCGATTGCGCGGGGATTACCTGGCCATCGTCACGCTCGGGTTTGGGGAAATCATCCGCATCCTGCTGAATAACATGACCAACCTGACGGGCGGGCCCAATGGTATCGGCGGCATTCCCGACCCCACTCTGTTTGGCATGGAGTTCGGCCGCCGGGTGAAGGAGGAAGGCAATACGTCGTTCCATGAAACCTTCGGCATTGCCTACAGCGGTGAGCACAAGGTAATTTTCCTCTACCTGATCGCCCTGGTACTGGCCGTCATTACCGCTATCGCTATTCGTCGCCTGATGCGCATGCCGGTAGGCCGTGCCTGGGAAGCCCTCCGCGAAGACGAGATTGCGGCTAAATCCCTGGGATTGAACCGGACTGCGGTCAAGCTTTCCGCCTTTACCATCGGCGCTTTCTTCGCCGGCTTTGCCGGTACGGTGTTCGCCTCCAAGCAGGGCTTTATCAGCCCGGAATCCTTTGTGTTCCTGGAATCGGCCATCATTCTGGCGATTGTGGTACTGGGTGGCATGGGCTCCCAGATGGGGGTCATTCTCGCTGCAATTGCGGTCACTATACTGCCGGAACTGGCGCGGGAGTTCTCCGAGTACCGGATGCTGATCTTTGGCGCGGCCATGGTGTTGATGATGGTCTGGCGCCCGCAAGGCCTGCTGCCCATGCGACGCATCCACATTGAACTGAAAAAGCAGGAGTGACGGATAATGCTTGAAGTACAGAATCTGTCGATGCGCTTTGGCGGGCTCCTGGCGGTGGATCAGGTGTCGCTCGACGTACGGGAACATGAGATTGTGGCGATCATCGGCCCCAACGGAGCCGGCAAAACCACGGTGTTTAACTGCATGAGCGGTTTCTACAAACCGACTGGTGGCAAGATCCTGTTCAAGGGAGGCGAAATCCAGGGGAAGCCCGACTATAAGATTTCCCGCCTTGGTTTGGTCAGAACCTTTCAGCACGTGCGGTTGTTCAGCCGTATGACGGTGGTGGAAAACCTGCTGGTGGCCCAGCACCGCCACCTCAACACCAACCTGCTCTCCGGCATACTGAATACGCCCAACTATCGGGAGAAAGAACAAAAATCGCTGGACCGGGCCGCCTACTGGCTGGACCGGGTGGGGCTGACGGACATGGCGAACCGGGAAGCTGGCAATCTGGCCTATGGCCAACAGCGCCGTCTTGAGATAGCCCGCTGCATGGTGACCGAGCCCGAACTGCTGATGCTGGATGAACCCGCTGCCGGCCTGAACCCGGCCGAAACCAAAGACCTGAATCAGTTGATTATCAGCCTTAAGGAAGACTACAACGTCTCTGTGGTGCTGATTGAGCACGACATGAGTCTGGTGATGGATATCTCCGACCGCATTAATGTGATCAACCAGGGGCGCCCCCTGGCCAGCGGCACACCGGATGAGATTCGCCGCAACGATGATGTCATCAAAGCCTATCTGGGTGAGGCCTGAGGAATAGCCATGCTTGTACTAGAAGACGTCCATACCCATTACGGCAAGATCGAGGCACTTCACGGGGTTTCTGTTGAAGTAAAGAAAGGTGAGATCGTGTCGCTGATCGGTGCCAATGGCGCCGGTAAGACCACCCTGCTGATGACCGTCTGCGGAAATCCCCAGGCCACCTCTGGCCGAGTGATCCTTCAGGGGCGTGACATCACCCGTGATCTCACGTCGAACATCATGCGCTCGGGCATTGCCATTGTGCCGGAAGGCCGGCGCGTGTTTTCCGGCCTGACGGTTGAAGAGAACCTCCACATGGGCGGTTTTTTCAACACCAAATCGGAAATCCGCAAAAGCCAGGACCACGTCTACGAACTGTTTCCGCGCCTGAAGGAACGGGAACATCAGCGGGCAGGCACCATGTCAGGTGGCGAACAGCAGATGCTGGCCATCGGGCGGGCGCTGATGAGCAAACCGAATATGATCATCCTGGACGAGCCCTCGCTTGGGCTCGCACCGCTGGTGATCAAACAGATCTTCGAGATCATCGGGAAGCTGCGAGAAGAAGGTATTACTGTGTTCCTGGTGGAACAGAATGCGCATCAGGCCCTGAACCTGGCGGATCGAGGCTACGTGCTGGAAACCGGACGCATCCGCCTGCACGATACCGGAAAAAACCTGCTGGCCAACCCGGACGTTCAGAATGCCTATCTCGGTGGCTGATGGTAGAGCCACCCACCGATAGAACGGCGTACCTAAACGCAAAAAAGCCGGAACATGGTGTCATGTTCCGGCTTTTTTGTAACACCTGGCATCAAGCAATCACTTACTTAACGCTCTTGATGGTGCCCTTGTAACCTTCAACGGATACGTTGATGGTTCCGAATACCACGTAATCGTCCTTCTGGACGGTGTAACGTGGAGCGACAATCACGTCAGCACCGGACTCCTGAATGGCGTTGTAGGCAGCCGCGGCCTTAACAGCTTCAACCGGATTCGGCAGCGCGAAAGGCAATGCACTGCCACCGTTACCGCCGGCAGAGTAGGCAACGCCGTCAGCGTATTCCGTTTCAGCACCCAGGGTAAAGAACAGAACCTTGGTTGCAGAGGATTGACCAGTGATTTTCTCGCCTACTTCGATGTCGGCCTTGACGTCGGTAGCGACGGAGCCGGACAGCGGCAGGGAAGGAGCACTGGTGTTCAGTGAGGAACAGCCAGTCAGTGCGCCGGCAAGAATCAGTGATGATGCGACAAGAACTTTTTTCAAAACTCAATCTCCATGTGTTGTGTACAAGCCTTCATGGCCGCGCGCACTATACCCAAACCAACTATATATAACAATATCGATGAAAAAGAACATTTTTTAGCTTATTTAGAAATATGAACACGTGATCACACTTTGGATTTATGGGCCAAATCAATCACTCAGC
The DNA here is from genome assembly GCA_002726615.1 of Marinobacter sp. Taxonomy (GTDB): domain Bacteria; phylum Pseudomonadota; class Gammaproteobacteria; order Pseudomonadales; family Oleiphilaceae; genus Marinobacter. The sequence goes on from PBRG01000207.1 coordinate 17,494, forward strand.
GCTTTTGTAATTTGCCTTCCTGAGATTTCAACTATACTCAGAGTCAACGGTCGACCTGTCTCCACGGGAAATCAGTCAGGGCCGTTAGCGCGCCGGTCCCGGGACCCTGTCAGGTGGGTATGGCGCGTTTGCGACGACAGCTAAACCAAACAAGGAGTGGATAATGAAAAAACTCATCGCAGGTGCACTGCTCATGGGAGCTTCTACCCTGGCCTTCGCTCAGCCTGGTTGCGGCGTAGGTGCAATGATCTGGAAAGGACAGTCAGGCATCGCCCCCCACGTTCTGGCGGCAACCACCAACGGTACTTTCGGTAACCAGACGTTTGGTATGACCACCGGCACCCTGGGTTGTCAGACCAACCAGTCTGTGCAATCCATGGCCATGTACATGGACAGCAACATCGATAAGGTTGCCCGCGACATGTCCCGTGGCTCCGGCGAAAACCTGGACACCCTGGCCGTGCTGCTGGGTGTAGACGAAACGGATCGCGACTCTTTCCGCAAAGTTCTGCAGGACAACTTCGCCACCATTTTCCCATCGTCCGACACCACCTCTGGCGAGGCTGTCGATGCCATCGTAGCCCTGCTGGAGCAGAACGATACGCTGAGCAAGTACGTAGCCGCCTGATCCTTCGGCTCGAAGAAAACGGAGTTTGCGCGCCAGGGAAGGCGCAATGATTCCACTGCCACCCACCTGTCGCCTAACCCGGAATTGACTGACCATCCATGCGCACTTCGCTTCGGTTCGCGCTGGCCCTTGTCTGGCTGGCATCCTGTTTCAACGCATTCGCCACATCGCTCCCCGACACCGGAAACCTGCATCTGAATCCTGCGTGGTTGAACCTGCTCCATTACCAACCCGATCGCTTTGGCGACGGCTACACTGGCCAGGCGGACGACGATGCCTTCTACCTCAGCGACAACGGCAAAACCTCACCAAAGGCGGAATTGGAAGCCACTGTCATGGCCATCACCCAACCCGGAGGCGGAAATGAGCACGCACGCTGTCGTTTCCCGGCACGAGACCGCTGGCTAAGGGCGCAACTGGACCTGCCGGGGCACCCCGTAAACTGCCCCGCTTTCGAGGACTGGACCGACGAGTTGAATACCGAAACCGTGACCCTGGTGTTTGCCGCGTCGTATCTGAACAGCCCGTCTTCCATGTTTGGTCACACGTTCCTACGCCTCGACCCACCCCGGGAAGACGAAGAAACCAACCTGATCCTGGCCAACACCATTTCCTATGCCGCCGATGCAGCTGCACACGACAGCGAAATCCTGTTTGCCTACAAAGGCATTTTCGGTGGCTACCCGGGTATTACCTCGATCCAGCCCTACTACGAAAAAATCCGCCTCTATTCCGACATTGAGCACCGGGACCTGTGGGAGTACACGCTTAATCTCACCCAGTCGGAAGTGGACATGATGCTGGCTCACACCTGGGAGATTCGCGATCGCAACTTCGATTACTACTTTTTTGACGAGAACTGCGCCTACCGCCTGCTGGCCCTGATCGACGTCGCCCGACCCGGCACCGACCTGCTGGGGGAAGTTGGCACCCATGCCATTCCCTCGGACACGGTGCGATGGGCTGTCGACAAGGGGCTTGTCGACTCCGTCTACTACCGCCCCTCAGCAGCCACCAACGTCAGCCACCGCATTGACGCCCTGCCGGACGACCACCAGACCCTTGCCGCCGCCATCGCCAACGGGTATGTGGATGCCGATGCGCCCGAGGTACAAGCGTTAAGCGATGAGCCGCGTGCGAGGGTGCTGGACGCCACCTACGACTATGTTCGCTACCAAAGCGAAGCCGAGGGCTGGCCCAGGGAACACGCAGCCCCACTCTCCCATGACCTGCTAAGGGAACGCAGCGAGATCCGCGGGGTCGCAATACAGGACGGCCCCCCTGAGCCTGCCATCCGGGACGATCAGGGTCATGACACCTTTCGCGCCAGCATCAGTGGCGGACGCATGGGTGACCGCAATTTCAGTGAACTCACGTTACGCCCCGCCTACCACGATGTACTTGACCCTCCCGCAGGCTACCGTGGCGGAGCACAACTCCAGTTCCTGCGCCTGGACGCTCGCCTTTACACGGACAACGACGAAGTACAGGTTGAACAACTGACCGGCGTGGAAATCCGCTCCCTCTCGCCGCGCAACCAGTTCTTCTCGCCACTGTCCTGGCAAGTCGGCTTCGGCGGCCGCCGCACTGACACCGAAACCAATCGCGTATTCACCCCCTACCTCGAGGGCGGCGCTGGTGGAAGCTGGCGACTGACAACCGGCACCCAAGCCTTCGCCATGGCCACCGCCGATCTGGAAATCGACAACGACCTGCGCCGCGGTTACGACGCTGCGCCCGGCGCCGATCTGGGCATACTCCACCAAAACAACCAGTTCAGCCTTCTGGGTGGCGTGAAAACCAAGGCCTGGATCGTCAGCAACCAACACCGCCAGGACCAAGCCTACCTGGAAGGCAACTGGCACCTCGGACGGGACTTCAGCCTGTTCGGAAAATTCAGCCGTGAAGACCACTACGACAGGTACCGCAGCACATGGCAACTCGGACTCCACGCCTACTTCTGACAACTCTGAGAACACTGGCCGGCCTCACCGCCGCGTTTACCCTGCTATTGCAGACCGGCTGCAGTAGCGTGTTCTTCTATCCGGACCAGGTCACCTACATCACCCCGGACCGACTGAACCTGGACTACGAAGACGTGTTCGTGGAAACCCCGGACGGCGAAACCCTCCACGGCTGGTGGCTCCCCGCCAATTCCGAACCGAAGGGGACTGTTTACTTCCTTCACGGCAACGCCCAGAACATCAGCAGCCACATCATGAACGTCGCCTGGCTGCCTGAGAAACGCTACAACGTCTTCCTGATCGACTACCGGGGATATGGGCGCTCTACCGGCGCACCGGACATAGAAGGCACCCTGCACGACGCAGAGACTGGCCTCAGATGGCTGGCCAATCAACCAAGCACCAACGACCAGCCCCTGTTCCTGCTGGGCCAGAGCCTGGGTGGTGCACTGGGAACCGCCCTGGCCAG
>PBRG01000208.1 GCA_002726615.1 Marinobacter sp.
CCAGGGTGGCTCCCGCCAGCCCGCCACCGGCGATAATGATATCGGTATCGTGCTGGTTCACGGTCAGTCGGCCATCAGCGCTTCAATCTCGGGAATGGTCTTGGGAACCGCATCAGTGAGGACCCGACAGCCCTCTTTCGTCACCACCACGTCATCCTCAATGCGAATGCCGATACCACGCCACTTCTCATCCACGCTGGTGTTATCCGGCGCCACATATAACCCGGGCTCCACGGTCAGCGCCATGCCTGGCTCCAATTCCCGCCACGCATCGCCCACCTTGTAGTCCCCGACATCATGCACATCCAGGCCCAGCCAGTGGCCAGTACGGTGCATGAAAAACGGTTTGAACGCCTGCTCCTCGATGGCCTGCTCTACCGTCGTATCCTTTAACAGGCCAAGATCGATCAGGCCCTGGGTAAGCACTTTCAGTGCTGCCTGGTGGGGGTGGTCCCAGTGATTCCCGGGACGGACTTCCTCAATGGCCGCGTACTGGGCCGCCAGCACCACTTCATACAGGGCCCGCTGCTCATGGCTGAACTTTCCGCTGACCGGGAAGGTACGGGTGATATCGGAGGCGTAGCATTCCAATTCACAGCCCGCGTCGATGAGCACCAGATCACCCTCGTTCAACGGGGCGCTGTTTTCGATGTAGTGGAGGATGCAGGCGTTCTGGCCGCCACCCACAATCGACGGATAAGCCGTGGAGCGGGCACCATTTTCCATGAAAGTGTGAATCAGCTCAGCTTCCAGGGCGTATTCAAAGACACCTTTGCCGGCCCGCTTCATTGCCCGCTTGTGGGCCTCACAACTGATCTCACCGGCCCTGGCCATCACCTTGATTTCCGCTGCGCTCTTGTACAGGCGCAGGTCGTGGAGCAGGTGCTCCAAGGCTACGAACTCTCCTGGCGGATGAGCACCCGAGCGAACCTTGCTGCGGATCATCTTGACCCAGTCCATCACCTTGGCATCAAAATTATGATCCTTGCCCAGTGGGTAATATACCCGGCTGCGGCCTTCGATCATGCCGGGCAGGATGTCGTCAATGTCGGCAATGGGAAAGGCATCGTCCAGGCCGAAGGTCTCGATAGCACCCTCGGGGCCGGCCAGGAAACCATCCCACAGCTCCTTTTCCGGATTTCGTTCCTTACAGAAGAGAACGGACTCACCATGCTCCCGGCCGGGAATCAGCACCAACACCGCTTCCGGCTCGCCAAATCCGGTCAGATAATGGAAGTCACTGTCCTGACGAAACGGATGCAGGACATCCCGATTACGCACCCGTTCGGGGGCGGCCGGCAGGATGGCAATGCTGTCCGGCGCCATTCGCTCCATCAGCCGGTGCCGGCGATCGTTGAATTCCTTGACGGGTATCAGTGAAGCCATAATGTCTCCCACGGGTATCAGCGTTGTTCAGTGCAAAGTCGGGGTATTGGGTGACGGCTTTTCCGGCGGATTGAACTCGGTGAACACCGCCAGCGCACCCAGACGTACATATTCGACGATTTCCATCAGTTGTTGTTCGCTTTCATCGTCCGGCTCGTCATCATCGGCCACCTGACTGATCGCCACCATGTCTTCAATGAGCTCTCGAATCTCGTCCGGCGCCTCGCCCAGTGCCTGGCCAGCGGACAGCGCCATACCCTCAAGGAAACCACGCACCCAGGAGGTGAGCGCTTCCAGTCGCTGCTCGATGGCGTAATCGTCATCCGGCAGCAAGGGCTGAAAACTCATATCGGTAGCCTTCAGCAACTCGAGCGTCTGGCTATAGGCCGAGGCCATAAATTCCCGCAGTTCGTCCGATTCGTCGATCGCAGCCTGGGGCAGGCCCATGTGCTCACAAACCATGGCCAGCCATTCCTCTTCACTAATACGTGCGCCAACAGCAAGCCGGCCACAAAGTACGCCGTGGAGCTCCGATGGATGACTGAAAGCCTTGTGAGCGGTAAACACATTGGCCCAGCGCTCAAAGGCGACGGCGCGGGCGTTGGAGGTGTCGGTTTCGGACATGAAACGGGACGGTCCTGTATGAATGAGTGAAGGCCCTATCCTAGCATTCAGGCGCATTTAAGACACTTGCCCTCTTGATTCCGGACCGGGAAAGAGTAAATTATGTTATAACATATCAATACCAAGGAGAGCCGTTAGCCATGTCCGCCAAATGCATACCCCCCAACCGTCCCCGCTCGCTGCATAAACTTGGATGCATGATCGCCGCCTGCAGCCTGGCACCGGTGGCGCTGGCCGCCGACAATCCCGGCGCCCACGAGCACGGCCATGCCCGATTGCAGATGGCGGTGGAAGAAAACCGTATTGACCTGATGCTCAATTCCCCGGCCTACAATCTCGCCGGGTTCGAGCATGGCGCCCGCACGGACGCGGAGAAAAGCCGGTTGGCGGACATTAGCCGCTGGCTGGAAACCACGCCGCTGATCAACACCGCAGCGGCCGACTGCCGCGTGACAGCCGCAGCCGTGGAACTCGGCGGGGAAGAAGAAAACCATGATGGGGATACTCATCACGAGGACGGACATCACGACGAAGAACATCATGGGGAAGCCACTCATCGGGAATACGATGTATCCCAGCAACTGGAATGCAACCGCATCGATGCCGACCAGGAATTCACATCGGCACTGATGGAGAGGTTCGAGGGCATGGCGGAACTCACCATTGAATGGGTCAGCCCCTCCGGCCAGGGCAGTGCCCGGCTGACACCTTCAAACCGGGCATTCACTGTCAACAACTGACTTACGAACGCCCTGACGAGGCATTATTCCTCGTAGGGCGAGACGTTCTCCGCCACGATGGAATATGAAGACGAAGCAATGTCGTTCTCGGTCTTCTCGATCATCAGGGTGCCCTCAATCCACACCGGATCGTAGAGTGCTTCCAGCTTGAAGCCTTTCTTGTATTTCACGTGGATGATCTGGTTGGGAGGGGGTGGCGGCACATGTATGCAGGCGCCATAGTATGGCACCAGGAAAAACTCCAGAATGCGCATATCCTGCGTGGTTTTAAGCGGCACAACGAAACCCGGAATCCGGCCCGACCGACCATCCATTTCAGGCACCACACGGCCTGTCATGATCTCGTCCGGCAATGTGGCAGGGCCGTCACCCTCATGGGAAACTTCTGGCATATTCTCGAGTAGGTTGAGATCCTCCTCCGGCATCAATTCCAGCCAGTCGATCTCTTGCGAGGCGTCTTTTGCGCTAACCGCGGTTGAAAGGCTGATGGCGGCAACCAGCGTCACCATAAACAGGGTGGCAAACAGAGAGCGTTTCCGTGAGCGGGATTCCAGAGGTTCTGACATAAAACTGACGTCTCCTGTAACGATTCAGGGATCATACACCGGATGACCAATGCCTGACATGACCGGCAAGACAGACTTGCACAAAGAGAGCTCTGTAACCCCAGAGAGTTCCGTAACCCCACGGCAGACCCTCCGCATCAGCGAACTTACTTTTCGTTGGGACCGGACCCAGCCGGGCATCCGCTACCCCGACGTGGCACTGAACAGCGGTGAACACCTTTTCCTCCAAGGCCCCAGCGGCAGCGGTAAAAGCACACTCCTGAGCCTGCTGGGCGGCCTGATCGTACCGGATTCCGGTCGCCTGGAATTGCTGGGCACAGACCTGGCAGGCCTGACCAGCGGCCAGCGGGACCGTTTCAGGGCGGACCACATGGGCGTTATCTTTCAGCAGTTCAACCTGGTGCCTTATCTGAGCACGCTGAACAACGTCACACTGCCCTGCCAGCTGTCACAGAAACGCCGGGCGCGGGCCTTGTCTTCTCCGGAGGCAGAGGCGAAATCCCTGCTGACTGCCCTGGGCATCCCCCAGAACCATTGGCACCGACGTGTCACCACCCTCAGCGTCGGGCAACAACAGCGAGTAGCCGCCGCCAGAGCACTGACCGGCGCCCCGGAACTGATCCTGGCGGACGAGCCCACTTCTGCCCTGGACAGCGACAACCGGGACCGCTTTATCGAATTGTTGTTGGGGCTGGCAGCGGAAAAACACTCATCCGTTGTCTTTGTCAGTCACGACAGTAGCCTGGCGCAACGTTTTAACCACCAACTGGCCCTTGAGGTAACCCCATGAACCTGCGGCTGACGTTGTCTCTGGCCATGGCAAGCCTGTGGTATCGGCGCAGGGTACTGGCGCTGGTGACCCTGACCCTGACGCTCAGTATCACCTTGCTTTTGGGCGTTCAGTACCTTCGCACCGAAGTGAAGCAGTCCTTTACCAACACCATCTCCGGCACAGACCTGATCGTGGGCGCTCGCAGCGGCCAGCTGAACCTGCTGCTGTACACCGTCTTCCACATCGGTGACGCCACCAACAACATCCGCTGGAGTACCTACGAGAAGCTGCAGGAGGATGAACGCATCGGCTGGCTGGTGCCCATTTCGCTGGGCGACAGTTATCGCGGGCACCGGGTTGTGGGCACCAGCGAGCAGTTCCCGGAACATTTCCGCTACGGCCGGGACCAGCAACCCGAGTTGGCTGAGGGAGAATGGTTCGCCGATGTCTTCGACGTGGTGTTGGGGGCCGAGGTGGCCCTCACGCACGCCCACCAGACCGGCGACAGGGTTACCCTGTCCCATGGCGGCGGCAAGACCAGCTTCTCCAACCACAAGGACACTCCGTTCACGGTCACAGGCATCCTAGCCCCTACCGGCACACCGGTGGATCAGGCGGTTTACGTCAGCCTTGAGGGCCTGGAAGCCATCCATATTGGCTGGGAATCCGGTGTTGCCATCCCCGGGAGAACCGTCACACCCGAAGAGGCCAGGCAACGGGATCTCACACCGGACGCGATTACCGCCGCGTTCGTGGGCATCGACCGTAAAGTGCTGACGTTTCAGGTTCAGCGCCAGATCAATGAATCGCAGCTCGAACCACTATCAGCGATTCTTCCGGGGGTGGCACTCAGCGAACTGTGGCGAATCATGGGCCAGTTCGAAAAGGCCCTACTGGGGATCACCGGCTTTGTGGTGGTCACCAGTTTGATCGGGCTCGTGGCCGTGTTACTGACGCTGCAAGCGCAGCGCCGGCAGGAAGTGGCGATTCTCAGGGCTACCGGGGCTTCGCCGGCGCTCATCTCGGCATTGCACGTGATCGAGTGCGTTTTGCTGGCCATCGCGGCCTGCGGGCTCGCGATACTCGCCGGAGCGGCCGGCATCGCGGCTCTTAGCCCCTGGCTACTGGATACGTGGGGCGTTCAGGTAGGCCTGCGGCCGCTGAATGCAACGGAATGGTCGATCATCGCCAGTGTACCTCTGGCAGCATTGCTCGTGGGACTGATTCCGGCGCTCCAGGCCTGGCGTGGCAGCCGCAAACAGGGACTGGGACACGTGGCCCCCGAGTGACGGACATCACGCAACGCAGGCCATGACATCCCTGTAAATTGACCAACTTGCAGTCCACACTTATAGTTAGTTCACTTCTTTGATATAGGCGTTGGACGACTCATGGAACAGTCCGAACTACAGGCACTGGCGGACAAACTCGACAGATTGATCGAACACTGTCGCAAACTGGAACGTGACAACGCGATGCTGCGCGAGCTGCAGGACGACTGGAACCGTGAGCGGTCGCAGCTCATGCACAAGAATGATCTTGCCAAAAACAAGATCGAAGCCATGATAGGCCGCCTCCGGGCCCTGGAGCACCACTGATGCCACAGCAGCCGACAACCGTCGAAGTCAAGATTCTCGACAAGGAATACCTGGTCGCCTGCCCGCAGGAAGAGCAGGAAGCCCTTCTCCGCTCCGCCAGGCACCTGGACACCAAAATGCGGGAAATACGCGCCAGCGGCAAGGTATTCGGTACCGAACGTATTGCCGTGATGGCAGCTCTCAACATCACCAATGAAATGCTCGAGCGGGACACCATGTCGGACACCGCCAGTTCGATTCTCAACGCCATGGACGAAAAGCTCGATACCGCTTTGGGCGAAGGCACCGGTAACTAGTCTTTGCGCAGGAATCCGATTCAGGTGTTGCAATCAGCCCCGGCAATGCCCGTATAATAAATCTAACTTCCTGGGCTGTTCGCTGGTCGGATTCGTCCTCGAGCCGATGCGCACTACCCAGGTGGCTACTTCAGGGCATTGTGAGCACGTCCCCATATGGGGAAAGCCTAATATGTCACAGCGGCCACCGACCTTGAACTCTGGGTTCAAGGGCCACATCCGATAAACGGCAGCCCGGGAAGCTTTACTTTCAACCAAGGCCATCAGAAACTCGACAATTCATCCTGCAGGTCGCGTTTCAGCTCTTCCGGCTCGGTTATCCAAAGGGTTGCATCCACACCGGGCAGCACTCCAACGTCCAGCCCATCTTTCGTCAGACCCGGCACCCATTTCCTGAAAAAATCCGGCAACGGAATACACTTAGGCGTGAGATCCTCGGACCCTTTACCGTATTCCACCGCGAATGCCTCACTGGGCCATACCGGCAAATACTCCACATCGCCATCTTCAGACACGATTTTCAGGAAGCGATTCTCCGTATTCACCAGAATCCAGATTTCACGCTCCTCCCCGACTTGGCTCAGAAAATAGTCGTATCGTTCTTCGCCGTCTAATTCGAGGACACTCGTTAATGCATCTTGGTTCATGGATCGACCTGCTGTTGAACGAAAAAATTGAAGGGCCAATGATAGCGTATCGACCCTCCACACCGACATAACCAGAGACCGGTGACAGACGACATTTTTCTGTACAACAGGGGCAACCCGATGGTAGAAAAAGCGTTATGTTGACCAACGTTGTCTCACCCCAGCCCTTTGAAGAACGCCCTGACTCGCAATCCCGAAGCAATCTTCGCAAAGCCCTTCGGAAGAAGCGCCGCTCGCTGTCCGTGGAAGAACAACAGGTCGCCGCCGACCAGCTTGCGCTGAACCTGTTGAAACACCCCGACCTGTTCCGGGCCCGCCATGTCGCGGTTTACCTACCCAACGACGGTGAAATAGACCCCCAGGTCTACGTTCACGTTGCCCGCAGGCGGGGTATCCAATTCTATTTGCCGGTGCTGCATCCCGTTCACCGCGGCAGACTGGTCTTCAGCCCCTTTACCAATGGCACCGAACTGACAGCCAACCGCTTTGGCATTCCGGAACCGCCTTTCCATAAAGGACTGGAGCGGCCGCCATGGGCGCTGGATGCGGTGCTGTTTCCACTAGTAGGGTTTGATGGTTTTGGTGGCCGGCTGGGCATGGGTGGCGGCTTCTACGATCGCACCTTTGCGTTCACGCGAATCCGGCCACGCCTGGCACCGAAGCTGATCGGGCTGGCCCATGACTGTCAGAAAGTATCGGAGTTACCACTGGAGCCCTGGGATATCCCTCTACACAGCGTGGTGACTGACAGGGAACGATACCGAATGAGGGAAAAGAGTTTTCGGTAAGGTTTAGTCTCGAACGGCGGACACTGTTATGGCGTTGCTATCAGAAGCCGTCGGCTCATCGTCAGCGGCCTGAAGCGACGTGAAGCCTGTAATAACGAGGCCAACGGCGAAAATCAGCGCAATCGTCCGGATAATGTCAGGCTTGCGGCCCATGGGGGAAGTCTCCGGTGTTTTGAATAGTAAAATCGATCTAAATCAGTTAACTATTCTTGTTTTCAAGAATTAGACGAAAGACTAACACCTATCCGGCGTTTTACAATTTTTCACAGATTAAATTTTTGTAAGCTCAGCCAAAATTCGCCGAACCGGGGAGGGAATATCCTCCCGAAAATGTGCGGAGCCATGGATGGCGGAGCTCAAG
>PBRG01000209.1 GCA_002726615.1 Marinobacter sp.
GAATCCATCGGCGGTGATTACAGCCTCACCGTCAACGGCAGCCACCACAGCAAACAGGGCAAGGGCCAGCTCATCGAAGCCGGCAGCGAAATCCACCACAAGGCCGGCATGAAAATCGTCATCGAAGCGGGTGCGGAAGTGACCCTCAAGGCTGGGGGGAGTTTTGTGAAGGTGGATCCCAGCGGTGTGACGGTTTCAGGACCCATGGTGAAGATGAATTCCGGGGGTGGGCCTGGGAGCGGTAGTGGCGTTGGGGCACAAATGCCTGAAAAGCCCGACCTCATCGAGCCAGTGGTAGGTGCCAATGTGACGCAGGATTCGTTAGCCGAAACCGGCACACGAATCAATGCTAAGCCAGGTAGTGTTGCTGGAGCCAAGACTAAGTCCGGGGGCAGCAACGGGCCTACACCTTTCAGCGCTTCTCCGACGCAATCCGATGGTGTCTTAGAGGAAACCCCTGTTGTCAACGAATCTGGCCGGCTGGTCGACGTTCGTGGTCGGGGAACCGACGATGAAACAGTGAAAAGCGCATTGGCACCCGGTAAGGAGGGCACGGTATGAATCAACCCCTGAACCTCAAACGTGAGCCTCTCGATAAAACGGTCCGCCTGAGGGCGGAAAATGACAAGGGCGAGCCTGCGGGGATGGCGCTTGCCATCCCCACTCAAGACGGCGGCTCCTTCATGGTGCCCGTTCTGGACGACTGGCAATCCACGGAAGAAAAGCCGGAAGGTGAATTGGGCAATACCTTGATGAGTGTTTGCCCTGTTGCTGAAATTCATAGCAAACGCCCCATTGAGTCCGGTGGCGTAACGGTCTTCGGTGGCCGCGCGGTGTCCCTTATGCGCCCGGGTTACCTCTATGTATTCAGGGGCCAGACACTTTGGCGCGAATTCGAGATTGGTCCGGAAGGCACTCTCAGCGAAGTCGATCTCGTGACCGCGCGCCAGAATAAGGCCTCCGCCCGTTTGGCGGCGGGTAAACCAGCGACCGATTTTCTGGTGCCAGTATTGCTGCAGAATCGATTTGAACTGACGGACTGCCGCATTGCCTATAGTGAAATCCAGTGGCCATGGTCCTATATTGAAAAGCTGGAAAACGCGCCAGCCGTTCTGGAGAAGAAGGCCCTGTCCATCGCGCCTGCCTGGGCCGCAGCCGTCGACGATAGCCTAAATTTTGACAGCGGTTTTCCGGCTTCAACCATCACATCGGTATCCAAGTTGCGCCCCAGGGATCTGGGCATTGAACTGATGCTCAGGGACCCTTCCGGATTTACGCCCGAGTTTCGGGTGCCGGGCAGTGGTGAGTTGATTTCCCGAGTCGTTGAACGATGGAAGCGGATTCCTACGGATGACGAGGATCCGGGTAGGGAACTGCCGGATCTGGATTTGCAGGCCGAGGCCGCAGAGGACGCATTGGTCGGTGCCCGGGAGCACAGCGCCATCGTATGCGTGGCCATCCCCGACCCGCTGTTTCGCCTACGTCATGCCCTGGCTCAATTGCACCTGGCCCTTCATTACCTCGATGCGATTGACCTGTCGCTTAAAGATCAACCGTTGATTCACTCCGCCACGCTAATCCGCCAGGCCTTGTTCGATCCGCAGGTTTCAGCCTCCAGCGATCAAGTCGAAACCCTGCGAGCGGCGGTGGACCGGGAGAAACTCAACAAGACTCTGGACCATCCCGAGCGCCGGAAGGTGCTCGGAGAAATCGCTGCCCACCTGGAAACCCTGGAAACATTGGTCAACAGCGGCGACTTTGAAACCGTCTGTGATGACTACCTTAACCACGACGGGTTGGGGCCATGCGAAGCTTTTGCGCTACAGGCGGATCTGCTCAACCTGGCACAACAACTCCCCGGCGTGTTGAATGCCCATGGCCTGGAATCACCGGGCATCTTGTCACGGCTGCTCAAGCAGGGCCTGGGAAAGAACACCCTCATCAATGCCCTGGCTGACAGTGAAAACCCAGCCAACGACCTTCATCCCATGCTGGCGCAGCTCAAGGAACTGGCGAGGGACCAGAACACGCTGACAGAGGCGCAGCTGACCGGGGCGGGCCTGTCGTCTGTCAGTGCACTGGCCCAGCAACTGGCGCAGCAGGAGGGTGGGTCCAATGCAGAGAATGGCGCATCATCGGTTCCCAGCAGCGCGCCAGGCACGGCGGCGAGCATGGTGAACACCGCCGTGGGTGGCTGGAGCGCAGCCATACTCAAGGTAGTGGACAACCTGCGCCAGAGCGACGACTTGGCGGCCATCAAACTCAACCGAGTGTTCGCTTCCGTCAAACAAGCCGCTGACATTGCCGATCCTGGCCTGGATGGCGAGCTACAGGTGATGTATCGGGACGAGGTAGACCTGACCCGATACAGCATCGTCGGTGTTCATGGGGAAGGCCTCTCCTTCGGCCTGACCGATGAAGACCGCAGAAGCGAGGCCCTGACCAGGCGCAACGACTACCTGTTCGCCGACAGAACCGACGCCGCTGGCCAGCGGGTCGCCTCCACCAGCCCCAGCCGGCTGGCCGATGAAGGCGCGGAAACAATGGTGAAAGCCGCCGCCCATGCCTGGGTGTTTGTGCTGCCCATCGACCACCCCGAAGCCCGGAAATTCAGTGCATTAAAGATTGATTGGGCGAACAAGGCCAGAGCGTTCGTCGATGGGCCGGGGTTGTCCAGGGTGTTGGTGGGGTTGGCTGCTTTTAATTTTGCTTCCGAAATTTGGACTGCGAGACAAATAGAAACTGGAAAGGTTCTCAAAGTTTCGGGGGCCTTGTTGGACTTGTCGGCAGCGTTGATGAAACTTCATGTTGTTAGCTCCCCGGCGGGGAGTCGGTTAGCACCGAAGATAATATTAAGACCACTGTTTGAGGTGAAGGCTGTTCCGCTGATTGGACCGATTATCCAGAAACGTCTTTTGGAGGTTGGGGCAGGTACCATTGTCCGAACAATGGGGCTAGTGAACTTCGTCGCTGGTGTGTTTATGGTAGGCGCTAGCGCCTGGGATTACCGAAACAGTGTTAGTCGCGGGGATTTGGATGCTGCATTTGGTCACGGACTTGCTGTTGCCGGCGGTAGTGTCTTTCTCGTATCCCCCCTGTTAAGCGGATTGCTGGCGATACCTGGCTGGGGTTGGGCGCTGCTAGGGTTGGGGGTTGTGCTCGGCGGTAGCATTTTTGCGGCGTTTTCTACCGATAGTGAGATAGAGCGGGTGCTGAAGCAAGGGCCACTCGGTGTAGGGCCAGACCACAAGGGCCTTCCAGCGAAGGACTCCGCGTATTTCCCTCAGTTGCTAAGTCAGTTCTCGCCGGTCACAGTATCCGTGAATCGTTACGGTGACTTGAACAGTCAAGAACAGGCAATGTTTTCAAACCACACACCCTCATCAGACGACTATCGGATAACGGTCAGTTCGCCGCTTATCAGCCGTTTCAAACTGGGCCAGCGAATACAGGATAGGGCTGCGGATGCAGAGCCCGCACTGAGGCTGGGCGTTCAGGAACTGGAGTATACTGTCAGTACACTGAATACCCCGACGGGCCTGGTTGATGAATACAATCTAACCGGGAAAAGACAACTGAAACGGGTGGCTGCTTATGTGCCTGAGCCAGGTGCCAATGCTGTGCATTTTCTGGTCGAACAGCACTTAACCGGTGGCGAAACCCATGGGTTTGGTCTGAGTCAAAGACGCTACATCACGTTAAGAGTAGTGTTGCAGGCCAGTGTCGAAAGCGAAATGGGCGCGTTTAGGCTCCCCATGCCGGTTCTTGATACTTACGAACCGTTTGACACTGCTAGTCACGGCGAACTGCCTGATAAGAAGCGGAACGCCTTAAACCCGTTTGAAAATGAGCCGGTGCCCTACTGGATCGTAAAAGAGGTAGATGTGTGAGTGAAAAACACCGCCTAACCGAGCAGGGCGATACTGGTTTTCGGGCCGATCAAGTTCCGAATCTACCAGAATCTGAGACCAGCAGAAAACGGCTCGGTGAAGATCCGCAGCCGGTGGGTGATTACGCTGGCATCGCCCCCTATTACCGGACGTGTGAGGATGCAGCGGCAGTCCAGTATCAGGATCAGAACATCGTTGAGTCTGAGGATGGGTGGTGGAATCACCAGCAGATTCGCTTTGTAAGTGGAAAAGCCTTTGTCGGCATTTCGGCTCTACTGTTGCTAATACCTTATGCTTGGGGCACTGCGGTCCTAGGGGGGGGCGAGATGTTGGCTGTCTACTACTCATTTCTTTTGACGTCGGAGTCGCCCCGTATTGTTCAGCTTTTCGTTGTTCTCGTCGCGGGTCTCGGTTGGATAGCTCTCTCGATCTACATCCTCATAAAAACCATGCCCTGGGTCACGGGCGGCTTCGCCCTTTTGCTGCGCCCATTTGACAAACTGCTAGGTAAACTCCTGGACCGCGGACTGGAAGCAGGCGAGAGCGCCTTCAGCCGTGCCACGGGTGAGGTCAGCTTCGCCCTCCCGAGGGGTAAGAAACTGACCGCACCCTTCGAGGAGTTCGATGCCTATGTGGAACGCGTGATTCAGCATGGCGGTATCTTCTATCGCCTGATATTTGTTCACCGCTACACTGGCAAGCAGTTCACTCAGACGTCCTTAAGCCGGATTGAGCCAACAAAAGAAGAAGTCATGGCTCTATGGGATATGCTGCAGAGGTACATGGATGCATCCCAGCCGCTGCCGGATATGCCGAGGCTGGAACCCTTCCGCCACCTGGACCCCGTCACCGCCGAACACGATCAGCAAACCGGCCGTGATCCCCGTTTCTGGCGTGACCTGGATCTGGAAGTCTGGAAGCAGGGTGAGGGGGCCGAGTGGTTGAAGCGCCAGACTGAGTACCCCTGGAACAAACGCACCTGCAAACTCACACCGCAGATCGGCAAAATCTCAATGGAGGCCTACAGGGCTAAGATGACATCCTCAAGTGACCTCGGAGAGCTCAAAGAGTTTGCAGGATGAGGCCGAGGCATGAGCCTCTGCCTCAGAATACCTAAGCCTCCCGCAACTCCCGAGCCGCAGCCACCATCCCCTTGAGCGCCGGAATCACCTCCTCCCAGGACCGGGTTTTCAGCCCGCAGTCCGGGTTGATCCACAGCCGCTCGGCGGGGATCCGCTCTGCAGCCTTGTTCATCAGCGACACGATCTGCTCGGTACCCGGCACGTTGGGTGAGTGAATGTCGTAAACGCCGGGGCCGATGTCGTTGGGGTACTGGAAGCCCTTGAAAGCATCCAGCAGCTCCATGTCAGACCGCGAGGTTTCGATGGTGATGACATCGGCGTCCATGCGGGCGATGGCTTCGATGATGTCGTTGAATTCCGAATAACACATATGGGTGTGTATCTGAGTGTCGTCCTTCACGCCGTTGGACGTAATCCGGAAGGCTTCGATGGCCCAGTCCAGGTAGGTCTGCCAATCGCTCTGGCGCAGGGGCAGGCCTTCTCGAAGGGCGGCTTCGTCGATCTGAATGATGTTCACGCCAGCCTGTTCCAGGTCCAGTACTTCCTCACGGATGGCCAGTGCCAGTTGCAGGCAGGTGTCTTTCCGGGGCTGGTCGTCGCGCACGAAGGACCAGTTCAGGATGGTGACCGGGCCGGTGAGCATGCCCTTCAGAGGCTTGTCTGTCAGCGACTGGGCGTAGCGGATCCATTCCACGGTCATGGCTTTGGGCCGGGAGATATCGCCGAACAGGATGGGTGGTTTCACGCAGCGGGAACCGTAGGACTGTACCCAGCCGAAGCGGCTGAACACGTAGCCTTCCAGTTGCTCGCCGAAGTACTCCACCATGTCGTTGCGTTCCGCCTCACCGTGCACCAGCACGTCCAGTCCCAATTGTTCCTGTTCCCCAACGCAGTGGCGGATTTCCGCGCGGATTCGCTCGTGATATTCCTCGGGTGCGAGCTCACCCTTACGAAACTTGAGCCGTGTTTGGCGGATATCCTTGGTCTGGGGGAACGAGCCGATAGTGGTTGTGGGGTAGCGCGGCAGCTTCAGGTGGCTTGCCTGGATCGCCGAGCGCTGCTGGTAGCTGCTCTTGCGCTGACCCAGCTCAGGCGTGATCGCCGCGACCGCCTCGCGAACCTGTGGGTCCGTCACGCGGGTTGAGTTCCTGCGGCTGAGTGTGGCGTCTGCATTGCTCTTCAGTTCCCGGGTCACCGCATCCTGGCCATCGGTAAGTGCCGTGGCCAACAACTGCAGTTCTTCCAGTTTTTGCCGCGCAAAGGCCAGCCAGGAGCGTATTTCCGGGTCCATGGTGGTTTCGTTGTTCAGGTCCACCGGCACATGGAGAAGTGAGCAGGATGGCGCTATCCACAGCCGTTCTTGCAGCTTCTGGTAGACCGGTTCGAGCCAGTCGAGGGTTGCCTGCAGGTCTGTCTTCCAGATATTGCGGCCGTCAATCACGCCCAGTGAGAGTACCTTGTGCCCCGGCAGCCAGTCAGTCACGCGGGATACTTCGTCACGGGCGTTTGTCGCATCCAGGTGCAGGCCGGCAACCGGTAGTTCGCAGGCCAGTTGCAGGTTTTCCCGCAGTTGGCCGAAATAGGTGGCCAACAGCAGTTTTACCGGGCTGGTCTTGAGGTTGTGGTAAGCCAGGTTCAGGGCGTGCCGCCAGTCGCCTCCCAATTCTGTGACCAGGATTGGCTCGTCAACCTGCACCCACTCTGCGCCATTGTCGGCAAGAAGCTTCAACAGCTCCGCATAGACCGGCAGTAAGTCCTCCAGCAGGCTGAGCCGGTCTGTGTTGTCCTTGGATTTGCCAAGCCAGAGATAGGTGACAGGGCCGATGATAATCGGCTTGGCGTTAACGCCCGCAGCTTTGGCTTCGGCCAGTTGTTCCAGTAAACGCGATGGATTCAGGGTGAACTGTGTATCCGCGCCAAACTCCGGGACAATATAGTGATAGTTGGTGTCGAACCATTTGGTCATTTCTCCGGCATGCACGCCACAGCAATCGTCGTCCGCCGGAGAGCGGCCACGGGCAATGCGGAAGTAGCGGTCCAGTTCGTGGTCATCGGCCTTGCCTGAGCGCTTGGGCAGGTTGCCAAGTGTGGAGCTCATGTCCAGTACGTGGTCGTAGAGCGAGAAGTCCCCGACCGGCGCCAAGGTGAGTGGTCGCTGGTTCTGCCAAATGCTGGCGCGCAGCCCGGTGGCGGTTTGCTGCAGGCTGTTTTCGTTCAGTTCGCCCTTCCAGTAGCCCTCAAGGGCAAACTTGAGTTCGCGACGTTCGCCAATCCTGGGAAAGCCCAGGTTATGGGTGGTTACCATGATGAATCTCCTGTCGTCATTCAGTCAGGTCATCAAGGCTAGCGATGATCTGCCATGAAAAATAATGGTAAAATCTCATGAATCCATGATTTTTTTTCAAAAGGCTGGCCAATGATTGAGCGCAACCACCTGGAGATTGTCCGGGAAGTGGATCGGAGCGGCTCACTGACTGCGGCGGCGGACGCCCTGTGTCTGACCCAGTCTGCCCTCAGCCATGCCATGAAGAAGCTGGAGAAACAATTGGGGACGCCGGTGTGGGTGCGTGAAGGCCGTAAACTTCGGCCAACCCAGTCAGGGTTGTATCTGTTGTCACTGGCGAACCGTTTGTTGCCGCAGTTTGAGCACGCGGAGGAATTGGTAGGCCAGATTGCCCGGGGCCAACGGGGCAGCCTGCGAATTGGTATGGAATGTCATCCCTGTTACCAGTGGCTACTCAAGGTGGTTGGGCCGTATCTTGAGCAATGGCCAGGCGTGGATGTGGATGTGAAACAACGTTTCCAGTTTGGTGGCATTGGTGCTTTGTTCGGTTATGACATCGATGTGCTGGTGACGCCGGACCCGTTGCACCGCAAGGGGCTCGTGTACGAGCCGGTATTTGATTACGAGCAGGTATTAGTAGTGCCGAGCAATCACTCACTGGCCTCCAGGCCATGGGCAGAGCCGTCGGATCTGGAGAGTGAGACCCTGATTACCTATCCGGTGGATGCCGAGCGGCTGGACATTTATACCCGGTTTCTGGTGCCGGCCCACAGCAGCCCGGCCCGGCATAAGACCATCGAAACCACGGACATTATGCTGCAAATGGTCGCGGCAGGGCGGGGTGTCTCGGCACTTCCCCGTTGGCTGGTGGAGGAGTACGCCCATCAGGTGCCGATCAGCCCGGTACGGCTTGGTCGAGAGGGTATTGATAAGCAGATTTTCCTGGGCCTCCGTGAGCGGGATGTGGACGTGGCCTATCTTCAGTCGTTCATGGAGATGGCTCGGGAGACAACCTGGGGGCTGGTTTGAAGCTGGAATGGGTCGCAACTTTGGTTGAGATGTTCGCGGGGGCGTCGTTCTTCGGTTAAAATGCGCGAAATTATTCATCGGGGATATCTGACCATGAGCGAAACACCCGCAGACCTGAAATACATTGAGACGCATCAGTGGGTGCGTGTAGCCGATGATGGCACTGCAACTGTCGGAATCACTGATTTTGCCCAGGATCAGTTGGGCGATATCGTTTTTATTGGTGTTCCGGATGTGGGAGCAACGGTGACCGGTGCTGAAGAGGCAGGGGTTGCTGAGTCGGTGAAGTCGGCGTCGGATGTGTTCAGTCCGGTGACCGGTGAGGTGATTGAGGTCAATGAGAGCCTTGAGGATGAGCCTGAGAAGGTGAATGAGGATCCTTATGGCGATGGCTGGTTGTTCCGTGTGCGGTTGGCGGATGCCGGTGAGCTGGATGGCCTGATGGATGCGGCGGCTTATGCGGAGCATGTTGCTGCCGAGGAGTAGGACTTCTAGTGTCCGGAGCATGGATTAAGCTGGGCAGGCTTTCCAAAACACGC
>PBRG01000210.1 GCA_002726615.1 Marinobacter sp.
ATGAAATGCTGATGCGGACAATGTGGCGCAAGCTGGACCCGCCCCGCCACATTAAGCTCAAGATTGTGCGCATTCCTGGGACCGGCAAGCGGGATGGGTTGGCTTACGGCTTTCGCGCTATTTCACGGGACCTGCCTGACGAGAATGCCGTGGTGGCGGTAGTGGACGGCGATACCGTGCTGGAACCGGGCGTGGTGCGTAAAACCGCACCCTACTTCCGGTTGATGCCGAACATCGGCGCGCTGACTACCAACGAGTTTTGCGAAGTGCGCGGCAGTTATCTGATGTCGGAGTGGCACAAGCTGAGATTTGCCCAGCGGCACATGAATATGTGTTCGATGGGGCTGTCGTATCGGGTTCTGACCCTCACGGGCCGAATGTCGGTGTTCCGCGCAAGTGTGGTTACGCGCCCGGAGTTCATCAGTGACGTGGAGTACGACTCCCTGAAGCACTGGCGCCTTGGTGAGTTCCGCTTTCTGACCGGCGATGACAAGTCCAGCTGGTTCAGCATGATGCGCCTGGGTTACGACACCTTCTACGTGCCGGACGCGACCATTCGTACGGTCGAACACCCGCCTGACCCCAGTTTCATCCGTTCTGCCCGTCAGCTCATGTTTCGCTGGTATGGCAACTCGCTGCGTCAGAACTCACGTGCGACCAAGCTCGGCCCCCGGCGCCTTGGCTGGTTCACCTGGTACATCCTGTTTGACCAGCGCATTTCGATGTGGACCAGCATCCTGGGGCTGACAGCCGCTATTGTCGCAGCCATCAAGTACTCCGGCATTGTGCTGGTGGCCTACCTGTTGTGGATCGGACTTACCCGCTTGTTGCTGACCCTGCTGCTCATCACCACTGGGCACTCGGTCGGGCCAGCCTATCCGTGCATTTTGTATTTCAACCAGATTTTCGGGTCGCTGGTGAAAATCTATGTCTTTTTCCGGCTCGATCGACAGTCGTGGACACGTCAGAAAACCCGATTCAGCGCCAATAACGCTTCGTTCCAGCAACGCATGAATCGCTGGTCGTCACGGGTAATGACCTTTTCTGCAGCCAGCGTTTTCCTGGCGTTGGTTATGAAGCTGGTATAGCGCAAACGGAGATTTTTCCATGTACACCCATCATCGAATGAAGAAAACACAAGGGCCAGAGCAATGAATACGGCAGCAGTTGCACCGCAATTTGTCCATGAATCCGAAGCACAGCGACAGTATGCCCGGGTACGCATTCCGGCCAAGTTGTTTGTGAATCTGGATGGCACGACTCACAAGTTTCCAGTGGCTGATTTGTCGGCTGGAGGGTTCAGTGTGAACACTGGCGTTGAGTCGTTCCGAAATGGCCGGTTATACAACGGCCGGTTGATATTCAAGGTCGATGGTTTCGATTTTGCCGTCGACGTGAATTTCGTGCCGCGCAGTTTTGATTCCATGAATGATCGCTGTGGGTGTCAGTTCCAGGACCTTGGCGCACGCGAGGTGTCGGTGCTGCGATATCTCATCACCGCCTTCCTGAGTGGGGAGGTTATCTCGGCAGGGGATGTCCTCAATACCTTGTCCCGAGAGAACTTCACCAAAGCCCGCAAAAGCAAGGGCAGCAATGATCTTGGGTTCTTCGGCAAGCTCCGGGCCATGGTTGGAAGCCTGATCGTAATGGCTATCGGTCTTATGGCGATCAGCTTCGTTGTCTCTGAACTCTGGGATATCTACTTCGTGACCAAGGCGGAATCCGCCATGGTGGCATCAGAGCAGATTCCTTTACGCATACCCAAAGACGCCAAGGTTACAACGCTGGTCAAGCCCGGGCAGGAGGTTAAGGCGGGCGAAGCTGTCGCCACCTTTGACGCGCCGATGATGTCTTATGTGAACGACCTGGTTGGCGAGGGCAGCTACAGCGTCGGCCAGATTGAGGAATTGCTGGACCAGCGGGTTCGGGGAACGATCACCAGCCCCTGCGATTGCAAGGTGGTGAACATGAGGCCGGCGGAAGATCAGTACATGAGCAAGGGTGAGCAGCTTGCGGTTATGGCGCCCATGGACTCGTCTGCCCACGTTGTTGCCAACTTCCCGTTTGACCAGGGTGAAAAGCTGGAAGAAGGGCAGCAGGTGATATTGCGGCTTCCCAATGGCCAGGAACAGACCGGGAACATTACCTCACTGTATGTGAACTCCCAGGCTCAGGGCGGGCTGATCGACGTTATCAGTGCGTCTATCGAATCCGCCGAACCGCTGCCGATTGAAGCCATCGGGCGGCCCATAGGTGTCAGGGTCGATCAGTACCGGATGCCGAGCATGCAGAAAGTTGTTGAACGGTTTTCGGAAGATTGAGGGAGTTGCGGAGCATGATGCGAGTAGCGTGCATTGCCGGTCTGTTCACCCTGGTGCTGTCTGGTTGCGGCAATCTGCCTGACATTCAGCGGGCAGAGAAGGCCGCAGCCGAAGGTAACGTGAAGGAAGCCCGGGCGCAGTTGGAAAAACTGGCGAAGTTTGGCCTGGCGGATGCCCAGGTGGAGCTCGGGGATCTCTACGGCGCGCAGGATACACCGGAAGCACGCCAGCAGGCGCTGGACTGGTACCGCAAGGCCGCGGAGCAGGGCAGTGAACGGGCCGCCATCCGCATAGGCAAGATGAATGCGCGGGAAGGGGAAACCCCCGAGCAGCGGGCCAATGGCGCCCGCTACCTTCGCAAAGCGCTTGCGGAAGGTGACAAGACGGCGCTGATCCCGCTGATCAACCTGTACATCCATTTTCCCAAAGAGTTTCCCAATGCCAAACCGCGTGAGCTGATTCAGCAGGCCCGCGCCGCCGGCGACCCGAAAGGCGACGTGGCGCTGGCCCGTTACTACCTTCTGACGGGCCAGTTCGACAGCCACACGGACGAGGTTGAAGGCCTGTGTGCACCCATTGCAGAGGCTCAGCCGGAGTGCTTCCAACTGCTCGGCAGAGTGTATCTGGTTGACGGACGAAGTGAGGATTTGAAGGCGCTTGTCGACCGGGCCAAACAGGCCTGGGAGCAGGGCAGTATTGAAGATCGCGATCTGTACCTGTTCGCACGGTGGTTGTCGGACGACGAGGTCCCGCAAAAGCAGGTGGCCGCCACCAACGAACTCTACCTGATGTTGACGCCTGACTATGTGCCCGCCCTGACGGCGCGCGCCAAGTTGATCATGGAGAACAACTACCTCGCCGAGCCGGAGGTCGTCATTGAAATGCTTCGGGAGGCGCGGGCCAACGGTGATCTGAAAGCGTCGCTGTCACTGGCCCGGGCCTATGAGCGAGGCCGCATTGTGCCGACCGATCCGAAAAAAGCGATTCAGTACGCCATGGAAGCACGCGAAAAATACCCGTCAGCGGAATACCTGCTCGGGCGCATCTACAAGCGTGGCTACCTCGGTGAGCCGGATCCGGAAAAGGCCAAGCAGCATCTTCTGACGGCAGCACGCCGAGGCTTTCCAAAGGCGGATTACGCCCTCGCGGAACTCTACTGGGAGGCAAAAGGCATCGAGGTGAACCGTGTTTATGCGTGGAGTTTCGCGTTGTTGGCCGTGGAGGGCGGTGTTGAGCGCGCCAAAGAACTGATGGTGGATATGGTTCTGTCGCTACCAGAGCACACCGAAAAGAGAGCTGAGGCCCTGTACAGGCAGGAACGTGCCGCGCGGCGACAGATGATCGCCGGAGGTACTTCAGGCCCGGCAACGACCAAGAAACAAGGAGGATAAGCTCAATGCAGCTTATAACGAACTATCGATTAACTCGACTTGCACTCTCTGTCAGTTGCCTGGCTTCGCTGGGTGCGTCGCCCGCCTTGGCACAGTCAACGGCAGAATCCGACGCGAACCAGAGTTATCCGCGCCTGATTGAACAGAGCGTGAGGTCAAAGCTCAGCCTCATCAGCGAAGGCGATCGACGACTCGGGTTGGGTGCCAATGGCGAGACCAAATCCAACGAAGCGGGTCTTGATATCAAACCCGAGTGGGTCTGGCAGTTGTCCCCTCACTGGCGCTCAAAATTGCGCCTCCAGGCGTTTGGCGCAACCGGTCAGGTGGACGTCAGCGATGAGATCGGCGGCACCGCCACCGACGGCTTTTTTGCACTCCGGGAGGCCTGGCTGGATTACAACGGCCTGAGCGACTATCCCGGCGAGTCGATTCGCTTTGGCCGTGAGCGCCTCAAGGAAAACAGCGGCATGTGGTGGGATGACGATATCACCCTCACACGCTGGATCTTCAACACGTCGCTGCTTGACACCACGGTGGGTGTTGCTCAGAAGCTCGCCGAGTTTCGGACTGACAACAACGAACCTCAGGACGAAGAACAGGACATCGCTCGCTTTTTTGCCCACACACGCTGGCAATGGCGTAAAGGGCATTATCTGGGATTTCTGGCCACACACGGGCAGGGCTATGGCGATCGGGCCGACGAGTACGCGGCACGCGGCCAGACCCTGGATGACAGTTTTACCGATTCGCTGACCTGGACGGCCATTCAGGCCGACCGAAGTTATTTCGATTGGCATTCCCATGATGCGTTCCAGTACTTCGCCTCGGTGGCGGCGGTGAATGGCACGGACACGGTGGTGGGGGCAGATGCCAGTACTCCCAGTGGTTTCGGCGCCCGTGATCGAGACGTGTCCGGTTGGGCCGCGGACCTTGGTGCGCGTGCCCAGTTGATGGATACGCCACGCTTGGTGATTGGCGCTCACGGTGCGATTGCTTCCGGTGGCGGTGAGACCGGAGAGAGTGACGCGTTCCGGCAAACCAGTCTGGAAAGCAACCGCTCTCGGTTCACCGGCACCCGTTCCCAGGTTCAGCGCTTTGGCGAGGCCATTCAGCCGGAATGGACCAACCTGAAAGTATTCACGCTGTATACCGCGCTCTCTGACCGCGACACCTGGGACGCCAACCTGCTGTATCACCGTTATTGGCTGAGTGATGAGAACGGCGCCGTGCGCTCCGACCTGGTCGAGCCGGGCTTTACCGGCAGCAGTGATGACCTGGGCCAATCAGCGGATCTGGTATTGGGCTACTACGGTGACAGTGCTTCAACCTCCTGGGCAGCATTTGATGTCCGTTTGCGTGGTGGCGTGTTCATGCCAGGAGATGCCTACGGCGAGGACGCAGATGACGCCAGGCATCGGGTAGTTGTAGACGTGTCGAAGCGGTTCTGAGGAGAGTTCATGAAAACCCTGGAAGCCAGATGGGCTTTTTGCCTGCTTATAACTGCGTTCATCGTGCCGCCGGATACGTTAGCTGCAGCCAGCGCCGATGATGGCAGCGTGGTCAATGCGCCGCCGGCGATTGCGCCCTTGGTGGAAGACTATGGCATCGAGATTAAGTCCGGAGAGGAGCTGTATCTTCCTGAGCCTGAGATTCCGGATGTGTCGGGCTATAGCCGTGACGCCATTGAAGCAAAGCTTGCCGGCCAGCCGGATACTGCGCCGAACGTCACGGTGGAGCGTATGGGCGGGGTCAGTGCATTGGGGGACTTCGTGGACGAAGGGCGGGCGCGCGAGTGGGTGATCCGTCAGTTTTCGCATCCTCAGGCGATTCTGGTTAACAGTGGGAAGGTGACGCTGGAGGATGTCTATAGGCAGGTGAATGATCGTCGCTACATGGAACGCACCGGCGATGGTACTTACATTATTCGTTTGCCGCTGGCGGTCAAACAGGAGGCCACGCTGGTCCTGCGCGACGAGACACTGCGGCTGTCGGAGGAGCGCGGTTCGTTTATTGCCAACGACGGCTGGCTGTTTGCCATTGACAGCAAGATTATCGGGTGGCGCGAAGAGGCCAATGGCCCGGCAACCTTCCAGAAGAAAGGTAACTTCCGTCCGTTTTATGTGGGCTGGGGCGGTAGCGAGAACTTTATTCTCGGCACCACCATGGCAAACCTGGGTTACCTCCAGAGTAAATCCTATGGCTTTACCGTGGCCCAGTACTCCGAATACGACAATGCCAGGCTGCAGCGCAGCGCGCCTCATGCCTGGCTGGTGGAGTCCACTTTCGAGGATCTCTACTACGGGTTTTACTGCTATGAGGCGGAAGACGTTGCCATCGTCGATAACGTCTACCGCAATAACATCGTGTACGGCATCGACCCTCATGACTATTCCAGCCGCCTGCTTATTGCCAATAACGAGGTTTATGGCACTCGTGAGAAACATGGAATCATTATTTCCCGCGAAGTGAATAACAGCTGGATTGTTGGCAACCGTAGCTATGACAACGGCCTGTCCGGCATCGTGCTGGACCGCCAGAGCAGCAACAACGTTGTGGCCAACAACGTGTCCTATGACAACCAGGGTGACGGTATCGGGCTCTACGAGTCACCAGACAACCTGCTCTGGGGCAACCGGCTGATGAACAATCTGCGCAATGGCATCCGGGTAAGAAACAGCAGCAATGTGGATGTATACCACAACGTTGCAGTGCTCAACGGCACCTGGGGTATTTTTGGCCAGCTGAAAGATCTGTCTGCCACCGACCGTAATTTCAAAGAAGATTTCTATTCCTACGAGGTGTCGATGAACGTGGTGGGTGGCGAACTGGCGTCGAACGCCAGCGGCCCCCTGTCGACGGATAACCCTGCTTATATCGCGATTTATGATGTCGGTATGCGATTCCCCAGATCGGATGTGGGTATCCATTTCGAGGGTGTGCTTGGCAAATACCAGATGCAGATTTTTGACGCACTACGGAACCAGGGACGAGCGGTGTTTATAGAGCCCGCGGCCGTTGTATCGGGCCAGGTAACGCAGGCGGAGAACTGACATGGTTTTTTCATCCAATATCTTCCTGTTTCTCTTTTTGCCTGCCTTCCTGGGGCTGTATTACCTGACACCGTTCAGGCACCGCTCACTGGTTATCCTGATCGGCAGCTACGCCTTCTATGCCTGGTGGCGGGTGGATTTCCTGTTGCTGTTCGTGGCCGTGACCTTCTGGAACTATTTCATCGGTCTGGCCATACACCGCGCCGGTATTGGCACCGCGAGTGCCCGCAAGTGGGTTGCCATCGGTGTTGGCGGTGACCTGGCAACGCTCGGGTACTTCAAGTACGCCAACTTTGGCGTCGACAGCCTGAACGACCTGTTGGTCAGCGCCGGCAGTCAGCCATTGGAATTGGCGAACATCATCCTGCCCATCGGCATTTCCTTCTATATCTTCCAGGCCATTTCCTACGTGGTGGATGTCTATCGAGGGGATACGGAACCGACCCGGCGGTTTATTGATTTCGCGGCCTTCATTGCATTGTTCCCCCAGCTTATTGCCGGGCCGGTGCTGCGTTACAAGGACCTGGCGGACCAATTCACCTACCGCACCCATACCATGGAAAAGTTTGGTGAGGGCGCGTTCAGGTTCATGCAGGGCTTCATCAAGAAAGTCTTCATCGCCGATTCGATAGCGCCGCTGGCGGACAGTGCCTTTGCCCTGTCCGACCCCAGTACGGCGGATGCCTGGCTGGGCATATTGGCGTACACCGCGCAGTTGTATTTCGACTTTTCGGGATACTCCGATATGGCCATTGGCCTGGGCTTGATGATCGGGTTCCGGTTTAACGAGAACTTCAACCAGCCCTACATCAGCCAGAGCATTACCGAGTTCTGGCGCCGGTGGCACATCAGCCTGTCCACCTGGCTGCGGGATTACCTGTACATCCCCCTGGGCGGCAACCGCAACAGTACCGTCAAAACCTACCGCAACCTGCTGCTCACCATGTTGCTCGGTGGTCTCTGGCACGGCGCCAACTGGACGTTCCTGTTGTGGGGTGCCTGGCACGGTCTGTTGCTGTCGGTCGAGAGGGCGCTGGGTGTGTCGGGCAGCCCGTCCGGGTTCCGGTTCTTCCGGTGGGCGCTGACCTTCCTGTTCGTGATGCTGGGCTGGGTCACCTTCCGGGCGAGCACGCTGACCGAGGCCTTCGGGTTCTACGGTGCCATGTTCAGCTTTGACGGTGCGGGCCTGAGTGATGTCTATGTCCAGGGCATTCGGGACCTGAACCTGGCGATCCTGGCGGTGGCTTTTGGTGTGATCGCGATGATGGGTCTGAAGGACCGGCTCGGGCACCGTGACGTTGGCCCTGTTCTGGCCGGCTGGCGGTCTGCCGCCGCTCCGTTGCTGGTGCCGGTGTTTGCGCTCGCGGTGCTGAAGCTGTCCGCCGAGAGTTTCTCACCGTTCCTGTATTTCCAGTTCTGAGGGTGGATCTGATGACTAAAGCGTCTGCACGAATCACGGCTTTTCTTTTCATCGCGCTGGTCCTGGTTCTGGGTGTGCTGTCCTTGCGGCCCTTGCTGGGTTACCAGGCCGAAACAGGGTTGAGTCCGGTCAATGGCGAGTTGGCCCGAAATCTGGAGAGCCACTACGACGATCAGTTTCCGGCCAAGGATCTGGGCACCAACCTCTGGGCCGCGATCAACTACACGCTCTTTGATGAGGGCCGGAAAGGCGTTGTGGTGGGGCAGGATGAGTGGCTGTTCACCGACGAGGAAATCTACCCGGCCAGCCGTGACGGCGAGGTGGTCGACCGCAACCTGGGGCGTGTTCATCGCGTCGCCGACTATCTGTTGGCCGAGGGTGTTCCACTGGTTGTGCTGGTGGTACCAGCCAAAGCCCGAATCCACTCGGACAAGCTGGGCAGTACGCAGCCCGAACCGGTGATGATGTCGCTGTACAACCGGTTCCAGCAGTCGCTGGCAACGGCGGGCATTCCAGCGCCGGAACTCAAACCGCTATTGGAGCAGGCACAGCACCATGGTGAATCGGTGTTCCTGAGAACCGACACCCACTGGTCGCCAACTGGCGCAAACCTGTATGCGAAGGGCGCTGCCGAATTCATCCGCGACCGCTTCAATGGTTTGTCCTGGGGTGAGCAGAACTTTGTGACATCGATTGCCCAACCGGTCCAGCACCGTGGTGACTTGCTCAATTACATTCCGGTGGAACCTGCGTTTACCGGCTTCGGTCCTGCACCGGACCAACTGGAACCGAGAACGACGCGCGCCCAGAACGACGGCCAGGCGAATGCCAGCGCCCTGTTTGGCGATGACGCCACCAACACCGTTCTGGTCGGCACAAGTTACAGCGCCAATGAACAGTGGGACTTCCCCGGCGCCTTGCGAAAGCACCTTGGCCAGGACCTGATCAACGTGGCCGAAGAAGGCGATGGCCCTATCGTACCGATGATCGATTATCTGAACTCTTCCGATTTCCGGGATCAACCGCCGCAATTGGTGATCTGGGAATTTCCCGAGCGTTACCTGGCGCAACCGCTGGAGTCTGAGCAGGCCCAGGCCTGGTTTCGCCGGGCTGACAAAACGCTGACCGCGCAAGCGGATAGCCGTTCTGAAACCAACCCCTGAGGATGATGAAAATGAGAGCACTGATGCATACCGCTTTTTTTGCCCTGATCAGCAGTTTGCTGGTCTCCATGAACATGGCCCAGGCCGGCGAGGACGCGCTTTATGCCGCTGAGGCGCCGGACGGGGCGGCCTTCATTCGCGTGGTGAACGCGGATGCCAGCGGCGCAATCGCCCGCGCCTCTCTGGGCGACAAGGTGATCAAGGAGGTATCACCGTTGGAGGCGAGCCCCTACATCTACCTTCCTGAAGGTAACTATCAGGTGGACGTTGCCGGTCAGCAGACGTCCGTCAACATGAAAAAGAACGAGTTCTACACAGTGGTAGTACTGGATTCCGGTGAGATGAAAGTGATGAAGGATGTCGCCTTCGACAACCCTCGCAAGGCACTGCTTTCATTCTACAACCTGACCAGTAATAGCGGTGTCACTCTGAAAACGTCCGACGGCAAGGTCGCCGTGATTGATGCAGTGGGCCCCCTGGACGTGGCCAATCGCGAGATCAACGCCGTCAGCATTGCGCTGGGCGCTTTCCAGAGCAACAAGGCGCTGGCCACCACCAGTGAAGTCAATCTGCAGCGCGGCAAGGTATTCAGCGTATTTGCCATCGATGTTGGTGGCGAGCCGAGGCTGGTTGTTGCTGAAAACCGAGTGGATACATCGGTATGAAGCAGGTGTTCAGAGGCCGTGGGTTATGGGCGCTGGTTGCGCTCGGGCTGCTCAGTGTCGCGGGTGTCAAGGCCAGCGCTGCCGAGCTGCCCGAGTACAACATCGAACGCTGTTGTGACCTGTGCCCACTCACGGCATACCCATCGAGCTACGACACCGGTTATCTGAAGAACTTCAAGATGCTGGTCCAGGGCAAAGACGGCTGGTTGTTCCGTTCGGAAGCGGAACTGGTGGAGCAGTTCGGGCCGAACCTGGAAGGCCTGAAACACCTGAAGCGCTTTGCCAGGCACCTGAAGCAAACCACCGGTACCGAATTGGTGATGGTGTTCCAGCCGACAAAAGGGCTGGTCCATCCGAATCACCTGCCCGCGACATCGCCGGTACCGTTCAGTTGGAACGTGGCGCGTAAAAACTACGCTGACGCATTGATGCGCTTTCGTCAGGCAGGGCTGGTGGTTCCGGACCTGACACCGCTTCTGGACGAAGAGACACGTGAAGACGCCTTCTTCTTTAAACGGGATCACCACTGGACTCCGTATGGTGCGCGACGCACCGCGGAGGTCGTGGCGGAGCGAATCAAGGACATGCCGGCCTATCAGTCGCTGTCGCAGCAGGAATTCGTGACTCGTCGGTCCGGGTTGATCCGAAAGGACGGGTCGCTTCAGGACGCTGTTAAACGGATTTGCGGTTTCGAATATGGCTCGCAGTACGTGGACGAGTTCCGCACCGAATCCTCCGGTACCGGCCAATCCGCTGAAGCCAGCGCCCTGTTTGGTGACCAGGACTTGCCGCCCATCACCCTGGTGGGCACCAGTAACAGTAAGGGCGCCCATGACTACAACTTTGTTGGGGCGCTGCAGGAATTCTTGGGTGTCGAGGTGCTGAACGTTGCCGTTGCCGGCGGCAGCTACGACGGCTCCATGTACGAGTACCTGCTTTCCGACAACTTCCGGGAGTCGCCACCCAAGATCATGATCTGGGAGGTGCCCGGTTACCACAACCTCGACAGTGCGGAGTTCTATCGGCAGGTCACACCGATGATCAGCGGTGCCTGTGAGAGTCAGGAGCCGGTGCTTCAGAAAACCACGCCGGTCAAGGCCGGCACCACCGAAGTGCTCTACAACGGCGGTGGGCAGTTCATCGAAATGCCCAGCAACGAATACGTTGTCGACCTGCAGTTCAGCGACCCGGGGGTGAAAGAGGTTGATGCCTTCATCTGGTACGTGTTCGGGCGCAAGGACCGTGTGGATATGGAGTATGGCGACCGGGTTGAAACCCCCGGCCGGTTTGTCTTCGAGCTCCCCGAAGGGCCGAACTGGAACGATGAGATGTTCATGTCGCTGGACCTCGCGCTGAAACCGGAGCAGGTCTCGGAAGGCTTAACGGTAACCACGAAAATCTGTCGCCGTCAGGATATCTGACGCACATTCATCCAACGCATAGAGAGGATGGTTATGCGAATCCAACAACGCTCTGAACATCGACAATGGGGCCGGGTACTGCTGTCTGCGGGGATAACCGCCGTCTTTGGTGTGAGTAGCGTGCATGCCGGGCAGTGCCTGAACGGACAACTGCGAGCCCCGGTTGGCTATTACCAGACGCCGGAAGACAGGGATGGCGGCGACTACGACTGTGAGCGGGTGGAGCCGCATGTCGGCTCGCTATCGCTGACCAGCAAGTACAAGGGCAGTGACAACGCTCGGAACAAGCTCAACAAGCAGGCCTATGAGGAGTACAAAAAGGCCACCAGCAATGTGCGTGATTTCGAGAAAGCCGTTATCGCTGCCGCCGACGACTACCAGGTTGACGGTGATGGTCCCGAAGCACTGGATTGCGTATTGGACAACCTCGACGCGTGGGCGTCATCGGACGCCCTGCTGACGGATGACATCAATCACGTGGGCCAGGCGGTACGCAAGTGGGCGCTGGCCGCCGCTGCAAACGCCTATCTCCGGATGTGGACGTCAGCTCCGGAGGCCGCCATGGACCTGGAGCGGGCCCGTCGAATTGAAGGCTGGTTTCTGCGTTTGAGCGATGGGGTCCGCGATTACTACACGGACCGGGAGGCCAGGAAGGTCAACAACCATGACTACTGGGCGGCCTGGGCCGTCATGTCGTCGGCAGTGGCAACCCAGGACTGTGACGACTGGAACTGGTCGATGGCAAAGTTCGACGAAGCCATGGGGCAGATCAACAACGGCGGTTACCTGCCCAAGGAGCTTAGTCGAGAGACACGGGCTCTTGAGTATATGAATTACGCAATGCAGCCCCTAACCATGATTGCGGTATTCGCAGAGGTCAATGGCAATTCTGTTTACGACCGCTATCAGGACAGTTTCAGGAAGATGTCCGGCAATGTGGTCGCTGCACTGGATGACCCGGATCGAATTGAGCGTATTACCGGAGACGAGCAAGTTGTCGATGGGTTGTACAAATCCTGGTCACTAGCCTGGATGGAACCCTGGCAGGCCACTTGGGGCTCCGTTGAGGGAATGCCGGCGTTTCTGGACGAGCTTCGGCCGATGAAATCCACCCGTCTGGGTGGCGATATTTCCTATCTGTACGGCATAGACCCGCTGTGGCCGGATGGCGCACAGCCGGACCCACCCAGCAACATTCAAGTTAGCGAACGTTAGTAACAGATCCTGGCTTAAGGATCTTGATCAATACGCCAACGGACGTCCCTGTGGTACGTCTTTGTAGAGCAAAGGAGCAGAACGATGATTCCAGTCATACTATCAGGTGGTAACGGTTCACGGCTTTGGCCCCTCTCGCGTCAGGCCTATCCCAAGCAGTTCCTCCCATTGGTGGGAGAGCAAAGTATGCTGCAGGAAACTCTCTGCAGGTTACCGGTCGACGACGCCGAGTCGCCGGTCGTGGTAGCTAACGATGAACACCGGTTTATCGTCAAAGAACAGTTGGAGGCCATAGGACGAAAACCGTTGTCTATATTGCTGGAGCCGTTTGGCCGCAACACCGCCCCGGCGGTCGCGATGGCCGCGATCGAAGTCGCCAGGAAAGACCCCAAAGCCATCATGCTGGTCTTGCCCGCGGATCATGCCATTGAGGATGTTGATGCGTTCCAGCGCGCCGTTGCCCAGGGGCAGGACGCCGCCCGATCGGGTGGTTTGGTGTTGTTTGGCATTACGCCAACCCGTCCGGAAACCGGCTACGGCTATATCGCTGCCGGCCAGTCCGGGGAAGCGCCCGGCGCTGCCCGGCCGGTGTCCCGCTTTATCGAGAAGCCGGATGCTGAAAAAGCCGCCGCGCTGCTGTCTGCCGGTGGATACTACTGGAACAGCGGTATGTTCATGTTCCGCGCCGACAGCTATCTGGCGGAACTGAAAAAACACAGCCCGGATATTTACGACACCTGCCTTCTGGCCGCCCGAAGCCTTGAGCGCGATATGGATTTCACCCGCATTCCCTCGGAGATATTCGAGCATTGCCCGGATGATTCCATCGACTACGCGGTGATGGAGAAAACATCGAAAGCCTTGTTAGTGCCCATGGACGCCGGCTGGAGCGACGTCGGCTCCTGGTCCACGATCTGGGATGTGACCGAGAAGGACGAGAACGCCAATGCCATCCTGGGTGATGCTTGTCTGGAAGACAGCGATAACTGTCTGGTGCACACCTCGGACAAGCTTGTGGCCATGTTGGGCGTGAAGGACCTGGTGGTGGTCGACACCAAGGATGCGTTGATGGTTGCCCACAAGGACAAGGTGCAGGACGTCAAGAAACTGGTCAAGCGGCTGAACGGTGACCAGCGCTCGGAAACTCGTACCCACCGGCAGGTGTATCGTCCCTGGGGCAGCTACGACAGCATCGATATGGGCAACCGCTTTCAGGTGAAACGCATAAGCGTCAAGCCGGGCGAGAAGCTGTCGTTGCAGAAGCACCATCACCGGGCTGAGCACTGGATCATCGTCAAGGGTACTGCCGAAGTGACCCGTGACGAGGAAACGTTTCTGCTCTCAGAAAACGAATCGACCTATATTCCCATCGGAGCGGTACACCGCTTGTTTAACCCCGGATGCATTCCTCTCGAACTGATTGAAGTCCAGTCAGGCGCCTACCTGGGAGAGGATGATATTGAACGCCTGGACGACCGTTACGGTCGAGCGGCACCCACCCCGGACGTGGAGGAAGAGCAGATTCCGGTGATGTCGGAAAAAGTGTAGGGCCAATGCGGCCCGCTCTGCATTACCGCCAGGGCAGCAGAGTGGGCCGCGTTATTGATCGAAGGTTAGACGGAGAAACAGCTATGGACGTGTCCTGTTTTAAGGCTTATGACCTGCGCGGTCGGGTCCCCGACCAGTTGAATGCCGAACTGGCAGAGCGAATCGGACGTGCTTATGTGGAGCTGACAAGTGCCCGCCGGGTTGTGGTGGGGTATGACATCCGGCTATCGAGCCCGGAGATTGCAGAAGCGTTGACCACCGGGCTCAGGGCGGCGGGGGCAGATGTCTATGACATCGGTCTTTGCGGTACCGAGCAGATCTACTTTGCCACCAGTCATTACAGTATGGATGGCGGCATCATGGTGACCGCCAGCCACAATCCAAAGGACCACAATGGCATGAAGCTGGTCGGTCTTGGATCGCGCCCTATCAGCTCGGATAACGGCCTGAATACCATCCGCGACAGAGTATCCCAGCCGTTTATGGATGCCGCCGTTCCCGGGCGCTCAGAGAGTCTGTCAGTGGAGGCCGACTATATCCATCATTTGCTGGGGTACATCGACGGCACTAAAATCAACCCATTGAAAGTGGTGGTTAATGCGGGCAACGGCGGTGCGGGGCCGGTTATCGACGCGTTATCGCGATGGCTGCCTTTTGATTTCGTGCGCCTGCACCACGAGCCCGACGGGCATTTCCCGAACGGGGTTCCCAATCCGCTGCTTGAGGAAAACAGGGCTATAACGGCCGAGGCTGTTGTCCGCGAAGGCGCAGACATGGGCATCGCCTGGGATGGCGACTACGACCGCTGTTTCTTCTTCGACGAGAATGGCCGGTTCATTGAAGGCTACTACATCGTGGGGCTGCTGGCAGACCAGTTCCTGCGGAAGGTTGATGGAGGCAAAATCATCCATGATCCGCGGCTGACCTGGAATACCCAGGAACTGGTCCGAAAGGCGGGCGGCACGCCCATCGAAAGCAAGACCGGGCACGCGTTCATCAAACAGCGCATGCGCGAGGAAGATGCCCTGTATGGGGGTGAAATGAGTGCCCACCACTATTTCCGGGACTTCGCCTACTGCGATAGCGGCATGATTCCCTGGCTGCTGGTGGCCGAACGTCTGTGCCAGACTGGACAGCCGCTATCGTCGTTGATCGACGCCCGCATTGAGGCATTCCCCGCCAGTGGCGAGATTAACCGGACGGTGGATGATCCCGCCCGATTGCTTGCGGTGATCGAGGAGATCTATGGTGCCGATGCGGTATCCGTTCGGCACGTTGATGGTCTGAGCGTGGAATTTGAACGCTGGCGTTTCAATCTCCGAATGTCGAACACCGAGCCGCTGGTGCGGCTGAATGTGGAGTCCCGGGGGGACATTGAGCTGATGAAGGAAAAGACCTCGGAGCTGCTGGAGGAAATGGCGCGGCTGGATCAGCCGGATACCCGCCGAACGGCTGTGGGGACTCGCTGAAACGTCGGCAGTGCCCTATAGTCAGGTGTTGAATAACAACACCAGGAGACCCGTATGAACTCCATCTTCGACAAGGGATTAGAGCCGACCGACGCCAATCACGCCACGCTGACACCGCTGGATTTCCTGGCCCGCACCGCCAGCGTGTATCCGGAATACCCGGCGGTGATTCACGGTGACCTGCGTCGCAACTGGCAGCAGACCTACGAGCGTTGTCGCCGCCTGGCGTCCGCGCTGGCTGACAAAGGTATCGGCAAGGGCGATACCGTGGCGGCCATGCTGCCAAACATTCCGCCGATGCTGGAATGTCATTTCGGCATCCCCATGTTGGGGGCGGTACTCAACGCCCTGAACACCCGCCTGGATGCCAAGGCCATTGCCTTCATGCTGGAGCACGGCGAGGCGAAAGTGCTGATTGCCGATCGGGAGTTTGGCGACGTCATCAACGAAGCCGTTGGCATGCTGGACAACCCGCCGCAGGTGATTGATGTCAACGACCCCGAATTCAGCGGTGCCGGAACCCAGGTGAGCGATCTGGATTACGACGCTTTCGTAGCCAGCGGCGACCCGGCCTTCGACTGGCATATGCCGGCGGATGAATGGGATGCGATTTCGCTGTGCTATACCTCCGGCACCACCGGTAACCCGAAAGGCGTGGTATACCACCATCGCGGCGCCTACGAAAACGCCATGGGTAATCAGGCGGTGTGGTCCATGGGCATGCATCCGGTGTACCTGTGGACGCTGCCGATGTTCCACTGTAACGGCTGGTGTTTCCCCTGGACCATCACCGCCTTTGCCGGCACCCACGTGTGCCTGCGTAAGGTGGAGCCAGAGAAGATCCTGCAGTTGATCAGCGAACACAAAGTCAGCCACATGTGCGGGGCGCCCATCGTATTGAACACCTTGCTGGGCGCATCAGAAGCGGCAAAATCCAGCTTCAGCCACACCGTTCAGGCAATGACCGCTGGTGCGGCACCCCCGGCAAAGGTCATCGAGGCCATCGAAGACATGGGCTTCCGCGTGACCCACGTTTACGGACTTACCGAGGTGTACGGGCCGGTCACGGTGTGTGCGTGGAAATCCGAATGGGACGATCTGCCGGTGGAAGACCGGGCCCGCATCAAGGCACGGCAGGGCGTTCGCTACCATACCCTGGCCGGCATGATGGTGGGTGATCCGGAAACCATGGAAGCGGTGCCGAAAGATGGCAACACCATCGGCGAAATTTTCCTGCGCGGCAACACCGTGATGAAAGGCTACCTGAAAAACCCCAAAGCCACGGAAGAAGCTTTCCGCGGCGGCTGGTTCCACACCGGCGACCTGGCCGTGTGGCACGCCGATGGCTACGCGGAGATCAAGGACCGCCTGAAAGACATCATCATTTCCGGTGGCGAGAACATCTCCACCATCGAGGTGGAGGACGTACTCTACCGCCATCCCGATATCCTCGAAGCCGCCGTGGTGGCAAGGCCGGACGAGAAGTGGGGAGAAACACCCTGCGCCTTCGTGACCCTCAAGCCGGAAGCAGGGGAGGTCAGCGAGGACGATATCATCGCCTTTTGCCGGGAGCGGATGGCGAAGTTCAAAGTCCCCAAGACGATCGTGTTCAGCGAACTGCCGAAAACCTCCACCGGCAAGATCCAGAAGTTCGTGCTGCGGGACGACGCCAAAAAGCTTTGATCGCTATAAACCCTGGGATTGCCAGCGATGCAGCCCCAGGGTGTCATTTTTTATCAAATTTCCTGCCCGGTTATGTCATGGCGCTCAGACCGTGACTGCGACAGACTGACCGTTATCCAATCAAGGCCACACTAATCACCGACGGGAGATACCCATGACCAGCGCTGTTGATCAAGAAGAACTCGACATGTTCCGGGAGTCCGTCATCAAGGCCCTGGAAACCGAAGTAACACCCCACTATGAAGAATGGGAGCACTCCGGCATCGTGCCCCGGGAACTCTGGAACACCCTGGGCAACGCCGGCATGCTGTGCGTCGACGTACCTGAAGACTGGGGCGGCTGCGGTGCACCTTTCCAGTATTCCGTCGTCGTGGGCGAAGAAATGGCCCGTATGGGCTTTGGCGCCCTGTCCACCAACGTCATGGTGCACTCCGACATCGTCGCCCCGTACCTCAGCCACATCGGCAACGAAGAACAGCGCCAATACTGGCTGCCCAAAATGGTCTCCGGCGAAGCCGTCGGCGCCATCGCCATGACCGAACCCGGCGCCGGCAGCGACCTCCAGGCCATCCGCACCAGTGCTGTCAAAGACGGCGAGGACTACATCCTCAACGGCTCGAAGACCTTCATCACCAACGGCCAACACGCCGACATGGTCATCGTCGCCGCCAAAACCGACCCCAAAGCCGGCGCCCGTGGCATCAGCCTGTTCCTGGTCGACACCTCGTTGCCCGGCTACAGCAAAGGCCGCAACCTCGACAAAATCGGCCAGCACTCCGGCGACACCTCGGAACTCTTCTTCTCCGACATGCGCATTCCCGCTTCGGCACTGCTGGGTGAGGAAGGCCAGGGCTTCATGTACCTGATGCGGGAACTCCCCCGCGAGCGCCTCGTCATAGGCGCCCTGGGCGTTGCCGCCGCACGCGGGGCCCTGGACCTGACCATTAACTACGCCCAGGAACGGGAACTGTTCGGCCAGAAACTGGCCCAACTGCAAAACACCCGCTTTGAAATCGCCCGCATGGAAACCGACTGCCGCGTAAACCGCGCCTTCGTCGACGAGTGCATTGCATTGTACGAAAAAGGCGAACTCGACGCCCCGACCGCTTCCATGGCCAAGTACAGCGCCACGGAAATGCAGTGCCGGGTGGCCGACGGTTGTTTGCAGTTGTTCGGCGGTTATGGCTACACCAGCGAGTACCCGATTTCGAGAGCGTTTATCGACGCCAGGGTGCAGAGAATCTATGGCGGTACGTCTGAGGTTATGAAAGAAATCATTGCCAGATCGGTTTTAGGAAAGGCGTAATCAGAACAGACATCCATCTCACAAGTTGGGGGCCGGGTGAGTGACCTTCCTCCGGGACCGTCAAAAGCCATGGATGGCTTTTGTCGAGCGTACAGGGACGTATTTACAGCGTGTCCCGGAGGAAGGTCACTCGCACGGTCCTTCACCGACATCAGAGGGTTAAAGAAATGAACAGCAACGACGTAGTAATCACAGGCTCCGCAAGAACCCCCATGGGCGGCATGATGGGCGATCTGAGCTCGGTGCGCTCCCCGGATCTCGGCGCCATCTCCATCAAGGCCGCCATTGAAAGAAGCGGCCTGCAGCCCGCCGACATCCAGGAAGTCATCATGGGCTGCGTATTGCCCGGTGGCCTCGGCCAGGCACCCGCACGCCAGGCCTCCCGCGCCTCCGGCATCCCCGATTCCAGCGGCTGCACCACCGTCAATAAAATGTGCGGTTCCGGCATGCAAGCCGTCATCATGGCCCACGACCAGATCAAAGCCGGCACCAACAGCATCATGATCGCCGGCGGCATGGAAAACATGAGCCAGGCTCCGTACCTGCTGCCCAAAGCCCGCGCCGGCTATCGTATGGGGCATGGCCAGCTCATGGACTCCATGTTCCTCGACGGCCTTGAAGACGCCTACGAAGGCGGCCTGATGGGCGTCTTCGCCCAGCGCACCGCCGACAAATACGACATCAGCCGCGAAGCGATGGACAACTTCGCCATCGCCTCCCTCGAGCGCTCCCTGTCGGCCATCAAGAACGGCGGATTTGCCGACGAAATCACCCCCGTGACCGTCTCCGGCCGTGGCGGCGACACCGTGGTGGACACCGATGAACAGCCCGGCAAAGCCAAACCCGAGAAAATCCCCCAGCTCAAACCGGCCTTCGCCAAAGACGGTTCTGTCACCGCCGCCAACGCCAGCTCCATCAGCGATGGCGCCTCTGCCATGGTACTGGCCACCCGCGAAGAAGCCGAAAAGCGCGGCCTCACGCCCCAGGCCCGTATCGTTGCCCACGCCACCCACGCCCGCCTGCCGGCCGAGTTCACCCTTGCGCCCATCGGTGCCATCGAAAAGGTACTGAAGAAAGCCGGCTGGAGCCGCGACGACGTCGACCTCTTCGAAATCAACGAAGCCTTTGCCGTGGTCACCCTGGCCGCCATCAATGAGCTTGGGCTCGACGCCGACAAGGTCAACGTACATGGCGGCGCCTGTGCCCTGGGTCACCCCATCGGCTCCTCCGGGTCGCGGATCATGGTCACCCTGATCAACGCCCTGAAACAGCGTGGTCTCAAGCGCGGCGTGGCGTCCCTGTGCATCGGGGGCGGGGAAGGTACTGCTGTCGCAATCGAACTGCTGTAAGCGTAAAAAGAAGAACTACTGGTCCTGCTTGCGGTAGGCCAGTGGGCTGAGCCCGGTCCAGTGCTTGAAGGCACGGGAAAAGGCACCGGGCTCGGTAAATCCCAGCTGTGACGAAATCTCCGACACCGTCAGGTTCTGCCGCGTGAGCATGATCACCGCCTGGTCCCGCCTGAGGTTGTCCTTGATCTTCTGGTAGGAGCTGCCCTCTGCCTTCAGTTTGCGCGACAGGGTGTAGTCGGTCATATGCAGTTGCCCGGCGATCTGCTCCAGCGTGGGCAGGCGATCATCGTCCACGTTTTCCAGAATCTGCCGAACCTGAGTCGTCAGGCTGTCGTCCTCATCGGTCCAGATCAGCAGCTTGCGTGGCGACTTCTCAATGAATGCGTCCAGCTCTTCTGGTGTTCGGGTCACCGGCATGTCCAGATAGTTGTGGCTGAAAAACAGGCTGTTGCGGTCGCGGTTAAAGAAGCACTGGCAAGGAAAGACAAACCGGTATTCATCGAAGTGGTTAGGCAGGCCGTGCTGAAACGTGGCGTGGCTGAGCACAATCTTGCGCCCGATCAGCCAGCCGATCAGCCGATGCCACACCATCAGCAGCCATTCCACAAGGAAATTGTCCGGGTCCAGTTCCGGATGGCGGTGGGTGATGCTCAGTTCCACGCCGTCGCCGCGGGTGTCCAGTTCAATCACGATGTCATCGGAGAACAGCCGGTAACAGCGAATGCTCTGGCGAATCACCTCTTCCAGGTTGCTGCTGTGCACCACCAGCGATCCCATCAGGTGGAAATGCCCGACGCGACAGGATTGTGTGGTGCGCCCCATGAACTCATCGTCCAGCTTGCCCCACACCAGCCGGAACAGGCGGATAAACTGTTCCGTGGGCACTCGTGCCCGCGGCGAGTGGATGAACTCCGGGTCGATGCCATTATTGCGAAGCAGTTCATTGGAGTAGCCGCCGGCCTTCTCCAGACCATAAAGAACGGCCCTGGCGTAATGGGAGGAGAAGGTGAGGTTCTTCATCAAGTTCAGGCTCTGCCGGCATTCAGGATTATGGAATCTATCTTACGGACGGGCAAAGCTGAAAGACATAGGCGTCAGAAGCCTATTGTCGGTCACCTGCTATATTGAGCTTGGTCCCTCTTTGAGCCCGACGCCGCCAATTTTCCAGTCGTCGCCATTTTTGACCATTTGGTAGTGGGCGATCCAGTGCTTTCCCTCCGGCCCCAATAGCCGTACCACCTGAATCTGGAAACCGGGGTGGGGAATGCGCTCCATGAACTCAATGGACGATGCCCGGTGGACGGGCGCATAGGACAGCTTGACCATATCGTAGAACGTATCTATCGAGCCGGATTGCTGCTTGATGCCCTCCGAGGCATAGTCCCAGGCGGCTTCCCTGTCGTCATTGGCAAAGGCTTCAATCTGCGACAGGATCGTGTTCTGGATGGCGTCATCGATATCATCGTTGTCGGCATGACCACCCACGGCCATGACGGCGAAGAACAGGAATACCGATACTAGTGCAGTTGCGCGTTTCATCGAATAGCCTCCCGATGACAACAGTATAGGTGATACGCGGGAGAGGCGGGGCTGGATTCAACGGCAGCCTCAAGCGACCTCCGAACGGCTGCAAATTCTTACAATGTCGCTTCTGGCGGCATGGTATCGTTCGGCTGTTACACTTTCTTCAAAGCTCCTGACAGGTTGTAAGGTTATGGCCGAGGGTACCAAACACCCCCAGAAACTGCTGTTGTTTTATCTGACCAATCAGAGGCCGTTCGGCCT
Organism: Marinobacter sp.; assembly: GCA_002726615.1. Lineage (GTDB taxonomy): Bacteria > Pseudomonadota > Gammaproteobacteria > Pseudomonadales > Oleiphilaceae > Marinobacter. Next base: position 21,787 of record PBRG01000210.1, read on the forward strand.
GGGCACCCTGAAGATCCGGGAAATCATGCCATTTGTACCGCTGACCAGACTGCCGCACAGCCATTCGGCGGTGATCGGCACCATGAGTTTCCGAGGCTCCGCCGTGCCGGTGATCGACATGGCGGCAGCGGTCGGCTATCCGCCACTCACTGAGGATGAACGCAAGACCGCTTCCATCATTGTGACGGATATCCAGCGCCAGGAAATCGGCTTCCTGGTACGAAGCGTTCGAAAAATAATCGAAACCGAATGGAAAGACGTCCTGCCGCCACCTCGTAGTCTGGGCGACAAAGCCTTTATTACAGGACTGGTAAATTTTGAGGACCAGATTGTCCAGTTGCTGGATGTGGAGTTGCTGCTGGCCAGAGTGTATCCGGAGTCCATTAATCCCCGTGAAGTGGTGCTGACGGACGTCCAGAGGGAAATTCTGAAAGGCCTGAATATCCTGCTGGTGGACGATTCACAGGTGGCACGTAAGCAACTGTCGGATGCTCTGGATAGCAAGGATGTGAGCTATTTCGTGACCACCAACGGGCGGGATGCACTGGACCTGATGCTGAACGCCAACCGCGATGGAAAACCCATCAATATCCTGGTGAGCGACATCGAAATGCCTGGTCTGGACGGCTACGAGCTGACCTTCGATGTGAGGGACAGCGGCAACGCCCTGAAGCAGCCGTACATCATTCTGCATACCTCCCTGAACAGTGAAATGAGCGTGAGTTACGCCAAGCAGGTGGGGGCAGACGAGGCATTGACCAAATTTGATGCGGAAGAATTGCTGCACGCCATGCTGCGCGGGGCTGAGCAGGTGTGAGGGTTATTGGTCGGGTGTTTCCACAAGCCTGGCACGGACCCTCGGAAGATGGGCCGGAAACTGCGCCTGTATAAAGGTGATCAACCCCTCGCGGATGGCACAGCGGAGATTCCAGAGCGAGCTTGAGTCCCTGGCGCTGAGCAGGAAGCGCACCTCGATATTGGCCTCGCCGGCTTCGGTCACCTGCACGATCCTGGTCTTCCCATCCCAGTCAGGCGCCTGTTCCAGCAGTCTCCCAAACTCGGTCCGCAGTGGTTCGATGGGCATGGAATAATCGACCGTGATGAACACCGTTCCCATCATTTCGGTGTCGTGTCTCGACCAGTTCTGGAACGGGTTTTCGATAAACCATTGCAGCGGCACCACCAGCCGCCGCAGGTCCCAGACCCTCAGCACCACGTAGGTGGCGGTGACTTCCTCCACCCAGCACCATTCGCCCTGTACATGCAGCACATCATCGATCCGGAACGGTTGGGTGAGGGCAATCTGCATGCCCGCTAACAGGTTGCCTAACACCGGTTTGGCCGCGAAACCGAGAATAATGCCGCCTATGCCCGCAGAGGCCAGCAGGCTGCTACCAAGGTGGCGAACCGGTTCGAACGTCACCAGCGCGGCTCCGAGGCCCACGATGACGATGAGAATATTCAGCACCCTCACCAGGAAGCGCGTTTGCGTTTCCACCTTGCGGGCCCGTTTCCACTGGCCTTCCAGTACTGGATTCAGCGAGACGATGACGTCGCCGATGGCCGACGTGCAGCGCACCAGCGCCCAGGTGACCGCCACAATCAGCAGCAGCGTGGCGGCGTGACGGAAGTGATTGATCAGCGGCAGGTCCTGGGACGCCGCTTCCAGAATGGCGTTGAGTACCACCAGGGTAATGGCAACACCCAGAGCGGTTGATGACGCATCCAGAAACAGGCGGGGAACTGTTTTGCTGCGGGTTAAGCGTTGAACCGTTGCCAGCACACCCTTGTACACAAGAAAGGTGATAGCCATTGAGAGCAGGACGGTAACGCCCGGATGCCACCAGGCTTCAAGGCCGGCCTTCAGCGTGTTCAGGGTTTCAAAATCAGTCATGGGCAATCGGTATTGAATCTGCGGGTGGGCCAGAACGTTGTTGCCGTCAGTTTAAACTGCTTTTCAATGGCGTGATATGGTTGCGGTCCGTTCCTTGCTCCAAAATGCGTTTATGAAACTGATCCTCAGCCGTAAAGGCTTTGATTCCTCCGCAGGCGGCTGTCCCAGCCCGGTGTTCCCTGATGGGTCTTTCTATACCCTGCCGATCCCCGACTCGCGTTCCCGGATCACTTACGGTGATATTCGTCATGAAGGCCTGAATGTTGGCAAGTTGGTGGCCGACCTGACCGGCGACCGGCGTGGTGGCGCCCGAAAGGCCCACCTGGATCCGGATCTGATCGCTGACGCTTATCCCCGGGAAACCGGCTGGCGGCCTTGCCTTGGGCAGACTGGCGCTGCACAGGGCCACCTCCGTAAGCAGCAGGTGGGCGAGGGGGATCTGTTCCTGTTTTTCGGCCTGTTTCGGGACGTGGAAAAACAGGGCAGATGCTGGCAGTTTGTAAAACAGGCCCGGCCGTTTCACGGGTTGTGGGGCTGGCTCCAGATTGGCGAGGTGTACCGCATTGATGAGTTGTCGGATAGTGACCTGCAGTGGGCCCGATACCATCCCCACTTCCATGGTCAGCCAGATGGCGGCAATACACTTTATGTGGCCTCCGATGCCCTGCAGCTTGGAGGGCGATCAACCGGCCTGCCAGGTGCCGGGGTGTTTGGAGGCCTGGAGGATCGGTTACGCCTGACGGCACCGGATGCCGCTTCGACTACGCAATGGCGACTACCGAGGTGTTTCTATCCGGATTCGGCGGACACGGCGATGAGTTTTCACGGTAACCTCGCCCGCTGGTCCCGGGACGGGGACGACTGCACGCTGAGAAGTGCCTCGCGGGGGCAGGAGTTTGTGTTGGATACTATCGAATATCCGGGTGTTGTTTCGTGGCTGAGGGAGATTTTATGAACGTGATGCTACTGGGTGCCACCGGCCTTACCGGAGGTCAGGTACTCGAAGGCCTGTTGGCGCGGGAAGAGGTGTCATCGGTTGTCGCGCCGGTGCGGCGAGCGCTGCCGCTGAACCATGAAAAACTGCGTCAGCAGGAAGTGGATTTTGATCACCTGGATGAGCACAGCGATTTGTTCGCGGTGGATGCCATCGTCTGTTGCCTGGGCACCACCATCAAGAAGGCCGGCTCCCGCGAGCAGTTCCGCAAAGTGGATTATGGCTACCCGATGGCAGCGGCCGAACTTGGCCGGGCAAACGGCGCACAGGTGTTCGTGCTGATGTCTGCCATTGCCTCGTCATCGTCTTCCACTGTTTTCTATAATCGGGTGAAGGGTGAACTGGAAGACGGCATAAAGTCGCTTGGCTATCCCTGCCTGTCCATCTACCAACCCAGTCTGCTGATGGGCGACCGCAACGAGCAGCGCACCGCCGAAGCCTTGGGCATAAAAGCCATGCCCTTTATCAACCGGGCATTGATCGGCCCGCTGGAAAAGTTTCGTGGTATTGAAGCGGCCACTGTGGCCAGGGCGATGGTGAATGAAGTGTTGGCGCTTGCCCAGCAAACGCCCGCCCAATCGAATATCCGGGTACACGAATATCCGGACATCGTGACGTTGGCTGCGCAGGGTGTAGCACCCTGATGGTCAGGAACCGTGGAATTCAGGGGGGCGCTTGGCCAGGAACGCCGAGACGCCTTCAGCGAAATCTCCGGTCCGCGTCATTTCCAGGAAGGCTTCCTTTTCCGCTTCTAACTGAGCAGCCAACCGATCACCACAGGCGTCGTCGGTAAGCCGTCGGAAGGCACCGAAGGCTCGGGTAGGGCCATTCGCGACTTTTTTCGTTATCTCGGCAACCCGTTTTTCAAAGTCGGCTTCCGGAACGCACTCGGTAATCATGCCCCAGTCTTTGGCCTCAGCCGCGCTCAGGGTCCGGCCCAGTAGCATTAACTCGGCAGCCCGCCCGGTGCCAACCTTGTGCGTCAGAAACCAGCTGCCACCACAGTCAGGCACGGCGCCGATGCCGTTGTAGGCCATCAAAAACTTTGTGTCTTCCTGAGCAATGACAAGGTCCGCCATCAGTGCCAGGCTCAGCCCGGCACCAGCGGCAACCCCCTTGACTACCGAGATCACCGGGGCGTCCATGCTGCGCAACAGGAGGATGGCCGGGTTGACCGCACCCAGGATGGCGCTGACGGCTTTACCCGCCTGTTCGGGAGAGCCGGTCATGCTGGCGATATCCCCACCTGCCATAAAAGCCCGCCCGGAGCCGGTCAGAACGATGCATCGAAGGCCTGACCGCTCTTTCAGTGCCTGAGCCGCCGCGAGAAAGGATTCTGCCAGGGGCACGCTGATGGCGTTCAGAGCTTCTGGCCGGTTGAAGGTTAATGTTGCGATGCCCGTGTCGGCGTCGAAATCGGTGGTTACCAATGGATCAGTCATGGTTGACGCCTCTCTCGTCGTGGCGGGCCTATGGTTTCACTTTTTGTACACTGCCCTTTGTTGTCTGACAGGTAACAGGATAGAAGGGTTTGCCTAATGTTGCCTGAATGGACTACGTTTAATCTGGATCGGGAATCCCCCGATGACAAGAAAAAACAATAATGGCAGTCATCTTCGGGCGTGAGATGGGTATCAGCAGGGCATGTTCGCGAGCCTGTTTGCCCGGCGCCAGGGGTGCCGGGAGGTAATGTGAGCATCCTTGAGATCAGTAACCTGTCTCTTTCATTTGGCGGCGTCAAGGCGCTGCAGGATGTCAGTTTCCATGTGCCTGAGAACACCGTAACGACCATTATCGGCCCGAACGGTGCCGGCAAGACTTCGCTTTTTAACTGCATCTCCGGTTTCTACAAACCACAGCAAGGCACCATCCGCTATCAGGGCCAACCGCTGCCGGGCAGTATCAAACCGCCGAGACGGGCCGCACTTGGCCTTGCCCGAACCTTCCAGAATATTGCTCTGTTCCGGGGGATGACGGTGCTCGACAACATCAAGCTTGGCGCCCATGTGCACATGAAGAGCGGCCTGCTCAGTGCGCTGGCCTATTTCGGGCCCGCCCGCCGTGAGGAAATGGCTGTCCGCCAAGAGGTGGAAGAGCGGATCATCGACTTCCTGGAAATCGACCATATACGACGCCAGCCGGTGGCCAGCCTCCCCTATGGCCTTCAGAAACGGGTTGAGCTTGCCCGTGCTCTGGCCATGAAACCTCAGGTATTGATGCTGGACGAGCCGGTTGCCGGCATGAACCGGGAAGAGAAGGAGGATATGGCCCGGTTTATTCTGGATATCCGGGAAGAGTGGGGCATTACCGTGCTGATGGTGGAACACGACATGGGCATGGTGATGGACATATCAGACCACATCGCGGTTCTGAATTTTGGCCAGATCATCACCGAAGGTGTGCCTGCGGATGTTCAGAACAATCCCGAGGTCATCAAGGCCTATCTGGGCAACAGCGACATCGACAGTTTGCGAAGGAAGCTCAATCCGGAAGGGGAGGTTGCCTGATGGATTGGGTGTTTTTTGGTGAAATCAGCCTGGCTGGCCTGGCCATGGGCGGGCTTTACGCCCTCATCGCGCTGGGGTTTGTGATCATCTATAAGGCCACCCGGGTGATCAATTTCGCCATCGGCGAGATCATGATGTTTGCCGCCTATCTGTTTCTGGCATTTGCCGGCGGCATGGAGTTATCACCATGGATTGCCCTGCCGCTGGCGGTGATCGGCGGCAGTATTCTTGGCGGTGTGATCGAGAAGACCATGATCCGGCCCATGCTGGGCGAGTCTCCCATCTCGGTGGTGATGGTGACCATCGGCATTGGCAGTATTCTGGTGGGCCTGGTGGAGTTTATCTGGACCGCCGACCCTCAACTGCTGCCCAGCTTCCTGCCGCGGGAACCTGTATTCATCGGCCCACTCTACCTCGCTCCAAAAATCGCTTACGGTTTTCTGATCGGTTCCGCTCTGCTCATCGCTTACCTGCTTTATTTCCGCTTCTCCCGCGGTGGCGTGGCCCTGAGGGCAACAGCCTCGGACCAGGCGGCGGCGTATTCCATGGGCATTAACGTGCGCCGGGTGTTCAACATGGCCTGGGTGTTTGGCTCTCTCGCGGCATCGTTGGCCGGTGTGTTGGTGGCCGCCACCGGCGGACTCAGCCCGCAATTCGGGATTATTGGTCTGAGTGTGCTGGTGGTGGTGATCGTTGGCGGCCTGGACAGCATTCTCGGTGCCCTGGTCGCCGGCGTGTTTATTGGCTGGCTGGAAACGGTTGCCGGTGCCTACCTCGGAGGCGAATACCGGATGCCGGCAACATTCCTGGTGCTGGCGGTAATCCTGGTGATCCGCCCCTACGGCCTGTTCGGCACCCACGAAATAGAGCGAGTGTAAGATGCGCATCGGTGACGCAAAACAGAGTTACGAGGCCGATGAGGCAATCTGGACCAGCCAGACCCAGAAGCTGTGGTTGGGGTTTTTCCTGCTGATTCTCACGGTGTTCCCGTTTGCCGTGGACTCTTATCTGTTGTACCTGGGCTGCCTGGTAGGCATTGCTGTGATCAGCACCACCGGCCTGAACATCCTGACCGGTTTTACCGGGCTGATTTCCCTGGGGCAGGCCGGTTTCATGGGCGTTGGCGCCTACACGGTGGCCTGGCTGTCCATTAACACCGGCCTGCCGTTCCCTGTCACTCTGGTGCTGGCTGGGCTCATGGCTGCCGCCGTCGGGATTCTGGTGGGTCTGCCATCACTGCGGGTCAAAGGCCTGTATCTGGCGATCGCAACCCTGGCTGCGAGCGTGTTCCTGCACTTCATTTTTGCCGAGTGGGAATCCGTCACCGGTGGTATGGGTGGCCTGAGTCTGGAGCCAGCGCACCTGTTCGGGCTGACGTTCCAAAGTGATTTCATGATGTATTTCATCATCGTGCCGCTGGCGGTGCTGATGGTGCTGGCGGCCCGGAATGTGTTTCGCACCCGGATTGGTCGGGCCTTTATCGCCATTCGCGACCGGGATATTTCTGCCGAGATTCTCGGCATCAATCTTCTGCGCTACAAACTGATGTCGTTCGCGCTCAGCTCGTTCTACGCCGGCGTGGCCGGTGGCCTGTTTGCCTATTTCTATCGCGTAGTTACCCCGGAGAGCTTCCCGCTTTCCATGTCCATTTTCTATCTGGCGGCGGTTATCGTGGGCGGTATGGGTAATCTGTTGGGCGGCATCCTCGGTGCCGCTTTCATGACCCTGGTGCCGGAAGCGCTGAAACTGCTGACGGCGGCCCTGACACCTTTCTACCCCAGCGCCCCCGTGTTCATGTCGCCGATGCTGGAGATCATCTTTGGCGCCCTGATTGTGGGCTTCCTGATTTTTGAACCTCATGGGCTTGCGGAAATCTGGCACCGAATCCGCCGTTTTTTCCGCCTCTGGCCGTTCCGGAATTAACGGTTCCCCCACGGGAGCCCGTGCAACAACACCAACAACAAGAAGCTGCAAGGAGAAAGAACATGTTCAGAAACATCCTCAAAAAAGGTCGCCGGCTTGCCGGTCTTGGCAGCCTGGTCGCTGCGTTGACAGTGGTCGCGCCGGCGATGGCACAGGACAAGGAGCCCGTCGTGTTTGGCGGTTCCATACCGCTTTCCGGCGTGTTTGCGTTTGCCGGTATTCACATCCACGCCGGTCTGACCGACTACACTAACTGGATCAACAGCCAGGGGGGCATCAATGGCCACCCGGTAGAGTATGTGATGGAAGACACTGCCTACGAGGTGGACCGTTCGGTGGCGGTCTTCAAGAAGATTTCCGGTAGCAGTTCCCCGGCTACCTACTACGGCGACAGCACCGGTTTCATGAAAGCCATCGCCTCTGAGCTCAACAGCCAGGGCGATACCCTGATGAGCGGGGCGTCGTTCGCGACCGCGCTGACGGATAACGAGCAATACCCCTACCAGTTCATTCCCGGCCCGAACTACAGTCAGATGTTTGGCATCATTCTGGAGTACATCGCCACTCAGGGTGAAGGTGGTGATATGCCCACCGTGGCGTTTGTATACAGTGATACCGAGTTCGGTAAGGACCCCATCGAAAACGGCAAAGCCCGCGCGGGTGAACTGGGCATCGACGTCGTCGAGGAGATCGTGACCAAGCCCGGCAGTGTGGATGTGTCTGCTGAGGTCCTGAAACTCCGCAGGGTACGACCGGACTATGTTGTGTTTCATGGCTACGTATTGTCGCCGATCAACGAGTTCATGGTGCAGATGCGCCAGATGGGCCTCGATACCCAGTTCATGGGCACCTTCTGGTCCTCGGACAAGTTGATCATCGACAAGATGGGCGCGGATGCCGATGGCTACATGGGCGTAATGCCCTACAACTACTACGACAGCGAGGAAAGCGGTCCCATGCTTGATGCCCTCCGGACTCAGGCAGAGAAAAGCGACCCGGAAGCGGGCTACCGTCCTACCGGCTACATGCAGGGGTGGTTCAATGCCATGGTCTGGACAGAAGTGGTCAAGCGCACGCTCGATGCGGGGAAAGAACTGACCGGAGACAACATGGCGGAGTCTCTTGCCTCTATTGAGGACTGGGATACTGGCGGCATTATCGGCATTCCGGTCACCGTGCGGAACATGTCCTTCCCGGTCGGCCGGATCTGGCGGGTAAATGCTGAAGAAGGCCGTTATGAGCCGGTATCGGACTGGATTCACCTTGACTGAGGGGCTGTATGGAAGCCTTGCTGGAAATCGATAATATCGAGGTGGTCTACAACAAGTCGGTGCAGGTTCTCCGGGGCCTGTCGCTGCGGGTGCCGGAGGGCGCCATTGTGGCACTCCTCGGTTCCAATGGTGCTGGCAAATCCACCACGCTGAAGAGTGTCTCCGGCCTGCTGACCCTGGAAGACGGGGAGGTGACCGCCGGGGAGGTGCGTTTCCGGGGCCAGGATGTAAAGGGCACGCCTCCCGAAAAACTGGTGCGTAACGGACTGTTCCATGTCATGGAAGGCCGCCGTGTGTTTGAAGACCTCACGGTGGAGGAGAACCTGGTTGCCGCCACCTACGCACTCAGTGGCAGCAAGCCTTCCCTGAGCGACAGCTACGAACTGGTCTACGATTATTTTCCTCGCCTGAAGGAACGCCGTAAGCAATTGGCGGGTTACCTCTCAGGCGGCGAACAGCAGATGCTGGCTTTGGGGCGTGCGTTGATTGCCCAGCCCGCACTGATCATGCTGGATGAGCCGTCCCTGGGCCTGGCGCCGCTGCTGGTGGAGGAGATCTTTACCATCGTGGCGCGGATCAACCGTGAACAGGGCACTGCGATTCTTCTGGTGGAGCAGAATGCGGCGGTGTCTCTGGCGATTGCCTCATACGGTTACATCATGGAGAACGGCAAGATCGTGATCGACGGGCCGGCGGACAAACTCACGGCGAACGAGGACGTTCAGGAGTTCTACCTGGGTGTGGGCGGCAAGGAAGGTGAAGCCCGCAGTTACCGCGATATCAAGCACTATAAACGCCGTAAACGGTGGCTGTCATGACAACCCCTTCCCTACCTGATCTGACCCTGACCCAGATGCTGCGGGCCCATGCGCAAGAGCGGCCGGATGCACTGGCCCTGCGCCAGAAAGACTTTGGCATCTGGCAGGCCTATTCCTGGCGGGACTACTACGACCGTGCCCGGCATTTTGGTCTGGGGCTCCGCGCCATGGGGCTGGAGGAGGGTGGCCATGTGGCCATCATCTCGGAAAACCGGGTGGAATGGGTGATCGCCCAGATGGGTATTGGCATGGTGCGGGGTATCTGTGTTGGGGTGTATCCGACCAGCCCCTGGAATGAGGTGGCCTACGTTCTCGAACACAGCGATGCGAGCATTGTGGTGTGTGAAGATCAGGAACAGACCGATAAAGTGCTGGAAGCCTGGCCTCAACTGCCGCAGCTGAAGTACACCATCGCCATCGATATGAAAGGCCTTCGTTACTATCCCGAACCTCCGACGGCATTCGAGGACATTGAGGCCAGAGGCCGGGCGTTTGAAAAAGACCATCCCGGCCTGGTGGATGAACTGCTGGATGGCCAGCGGATGGATGACACCGCCCTGATGATCTACACCTCCGGCTCCACCGGACGGCCGAAGGGCGCCATGATCAGCTGGGGCAACCTTCATGCTGCCGCGCCCGGTCTTATTGAGTTGCTGCAGGCGGACGAGCGCGGTTCCAGTCTTTCCTACCTGCCGCTGTGCCATGTGGCGGAGCAGGCGGTAACCAACATTGCGCCGGTCTATGCAGGCAGTTCCGTCAGCTTTGGCGAGAGCCTGCGCACCGTTCAGGAAGATCTGCGGGAAATTGCGCCGACCTTTTTCCTGGGCGTGCCCCGAATATGGGAGAAGCTCCATTCTTCCATCTACATCAAAATCCAGGAGACCGGACGTGTCCGTCGGGCATTGTTCGATTGGGCAATCCGGGCCTGTTCGCCCATGGCCACCAAATCCCGCGTGCAGTGGAGCCTGAAAGAAAAAGGTCTGTACAGTCTCAGTTACTGGCTGGTGTTCCGGGCCTTGCAGAATTTCATTGGCCTGCGCCGATGTACCATCGCAATGACCGGAGCGGCCCCCATTTCCACCGGGATTCTGGAATTCTTCCGGACCATTGGTATTCCCCTGCTGGAAGTTTATGGCCAGACAGAAAGTACCGGCGTGGCAACCGCACAGCCGGTGGATGACGTGCATCTGGGAACCGTGGGAGTCGCGATTACCGGCGTTGAGGTCATACTCGGTGAGCACAACGAGATCATCATGCGTGGCGGCAGCATGTTCAAGGGTTACTACAAAAGCGACGAGGCGACCGCCTCAACCCTGAAAGACGGCTGGCTGCATACCGGCGATGTAGGCGAATGGCGGGATGGCCAGCTCAAGATCGTCGACCGTCTGAAAGACATCATGATCACCGCAGGCGGCAAGAACCTGTCGCCGACGGAGATTGAGAACACCATCAAGGCAAGCCCCTATATCAAGGAATGCATTGTGATCGGTGAGGCCCGGAAATATGTTTCCGCCCTGATTCAGATCGACTTTGACACCGTGGCCAAATGGGCGGAGCAGGAACGGATTGCCTACACTACCTTCCGCAGCCTGACAGAACAGGCTCAGGTGAATGAACTGATCCAGGCCGAGGTAGCCAAGGGCAACGAACAGCTGCCTCAAGTGGCCCGGATCAAGCGCTTCCACCTGCTCACCAAGGAGCTGGACCATGACGACAACGAAGTGACCGCCACCATGAAGGTGCGCAGGAGCAACATCTATGAGAAGTATACGGATGTGATCGAGTCACTTTACGTTTGAACAAACTCGCTCCCTGCGACAGGCCTCCAGCGCCTTCAGAGCATCGACCTTCAGTGGGAGATTGAGCGCCCACTGAATATCCGTCCTCTCGAAACCGATGTCCGCCAGTATCTCGTCATCCTCCTTCAGCAAAGGCAGGAACAGGCGACGAAAATGGTGCCTGCGCCGAAAGATCCTGACCCAGAACTCAATCGCTGCCATGAACGCCAGTGGCGGAGTAGCCGGCATGTAAACTTCCAGCTCCGGAGGCTTGGACGGAGAGTCTGGACGAAGCTGCGGGCGGTGGAATTCCTGATAATGGCTCATTATTTCGATCTCCTGTTCAGTGACCAGTGTGAGTGCCCACGCATGTTCGCTGGGGCATGGTTATCAGCATGCAACGTCACCTTTGATCAAACAAACGAAAAGATCTAACATATTGGTTAAGAAAATTTGAAAGGTGGCTTATGAACAGTACCGAGCTTGCGCCCAGCCGCGAGGTTGGCCCGTTACTGGATACCGACGTATTGAGAACCTTCGTGGCCATTGCCGAGAGTGGAAGCTTTACCCGCGCCGCGAAGCAGGTTTTTCGTACCCCTTCGGCCCTGAGCATGCAGATCAAACGGCTTGAGGAAATTCTCGGCCACGTCCTTTTTGTGCGCGAAGCCCGTCGCGTCCGGCTGACGCCCGAGGGAGAGGTGTTGCTGGGCTATGGTCGACGACTGCTGCGATTGAACGAGGAGGCCATCCAGCAGTTTCTTTCACCCGCTCTGGAAGGCCGGGTTCGTTTTGGGACCTCAGACGATGTGGGTAGCCGCATTCTACCTGGTGTTCTGGCACAGTTCGCCAGGTCTTGTCCGGCCGTTCAGGTGGATGTACTGGTAGGCTCGAGCCAGCAGAATCTTGATCGCCTGGACGCCGGAGAACTGGATATGGTGCTTGTCACGATCGGGAATGAAGGGCAGGAACGGCGAGGGGAAGTCGTGCACACGGAGCCTCTGGTCTGGGTCGGTCGTGAAGGTGGTGTCGCTGCTAACCGGTCACCTCTGCCCGTCGCCCTGGCCAACCAGGGCTGTGTCTGGCGGCGGACGGCCCTGAAAGCCCTCGATGAGGCTCAGGTTCCGTATCGTGTCGCCTATACCTGCGATAACTGTTTTGGTCAGGAAGCGGCGATGTACGCTGATCTGGCTGTTGCACCTTTTCCGGTAAGCCTGGTGAAGCCCCCCCTGCGACGGCTCGACAGGGAAGGCCTTCCAACGCTCACAAATTACCAGATTGCCCTGGTGCGCAGTGGCAGTAACCCGATTAACGATGCATTGGCCGGGCACGTGAAGGAAGCGTTTCTCGATTTAAGGTGATTGTGGTTGGGAGATAACCCGGACCAGTCCGCCCGCACAGATGCCTAAAAAACGACCTTTTCGCATAGATAGTTGGCGAAAATTCATTGAATTTCCAGCATTCGATGCGAATGTATAGTTTTGTAACCTTAGCTATTGCGTTGAATAACGCAAGGTGACCTGCGTCAGAGCTGACTCTTCAGGTGAGTGACGAAGTGTGTGAAGAGCATGAACTGCTTGACACCAGTGATGGCAAAGAGTTTTCCGAGCGGTAGGCGAATGTGATCTCCGCGAGAATGGAAATTGCAATTTCTGTCGGCGTCATCGCCTTGATATCCAGGCCCACGGGGCCATGAATCCTGTCTACCTCTTTCCCGAGCCCCAGGCCTTCAAGCTGGCGGATGCGGTCTTCGTGGGTGCTGCGACTGCCCAAAGCGCCGATATAGAAACAATCCGAGGTCAGCAACGCCTTTAGAATAGCCGGTTCCCAGTCATGCTCATGGAATAGCAGGACGGCAGCTGTCCAGGCATCCAGCGGGACCGCGTCAATCATTTCCGGGGTCTTCAGGGTCTTCGCTTCGATCCCCTCCGAAGAACAGGCATCACGGGTTTTGCGATCCGGTGATAGTACGTCCACCTCGTAATCCGTTGCCGTGCCAAGGCAGGCAAGCGCCGTGGTATTGGGCCCTTTCCCCATGATCAGTAAGCGGCGTCGTGGCAGATACCAGCGTCTGAACACGCCATTCTTCACGGTCTGTTTATGGCTTATCACCGTCTGGTGTCTACCGGTTTCGAGACAGGTATCCAGGGCAACGGGAGTCCGGTGCCTGAGAGACGAGTTGATCTGTCGTGCCGTTTCGTCGCACAACGTCACGTCAATATAGATGTCGATCCCCGCGCCACAGGGCAACTGAATATCCATGTAGGGAGAGCCAAGCCCCAGACGGATCTGTCGGTTGGCCTGGGCTTCGATGGCGGCAACGGCTTCGGAAACAATGACGGATTCGGCACAACCACCGGTCAGGTAGCCCACTGAACGGCCGCACTCGGAAACCACCATCTGACTTCCCAGAGGCCGGGGCGATGAACCAGTATTTCCGATCAGGGTGACCAGTGCCACACGTTGGCCGTCCTCCCGGTAAGCGATGAAGTCCGTGATCAGATGTTCGAGGGATCTCATGGTTATTTTCTACAACCTTGCTGGGCAGGATGCCCTGATTCTCCCACAGTGTTCCATTCATTGTCGGCACCACATCCGGGGAATTCAGTGAAATTCAGACTCTCGGGTAAAAAGCCGTACGGCGGCGTAATAAGCAATTTCCCGGGGTAACGACACCGCCGGAACCGCTCTATAGACTTTCTGCAAAGTGGCCCATTACCCCTATTCCGGCCGCGGAGGAAAGTATGAGTTTGGCTCCGTCAATGACAACTACAAATGAAAAGCAGTTTATCGGCACACGCCAGCCCCGGCTCGAAGACGAGGTCCTGTTGCGTGGCCAGGGGCGCTATGGCGATGAAGTGCCGACCCCACCGGGAACCTTGTACGCCGCTATTGTGCGCTCGCCTCATCCCCATGCCCGGCTCAAAGCCGTGGATTCGTCCCGGGCGCTGGAAATGGATGGGGTTCACGGTGTACTGACCGGTGAAGATGTTCGTCAGTGGGCTTTGCCATTCCCGGTGGGCGTGCGTCAGCCCATGGAGCACTGGTGCCTAGCGGTGGACAAGGTGCGTTATGTTGGTGAGCCAGTCGCCGTGGTTATCGCTGAAAATCGATATCTGGCTGAAGATGCTCTAAGTGGAGTGACGGTTGACTATGAAACGCTTCCGGTGGCTGTCGACACCGAGTTTGCTATTGAGTCCGGTGCGGCAATCCTTCACGAGAAGGTTGGCGGGAATGTCGTCAGCGACCGCACATTCCGTTATGGCGATCCCGAGACTGCGTTTGCCGAAGCCGACCGACAGGTCTCGATCAAGGTTCGTTTCCCTCGCAGTTCCTGTATGCCGATCGAGTGCTACGTGGTGCTTGCTCAATTCGATCCGGCCAACTCTGCTTTTGATATAACCTCCAACTTTCAGGGGCCCTATGCGCTTCACTCGGTCATGTGCCGGGCTCTTCAGGTACCCGCCAATCGTCTTCGACTACGCACTCCGCCGGAATCAGGCGGCAGCTTTGGCATCAAACAGGGTGTTTTTCCCTATGTCGTTATGATGGGCCTGGCCGCGCGCAAAGTCGGCGCGCCGGTCAAGTGGGTTGAGGACCGTCTGGAACACCTTCAGGGCGCCTCTTCGGGAACCAACCGGGTCAGTACGCTCGAAGCCGCGGTAACGCGAGAGGGCCGGGTAACGGCCCTGCGTCTGGACCAGCTAGATGATTGCGGCGCCTACCTGCGAGCGCCGGAACCGGCTACCACCTACCGGATGCATGGCAATCTGACCGGCGCTTATGCCATTCGCAACCTTGCCGTGCGCAACCGAATTGTGATGACCAACAAAACGCCGACCGGACTTAACCGCGGGTTCGGTGGGCCGCAGGTGTATTTTCCGCTGGAACGGCTGATGCAGCGTATTGCCGTTGAGCTAGATCTGGACCCACTGGACGTCATTCGTACCAACCTCGTCCCCAAAGGCGCTTTCCCTTATCGCTCGGCAGCCGGTTCACTACTGGATTCCGGGGATTACCCGGCAGGCCTGGAAAAAGGCGTCAGGGAAGGGGGCCTGGAAGAACTCATCCAGCGGCGTGATGAGGCAAGGCGTGAGGGGCGTTACTACGGGATCGGTTACACGGCCGCTGTCGAGCCGTCCATCTCGAACATGGGTTATATCACCATGGCGTTCACTCCCGAGGAACGTAAACGGGCAGGCCCCAAGAATGGTGCCGTCAGCACGGCAACGATTAGTGTCGATCCGCTTGGCAGTGTCAGCGTGCATGTTTCGTCCACTCCCCAGGGGCAGGGCCATCAAACCGTCGCTGCACAGATCGTGGCAGAAACGCTGGGTGTTCCACTGGAATCCATCAGCGTCAACGTGGAACTGGACACCGGTAAAGACGCCTGGTCGATTGCATCCGGCAATTACTCCAGCCGATTTTCCGGCGCCGTAGCCGGGGCTGTCTACAAGGCCGCCCTAAAGGTCCGTGCTCGACTAGCCGCCCTTGCCGCGGAGCAATGGAATATCGATAGCGACGATATCCGGTTCTCGGAGGGCCGGGTTTATGTGGAGGGTACGGACCAGTCGTCTTCTTTCCACCGCCTGGCAGGCGCCACTCACTGGTCTCCGGGAACAACACCCCAAAGCGAGCCGGGCGGCCTTCGGGAAACGGCGTTCTGGACTCCTCCGGAACTGGAGGCTCCCGGTGACGATGAGTTGATCAACAGTTCCCTGTGTTATGGCTTCATTTTTGATTATTGCGGGGTAGAGATTGATGCCATCACCGGTGCTGTCCGCATAGATCGTTATGTGACCCTTCATGACGCTGGCCGAATGCTCAATCCACAACTGGTGGATGGCCAGATTCGCGGCGGGTTTGCCCAGGCTCTGGGCGCTGCCTTGATGGAAGAGTTTGTCTATGGCGCTGATGGCAACTTCCAGTCGGGGACGCTTGCCGATTACCTGATCCCCACCAGCGTTGAGGTCCCGGAGCCGGTTATCCTCCACATGGAGACACCGTCACCTTTTACGCCTCTCGGAGCCAAAGGCGTTGGCGAGGGGAACAACATGAGCACCCCGGTATGCATCGCCAATGCCGTTGCCGATGCGCTCGAGACCAGGGATGTCGAGCTTCCTCTGACGCCGTCGAAAGTACGCATCCTTATGGGCATCGAGGAGCCTCCCCGCCCGGAAGGTGTGGGTGAGCCGGAAACGGAAGCTACCGCTAGCAGTGGCTCTAGACTCAGAGCCAGGGATTCGGTCGAACTGCCCGGCACCCCCAATGAGGTTTTCGACGCTCTCCTCAATCCGCAAACACTGGCTGCCATCATCCCCGGATGTCACGGCCTGGAGATGACTGGGGAGAACGAATACCGTGCCGATGTCACGGTTGGTGTGGGTATGATACGTGCCCGTTTTGATGCCCGGGTCAGCCTTCACGACCTGAACCCTCCAGACAGCCTTCAACTGCGTGGCTACGGCAGCAGTGCCATGGGCTCGGCGGAAGCATTCGCCACCGTCACCCTGACCGCGCTCGAAGGCAATCGTACGCGGCTGGACTACGACTACGAGGCAACCGTCGGCGGCAGGATCGCTTCGGTTGGCGGCCGCATGTTGCAGAGCGCGTCAAAAATGATCATTGGCCAGGTGTTCTCGCGGTTCTCCCGTCGGATGGGCGGCGGTACATCCCGGTTCCTATTCCTGCAGAGGCTGTGGCAGAGAATCCGGGCACTGCTTACTGGTAAAGGAGGCCCGTCATGAAACCGGCCACTTTTGATTATACCCGGCCCGGCACCCGGCGGGAGGCCTGTGACCTCTTGCACGAGTTTGGTGATGATGCGCGGCTTATAGCCGGTGGCCAGTCACTGATGGCAGTGCTGAACATGCGGTTTGCCCAGCCCGGGCTTTTGATCGACATTGCCGGAATTCAGGACCTGCATTACATCGAGGATCGCGGGGATTATCTCGCAGTCGGTGCGGGTATTACCCAGGCAGAACTGCTGGAGCATCCCGGTCTTGCCGAAAAGGTGCCGCTTCTCGCCCAGGCCATGCCCTGGATTGGTCATGCCCAGACCCGCAATCGCGGGACCGTGTGCGGGTCGATTGCCCATGCCGACCCCAGTGCCGAACTGCCCTTGTGTCTGACCGCTCTCGGAGGCGAGGTCGTTCTGGAAGCCCGCAAGGGCAAAACCCGAAAATTACCCGCTCACGAATTTTTTCAGGGGATTCTGACCACGGCAAAACGCACGGACGAACTGATTACGGAAGTGCGTTTTCCACTTGGCCAGGGTAACGAACGTTACCGCTTCCGCGAGGTCTCCATGCGCCATGGTGACTTCGCCATTGTTGCCCTGGCTGTCAGGATTTGCGGGGACAGAACTGACCTGACGGTCGGTGGTGTTGCCGACCGGCCGGTTCGTCGAAGCATGACCGGTAATGATGCCCGGGCGTCATGGCTCAATCACTTTGCCTGGTCCCTCAATGCTCAGGACGACGCCCACGCCTCGGCTGTCTATCGTCGCCACCTGGTACGTGAGCTGGGTTCTCGCCTGATAGATGAATGTTCCGCTCAGAAGGATGACACCCATGCACCTCAAGGCTGATACACGTCACCGTGTGACTGTCACTCTCAATGGCCGGGAACGCGCCGGTTATGCAGAGCCGCGCACACTGCTCAGTGATTTCCTGCGCCACGAACTGGGCGCCACCGGCACGCGGGTGGGCTGTGAGCACGGTGTATGCGGTGCCTGCACGGTACTGGTCGACGGTCGGGCCAGCCGTTCCTGTCTGATGCTGGCGGTACAGGCTCAGGGCAGGGATTTGCAGACGGTCGAGTCGCTCGCCCGCGAAGAGACGCTGAATGATCTCCAGCAGGCGTTTCGCAAACACCATGCCCTGCAATGCGGCTTCTGTACCGCGGGCATCCTGATATCCAGTACCGAGTTCCTGACCCGGGTATCGAGACCCACCGAGACGCAGGTCCGCGACATGTTGTCGGGGCACCTGTGTCGTTGCACAGGCTACACGGGCATCGTCAACGCCATCCTTGAGGTCGCCGAAACGCGTGATCACGAGGTTTCAGGACCAACCGATAAAGAACAGGAGAACAATAATGTTTGATCTTGGTCGAAGTTTTCTTGCGTCTGTGGAGCGCCGCCCCCAGGCGACAGCGATTGCGGACGGAACCCTGCGCAAAAGCTATGAGACCTGGTTCCAGGACATCCAGAGCGTCGCCCGATGCCTCGAAGGGTTTGGCCTGAGTAAAGGAGACCGCCTGCTGGTCATCATGCAGAACCGCTGGCAGATGGCGACGCTGCACTGGGCATGCCAGTTCGCCGGTATCATTGTGACTCCGGTAAATTGGCGTTCGACCGCCCAGGATCTTGAATTCTTGATCTCCGATACCGAGGCACGTGTCGTCGCCTACGACGAATCCGCCAGCGAAGCGGTGCAAAACTGCTCGTCTGCCCGGTCTCTTGTGCGCATTACCTCCGGCCAGATCAAGGATCCGGACGCCCATGACTTCGACAGTCTTCTGGGCACCCGGGGTGACACCATACTGCGGGCCACGGCAGAGGATCTTTCGCTGATGCTCTATACCTCGGGCACCAGTGGCAAACCCAAGGGCGTGCCCCGGGTGCACCGGGCAGAGCGTTCGGCGGCGCTGGCCCATGTGGCGCAGAATCTTTATCGACACGATGAGTGCACGCTCGGGGTCATGCCGCTCTATCACACCATGGGAGTGCGCTCGCTGCTCTCCATGGCGTTGGTTGATGGCAAATTCGTATGCATACCGAAGTTTGACCCCAAGGAAACGCTCGATGCGATTGAGCGTGAGCAGGTCAGTAATCTCTACCTGGTGCCAACGCTCTACCACATGCTGATCGAACATCCGGATTTCGACCCGGGGCGTGTTGGGAGTGTTGACAAGCTCGGCTATGCCGGCGCCCCCATGAGCGCTGGACTGATCGCGCGCGTAGAGGCCGCTTTCAATCCCAGTCTGTTCGTCAATCACTACGGTAGTTCCGAGATCTACACCTTCACCATCGATCAGAATGCCAGCCAAAAGCCCGGCTCCTCTGGGCGTGCTTCCCTCAATCAGCGCATTCGCGTCGTCCGGATTGGAGCCGACACACCCGACGAGCAAATGCCCGTTTGCGAGGAAGGCGAAATCATTGCCGACATGAACGGTGACGAAGCCTTTCAGGGTTACTGGCAACGACCAGATGCCGACCAAAAGGCCCTGAAACAGGGCTGGTATTTCACCAGTGATACGGGCTATTTCGACGCCGACGGTGACCTTTTTGTGACCGGGCGGGTTGATGATCTGATTATCACCGGCGGCGAGAACGTCAGCCCGGTGGAGATCGAAGACGTTCTTTCCCTGCACCCCCAGGTAGAAGAAGTTGTGGTGGTAGGCCTGCCTGATGAACGCTGGGGCAAGATCGTCACCGCTTTTGTGAAACCCCGGGCGCCGATCAAAGAGGAAGAACTCGACCGTCACTGTATTGAGCGTGAGCTGACCCGGTTCAAACGACCTCGTCGTTATGTCTTCGTCGACGAAATTCCCAAGTCGCCGGTGGGCAAGATACTTCGTCGGGTACTGCGTGAGCAGGAGCCCTCCACCACCAACAACCAGTGACCATTACAGGACATACTGTCATGAAAGAGAATGAATTGAAGGAATTCCTGTCCTCGGGCTTCGACGGCTTCGAGGTCCATCTTGATCCTGCCGGGGAACGTGCGGATATCGTGCTTAATCGCCCGCCTCTGAACGTTATAGAGATGAACCAGCGTGATGAGTTGCGCTCGGTCTTCGAGGCTCTGGACCAGCTTTCGGACGTCCGGGTCATCGTCTTGCGCGGAGTTGGGGAGCATTTTTCCAGCGGCGGTAATATCCGAGGTTTCCTGGAAGCTTCACCAGAACATGTATCGAAACTGGCGGACAACATTGCGGCACCGGCTCGTTGCAGCAAGCCGGTGATTGCAGCAAACCGTGGGTACACCTTCGGGGTTGGTTTCGAACTATCTCTGGCCTGCGATTTTCGCATTGCATCGGAAACGGCCCTTTATGCATTGCCAGAGCAGAAGTTGGGTCAGATACCCGGTTCGGGTGGCTCGGCCCGGCTACAAAAAACCATCGGCATCACCCGCACCAAGGACATGGTAATGCGTGCCAAGCGAATCAGCGGTCCCCAGGCTCTTGAGTGGGGCTTCGTGACTGAATGTGTTGCCGATGATGAGCTGGAAAGTGCAACGGATGCCCTGGTGAAAGAGTTGCGGTTTTTCTCCCCGCTAGCGCAGCGTACGGCCAAACGAATGATCAATGACAATGAGAACGCCATCTTGTCGGTCGCCATTGAGATGGAGGGGCACTGCTACAGTCGCCTGCGTTCCTCAGAGGATTTCCGTGAGGGAGTGGAAGCTTTTCAAGGGAAGCGTAAGCCCGAATTTCGGGGCAAATGAACCTGATGTAAGTACGCGAAATCAGTCATCGAAATACCTGACATCCAACAACAATGAGAGACAGGTTATGCAAAATCAAACACTCGAAAATCCAGATACATCGCCTACCACTGATTCATCCGCTTCGTGGTTGAAGAGCCTGATGCAAGCCCTGAACGTCAAGTCCGTCAGCGCGGGGGTGGTGGCTGCGCTTTTTGGCTGTTCGGGACCGGCGTTGATCGTTATCAGTGCCGCTGAAGCGGGCAATCTGAGTAACGGGCAGACCGTGGCCTGGCTGCTCGCCATCTACTTTGTAGGTGGGCTGATCAGTCTCATCATGGCGCTTCGCTATCGCCAGCCCATCACCGGGGCCTACTCAATTCCCGGTGCGGCCATCATGATCGGAGCGCTGGCAACTATTCCCTTTACCGAGGCCGTTGGTGCTTTCATCATGAGCGGCGCCATCGTGCTGTTGCTCGGAGTAAGCGGCGTTATCGGCCGCATTATGAGCTGGCTGCCGATGCCCATTGTCATGGCAATGATCGCTGGCGCGTTGATCCGGTTTGGCACCGGGGCGGTTCAATCAGTGGAAAGCATGCCACTGATTGCCGGTGCGGCCGCCGTGGCTTTCTTCCTTTCCGCCCGCCTTACCAAGGCTGTACCCCCCGTCCTGACGGCCGCCATCGTCGGTTTTGGCATTGCACTTGCGATGGGCTCCATACAGCCGGCTGATGTGAACATTGCCTTTGTCGCGCCCGAGCTGACCATGCCGACCTTTACCCTGAATGGGCTACTCGCTATTTCAATTCCGTTGGCGGCCCTGGTGATCGGTGCGGAAAACGCTCAGGCGATGGGTGTCCTGATGGCTGAGGATTATCGTCCACCCATCAACGCAATGACCACCATTAGCGGTATTGGCGGCATGATTGCCGGTGCAATCGGTGGCCACAACGCCAATATTGCTGGCCCAATGACCGCGATCTGTTCGTCCGAGCAGGCGGGAGATGACAAATCTAAACGCTACGGTGCAACCGTGGTCAATGGCGTCCTTTTCTGCGCCTTCGGCCTTTTTGCCGGGGCGGCCGTTCCCTTTATTCTTGCCTTACCCAAGGCACTGATCGGTGCCGTCGCGGGCCTGGCTATGATTGGTGTCCTGATCGCGGCTTTCCAACACGCTTTTTCGAAAGTGGCTGGCCATCAGATCGGTGCCATGGTTGCGTTGCTGGTTGCAATGAGTGGTATCAGTCTCTTTGGTATCAGCTCTCCTTTCTGGGCATTGGTTTTCGGGATTCTGGTCTCCCTGTTGTTGTCGGAGAAACCGTCGGAAAACAAAGCAAAGTAAGTAGAGCGAGACGGGAATATCCGTACCAACCTGAACCAATTGGGCCGCAGGGATGTGGCCCTTATAGAATCTACTGAGCGGCATGACGCAAGCTATTAGAAAACAAAATCAAGAGGTGGTAGTCTCGGAAGGGTGCCACATGGTTAAGGTCTGCTGGTTATGTCGCGTGCTCTCCGAATCTTTCACGGGGCATTCGGACGAGTTGCGTTGCTCGGAATGGATGAGTCGCTCGTCCCGCATGCTCACTCAGAATGCCATGTTCTTCTGAAAGCGTCAGGAGGCGATACGTTTTTTTCGGTCCGGAATCGGCAGCAGCCACTGACCGACCAGACCGCCGTTTTAGTCAATGCCTGGGAGCCGCATTCCTACGACCATCAACATGGCTCCGACGACACCGTGATCCTGGCCCTGTATATTGATCCGAACTGGCTTGCTGCTCTGAAGCATACATTGTCGCTCAGTGGTCGCCCTGATTTTTTCTCGCAACCTTGTATCCAACTGGCCCCGTCTATCCGTACCAAAGCGGATCTGCTGATATCAGACGTGCTATCGTTCGATACGATTCAGCCTCAGCGGCTGGAGGGCATGCTCTTTGATCTGATGATTAGTATTATTGAGAGGTATTCAGACTGGATCCACTTGTCCCGTTTAAGGGTCTATTCCGCTGGCGGCTTCCACGATGCGCGAATCCGGAAAGCCAAGGAGCTTATTCTGAACAAACCTCAGGGTGACCTCCATATGGAGGCTATCGCCCGTGAGTGCGGCTTGTCCAGGGCCCAGTTTTTTGCCCTCTTCAGGAAGAATACTGGCATGACGCCCCAGATGTTGGCCAACATTGGGAAGATGCAGTTGGCTTTCCAATGGCTTTCAGAAAACCGCTCGTGTACGCTTGGTAACCTCTCGGATACTCTGGGCTTTTCCTGCCAGGGGCATTTCACCCGCTTTTTCCGCCGACACATTGGCGCCTCACCAAGCCAGTATCACAGGACGATAGACGTATACCCTACTGAAGGCTCTGATATATACCGCTGAAGGTGTATGCACCCTCATGTCAGCAAACAGTCAACGACCGCGCCGCCCGGACCATGGAGCTGACCGAGCTGCGTGACCGGGAAGTCAGCGACGAACTGCTGCCCATGCTGGACGCCCAGCACACCCCGTTACAGACCCGTGACCAACTGGTGCAACTGAGGCTGGTCAGGCTGGTAGCGCCAGTGGATCTGTATAAGGCCTTGGAGGGTGGTTGGGATGGTGGGCATGGGCTGGCGCAAGACGAGCATTGATCAGTGCGCTGAGAGTGGCCGGTTATTGAGCTAAAAATGTATTGTAATTGTTCCTTACAGTTCGTTTCGCTAACAGTACTTTAAAATACTTATTTTCCCGATGAGTTGAGCATACATTGAACAATGTGCGGCTTCATCCATCAGGGAGAGAGTGTCATGTTTGGGCGCCATCGTATTGCGGAATTGACGGGTCAGTTAACGGTCTCCAGAGGCGAGCAGGAAAGGGTGCAGCAAACCCTGGATGCCATTGCCGCTCAGATCGGGTATATCGAGTTCAGCCCTTCGGGAATTGTAGAGTCTGCCAATGATATCCTGCTATCCATCGTCGGGTACGAGCGCCAGGAGGTCATTGGCAAGCACCATCGGTCACTGTGTGACTCAAGCTATACAGCATCGTCGGAATATCAGCGCTTCTGGGAGGATCTCGGGCGCGGTATCAAGAAACAAGGCA
Organism: Marinobacter sp.; assembly: GCA_002726615.1. Classification (GTDB taxonomy): domain Bacteria; phylum Pseudomonadota; class Gammaproteobacteria; order Pseudomonadales; family Oleiphilaceae; genus Marinobacter. The sequence continues at coordinate 45,476 of PBRG01000210.1, forward strand.
CCTTCCCCCGCTTTGCCAGGGATGGTCGACGTGTCTGGCTGGAGGCCACCTACTTCCCTGTCACCAACGAGGACGGGAAAGTCTTCAAGGTCATCAAGCTAGCAACAGACGCGACCGCCGCCCAGGACAAAGTGGCGGATGATACTGCCATGCTCGATGCCATCGACCGGTACATGGCGGTTATCAAGTTCACGCCTGACGGCACGATACTGGAAGCCAACGATAACTTTCTGGCCACCACCGGTTACGCCAAGGACGAGATCCTCCACCAGCACCACAAGATGTTCTGTTTTGATGATTTCTATCGCAATAATCCGGACTTCTGGGCGCGGTTGGCTCGTGGTGAGAGCTTTTCAGGGCAGTTTGAGCGCAGGGACAAAAACGGTAAAAGTATCTGGCTGGAAGCCACCTACAGCCCTGTGCTGGATGCTGGCGGGCAGGTATACAAGGTGATCAAGTTTGCCTCGGACATTACCGCGCGGGTGAACAATGCCCGCGAGGCGGCCGACGTGGCTGCTGCCACCTCCGAGGAAACCTCGCAGATTGCGGCTGAAGCCACTCGAGCTCTCAACCTTGCGGTAGAAACCTCGGCGTCGGCACTGGCTGAGGTGGCCAGCGCCACGGAGGTCAGTCGGGATCTGGAAATCCAGGCCGAGCAGATTGGCAGCATTGTCAGCACCATTCGCACTGTGGCGGAGCAAACCAACCTGTTGGCCCTGAACGCAGCGATCGAAGCCGCCCGTGCCGGCGAAATGGGGAGGGGGTTCGCGGTGGTGGCCGACGAGGTGCGTAAACTGGCTGCTAAGACCGCTCAATCCCTGGAAGAAATCTCCACGGTTGTAGGCAAGAACAGTCATTTGATTGAGTCGCTGCGCGCGAACATGGACGGGGTATCGACGCTGTCACGTCGCAGTTCGGATGAAATCTCCGGCATTGCCACCGGTATTCAGCAGGTGGAGAAAGGTATGACGGATCTGGCGGCGGTGGTGGCGCGGTTGAGCAATGAGGAATAATCTGTTTCAGGTACCGGGGTTGAAATCCCGGTGTTTCGACAGAACGTGTAAGCGCATATGTCGGCTGAAGCAGGAGAGCGAATGGAATATATCAGCCCCATCAGCAGCGCGGTCATGGCGGTTATCTGGATCGTTTATTTTCAGTTGTTCCTGATCCAGTATCAGCGCAATAACCGTCCCTATATGGTCATTCACCATGCCCAGAACGAGAATCCGGACGCCCTGTGTCTGCTGGTGAATATGGGCAAGGAAACCATCCATGTTCAATGTGTGCAGGTGGTACTGCAGACACGTAGCGGTGACGAGAAAGCCCTGACCGTTACCGAGTACCGTCGGGTTGGGGCAGACGACAGTAATGTACACCAGGTTCTGCGGCAGGGTCCGTTGCAGCCCGGTGGTTACCTGGTACTGGGTTCGTTCCGCAACATTATCCTGGGCCGCCGAAGTGACGATAGTGACAGTGACAGCGACAGCGACAGCGATTACCTGTTCGAGGATGTTACGGCCGTTGAAATCCGGGCTGCTGTGGTTCATGGCCCCAGCCGCTATGCGGTGGGTGTACGCCGGCGTTTCTGGCTGAGGCATGAAGGCGCATCGGAAATTTTCCCCCGCGATATTCAAAGTGAACAGCTCAACCGCAGGCGTCACCGGCATGAAGTGCGCCGCTGGCTGGAAACGGAACTGTGCCCTCAGTAGCTTTGGTCAGTTTGGGCAAGAATACGGCGAGAGGGTCAGTGTCACTGAGTGTTTTTCGCTTTTTGCCGTTTGAGAAAGTCCACTTTCCATTGCTCCATGCCAAAGTACTCGGTGCCAATGTTGGCTTCTACCCGATGCTTGGCCTTGATCGCCGCGACCTGTTCGTGGCGCTCCTCAAGAAAGCTGTCGAAGCGCGGTAGCAAATCCCCATGCCTGATCGTTGAAAGCCGGTAGGAGCTTCGGGTATGCGGGAGATTGGGATCGAACACGAGAACGCCCGGTCTTACCCGAACATTGTTGATGTGGTGCAGGGCGACCACCACGTTGTAGTAAGCGCCATCGCTGTTCTTCAGCAATGCCTGATGAATCATTTCGGGCAGGCTGTCACTGGGTACCGGGAGTATCTGTGAGGCCTCGATCTTTTCCTCGTATCCCCGGGCCGTCCAGCCATCAACAAGGCCGATGCGTTTGAGGTGGTCCCCATCCAGGCCGAGGCGCCGCGGAGACACCAGAACGCCGTCAACGTACTCCACAATGGGGCGGCTGTAGCTGATCCTGTCCCCGGTTTTTGCCGAACGGGCCCAATCGGGATGATCCGGGTATTTGAAGTCCACCTTACCTTCAACCAGGGCCGGCATCAGTTCATCGACGGGCAACGGTTTATAGATGAAGGTTACGCCGGCATGTTCTGCGAACAGGTCCAGTAGCTCACGGGCAAAGCCGGTATATTGGCCTTGTTCGTCAACCCCGTAATGGGGCAGGAAGCTTCCCCGTTCCACGCCAACCACGTATGTCTGCGCAGTTGCCTGGGCGGTTAAGGCAAACAGCAGGCAGGCGGCAAATATGTGCTTCATTTATGGCTCCTTATAGTTGTTGGATGAGCGGTACAGCGCCCGGATCTTGTCCTCGTTGAGTCAGTCCTCACGGTCGAGCCGGAACGCTTTCATTTGGGCTTCGAGCTTTTCAGCCATCGCACGCAGTTCTTCAATCTCACGGCTGGCGGTCATCATGTCCTCGCTCGAACGCGTGCTGAGATGAGAGATGTCCTGAACGTTGGAGCTGATCTCCTCGGTGACGGAACTTTGTTCTTCGGTTGCCGCAGCCACCTGGTGGCTCATCTCTACAATCCGGTCCACGTTTTCGCCGATTCCATCCAGGGCTTTGCCCATGCTGGCGGAAGTGCTGACGGTTTCTTCGGTGGCTTTCTCGCTTGTGGCCATGGTTTCGACCGCACGCTCGGAGCCCTCCTGTAAACGCTCGATAATGGTTCGGATTTGCTTGGTTGATGATTGCGTCTTCTGTGCCAGGCTGCGAACTTCGTCGGCGACCACAGAGAATCCGCGCCCGTGTTCACCGGCCCGGGCCGCTTCGATGGCTGCGTTCAAAGCCAGTAGATTGGTCTGGTCAGATATGGCATTGATCACTTCGATCACCTGGCCAATATCCCGCGCTTCCACGGCCAACTGTTGGATTGCCGAGGCCGATTCACGGATGTTCTCCGCCATTCCCTCAACCTGGGCGATGGAGCGCGACATGCCGTCACGGATGTCACTGGCGCTGTTGCCGACCTGCTCCAGCTGGTTTGCCGTTTCCGTGGCGCTTTTGGCAATTTCCTGAACCGTAGCTTCCATCTCGCACACCGCTGTGGCGACGGAGTCCGTCAGGCTGCTTTGCTCCTTGGCCCGGTCGGTGTTGGCCGTCATGACGGTGGAGGTTTGCTCGACAAAGCCCTTGAGCCGGATTGCCGTCTCCAGAAGACCCCGAACCATCTCTCGTTGTGACCCGACAAACTGGTTGAACCCGGTGGCTAATTGGCCCAGCTCGTCTTTGCGTTCAACGGCCAGTTCCTGGGTGAGGTCTCCGCCTCCCTTGGCAATTTCGGTCAACGCCCGAGTGATTTTCGTCAGTGGCTTCGTCATGCGAGTGGCGACCAGAGCTATGATGCCCAGGAAAACAAGGGCTACGAGGACGCCGACGAGCAAGGATGTCTGGTTGGCCCGGCTGGCTTCGCCATAAATCTCGGCAGACGGAACCTCTACGACGACGCGCCAGTCCGTGATCGACAGAGGCAGGCTGGCGGCGACGTAGCGACGGCCATCACGCTCAAACTCGGTCAGATGGTACGTTGAGTCCTGGAACAGTTCGGCGGCGGCCGTCGGAGAGATAACCTTCGATAGGGGCTGGTCTGTTTGCTGCAGGTCAGGATGAATGTTGACCTGGCCGGTTTCAGACACCAGGTACACGATGCCGGTTTCACCAAAGCGGAATTCCCTGATTCGCTCAGCCATCTGATCAAGCCCGATCCCGACGCCGGTTACTGATATAGCCTCGCCGCCATCCTCCATGCGGGCATTGATGAAGAGGGTAGGTTTGCCCGTCGCTTTGTCCACGTCCAGCGACAGGTCCATGGTCTCTCCACTTTCCAGAAAATTATAGAACCAGCGGTCCGCCTGGGGAGTCACCACCCTGTCGATGCCCTGATGGGTGTAGTAGTTGCCCGTGTTTACCGACACGAAGTGGGCGGAAGCGGCTTCCTGGCTGCGCCTGACCCCCTCCAGATATCGGGTGGCGGGGGCAAGCCCCTGCTGTGGTTCGTTGTCACCTATCCACTCTTTGAGGTAGCTGTTCCCCGCGATCAGCCGTGACGCTGTAATAGGAGCCTGGAGGTCGCGCTCAACGGAGTTTGCTATGGCCTCCAGGCTGGATGGCAGGGCGGAGTTAAGCAGGTATCGATCAAGAAGCCCTCGCATCTGGACGATATTAAGGGAAACCAACAGCAACGTGCTGGCAAGCAGTGCTGCCCCCATTCCTATGATTAGCTTTAGGCGAATGCTCATCGGTACTCCAGGGCGATTGCGTATTGCTGTCCGAGGAAACGCCTTCTCCTGTCCCTCCCTCCTTGAGTGAAATAACGGCGTCCAAGGGGCTCTCCCAGCCCCTCC
>PBRG01000211.1 GCA_002726615.1 Marinobacter sp.
AGCCCCCCGTGACAGACTGACAAACAAGGCCAGACCCAACAAAAACCCGATCAGGTAAAAGCTTTTTTTCAGTGACTGCTGAATTAAAAACAGCGTAGAAAGAAGGGCAAGTGCACAGAAGTTAGCAGCCAAATTCGGATCACTCAGTAAGCCGGCAGGTCGTGCCACGCCCTGAGACGCCAGAAACAGAATCACCAGAGAGTTAACCAGAACAGCTCCAATGAACCCGTAAAGAAAATGTTCGTGACGAATTTTCCGACAGGCGTTAACCACTAACACAGAGAGAGGCAAGAACACGAAGCTCGCACTCATCCACAACGACAACCACGGCCAGTAGCTGAAATTTAACGACGAGATAACGAAACAGAGGGGCCCTACTGCGAATAGGCACGCCACTATTCGATAGCTGCTGACGACTGAAAGCCAGGGACCCGGACTAAGAATTAGATATGTAATAAAGAGGATTAATATCGGCGCGAGAAACAGTTGACCTGAAGGAAGTGCACTGAATTGCAGCAGACACAAAAAGCCTAAAAAAAATACGAAAAAAAAGAAAGAGGAAGCAACTGCCCCTCTTTCTTTCATCATTGACGACTTAGTCAAGATAAACTCTGATCCAATTACAGACCACCACCTGTACAGCTAGAAGGAACATAACCACTTGCTTCTGTCAAAGTAGTCGTACAGCTCCAATTGCCATTAGTATCGCGTGAGAGTCGAATTTGCTCGCCATTGAGGATCGCACTTGCATCTGCGCCAAATTGAGCTGTGATAGTACCTAGACCCTGGGCACCTGAAGCGAAAGCAACATTAGGTACATCGCCATTCATCAAGTTAGACGATGTCATGCCGAGTGCTGCGGCGTCTGCCGGAAACACGCCCCGCGAAAGACTTTCTTCAGTAGCTGTTTTTGCAGCGGAAATCTCACCCAGAACACGGGTAGTCTGCGAACGCGCGATGTAATCCTGATACTGCGGAATAGCGATCGCAGCAAGAATACCAATGATCGCTACAACGATCATCAATTCAATAAGAGTAAAACCCTTTTGTGCATGATTGATCTGGATATTTTTCATTATCGACCTCTGTGTGTTTTTCGTTAATCAACTTTTTGGCCCGATCCCGGCAACGCCGAGTTCCACGACCGGCTCTTGAGCCTAACGCCTATCAAGCACCTCGCATGCCAATTGCACAAATATAATAAAAACCTTTTAATATCAGAACCATGAAAACCCTAAGCCAGACGCAAGACAGCACCGCAAGGCACAAAACCCGCCTCTCAACGTCATTCATTGACAAAATTTGTCATAGATGGGTGGAAACCTGGTCTACCCCGAGTTGTTTTTTTTGATTCTCGCCAATGACACTTATAAAGCGAACTCCTTTCAAAATCCGTAGCAGCAATCTAAACTCAGCCCAACCGACAAAATATCCGACTCAGTAACTTAGGATGGCTTTTTTACTCCATTTATGGCTACCAAAAACAGCAACGTAACCCTTACCGGTCTTGCCAGACGCTTTGTGGACGATAGTTTGCTCGATGAAGAGACTGCGAAAGATGCATTTCTCCAAGCGTCGCAGAACCGGATTCCCCTCGTCACATATCTGACGCAGAACCAGTTGGCCGACAGCTCAAAACTCGCGTTCTCGGCCGCGATGGAATTTGGCGTCTCCGTACTCGAGTTGTCCTCATTCCTTCCGGAAATGATGCCCGAGAAAGTAGTTGACGAAAAACTGATCAGAAAACATAACGCGCTACCTCTTTATAAGAGGGGGAACCGCCTATTCATTGCGGTGTCAGACCCGACCAATATTCAGGCACTGGATGAGATCAAGTTCAACACTGGACTGAGCACCGACGCCGTCCTGGTAGACGATGCGAAACTCGGTGCTGCGATAGATAAGTACCTTGAATCGCAAGACAGCTCCATGGGCAACCTGGACGATGCTGATCTTGAAGGCGTGGAAACCGAAGGCGGAGAGCAAGAAGACGACGCAGTTGTTGCTGCCACCGATGTCGACGACGCGCCTATCGTTAAGTACGTAAACAAGATGCTTCTTGATGCTATCCGTGGCGGCGCTTCCGACGTTCACTTTGAACCCTATGAAAAAACCTATCGGGTTCGATACCGCACAGACGGCATTCTGAAAGAAATGTCGCGTCCCTCTATTAAGCTAGCCCCAAAAATCTCGGCCCGTGTAAAGATCATGGCGCAACTGGATATTTCCGAGCGCCGTGTGCCCCAGGACGGCCGCATAAAGATGAAGCTTTCCAAGACCAAGGCCATCGACTTCCGGGTGAACACCCTACCCACTCTTTGGGGTGAAAAGATTGTTCTGCGTATCCTGGACCCAAGCCAGGCGAAATTGGGCATCGATGTACTGGGCTATGAGGAAGAGCAAAAGAAGCTATACATGGACGCGCTAGAGCAGCCGCAGGGGATGATTTTGGTCACAGGCCCCACCGGCTCCGGCAAAACTGTGTCGCTTTACACCGGCTTGAATATTCTTAATACCCCTGAAAGAAACATTTCTACTGCGGAAGACCCGGCGGAAATCAACCTGGAGGGTGTTAACCAGGTGAACGTCAACAACAAAGTCGGCCTGGGGTTTGCGGAAGCGCTAAGGGCTTTCCTCCGCCAAGACCCGGACATAATCATGGTGGGCGAAATCCGGGACCTCGAAACCGCGAACATTGCCATAAAGGCTGCCCAAACCGGCCACCTGGTACTTTCTACCCTGCACACTAACAGTGCCGCTGAAACATTAACCCGTATGATGAACATGGGCGTGCCGGCCTTCAACATTGCCACGTCTGTAAGCCTGATCATCGCCCAGCGATTGGGCCGAAGGCTTTGCAATTCCTGCAGGCAGCCGGCGGACATTCCCAAAGACGTGCTTTTAGCGGAGGGGTTCACACAGGAACAAATTGATACAGGGTTCACGTTGTACCGCCCCAAGGGCTGTGATAAATGCAATGGAGGATATAAAGGCCGCGTCGGGATTTACGAAGTGGTCAAGATCACCGACGAGCTGGCGAACATGATTATGGAAGAGGCCAGCTCGATTAAAATTGCAAAGCAGGCACAGGCCGAAGGCTTCCCGAATCTGCGGCAATCTGCCCTTAAGAAAGTGATTGAGGGTGTGACCAGCCTTGAGGAAGCCAACCGCGTGACGAAGGATTAAGCATGGCAGAAAAAGCAGAGAAACTTCAGGCATTTGTCTGGGAAGGTAAAGATCGCAAGGGCAACAAATCCAAGGGTGAGGTATCTGGCACCAACCTTGCGCTGGTGAAGGCACAGTTGCGTAAGCAGGGCATTAATCCGGACAAGGTCAAGAAGAAACCCAAGCCCTTGTTTGGTGGCAGCAAAAAGATCACACCGTTCGACATCGCCATGCTGACCCGCCAGTTGGCAACAATGATGAAAGCCGGCGTGCCGCTTGTGCAAAGCTTTGACATTGTTGCGGACGGCCTTGAGAACAAAGGGCTGCAGGAGCTTGTCTTGAACATTCGGAATGATATTGCCTCGGGCACCAGCTTTGCTGGCGCATTGAGGAAGCACCCGAAATATTTCGACAATCTTTATTGCAACTTGGTGGACTCCGGCGAGAAAGCAGGTGCGCTCGAGCAGATGCTGGATCGCATCGCGCTGTATCTGGAAAAAACCGAGATCCTGAAGAAGAAAGTAAAAAAAGCAATGACGTACCCGATTGCGGTAATAATCGTTGCCCTTATCGTTACGGCCATTTTGCTGGTAAAAGTAGTTCCCCAGTTCGAAAGCCTTTTTCAGGGCTTCGGTGCCGAGCTCCCGGTTTTTACTCAGATGGTGGTTAGGCTATCTGAGTGGATGCAGACCTGGTGGTTTGTTGTGCTCCTCGGGATTGTTGGGACGATCTTTCTGTTCAAGGAAGCGGTGCGCAGATCGCAAAAGTTCTCAGACCTTGTGGATAAATGGGTGCTCAAACTTCCGGTTGCCGGTGAAATTCTGGACAAGTCCGCCGTGGCTAAATTTGGTCGAGTGCTTTCCACTACGTTCGCAGCGGGTGTACCTCTTGTTGATGCACTAGACTCAGTGGCTGGTGCCACCGGCAATGCCGTGTATCGAGACGCGATTCAGAACATCAAGAACGATGTTTCCAGTGGCACCCAGCTACAGGCATCAATGCGGCAGCAGGATATTTTTCCGGTTATGGCAGTGCAGTTAACCGCCATTGGTGAGGAATCCGGTAACCTGGATGAAATGTTGGAGAAGGTCGCAATCCATTACGAAGCGGTAGTGGATGATATGGTTGACAACTTGACTGCGCTTATGGAGCCGCTGATCATGTCGGTTCTTGGCGTACTTGTCGGCGGCCTGATCATCGCTATGTACCTGCCAATCTTCCAGATGGGTCAGGTTGTTGGTTGATGCCGACCTCCCCAAACCCTCTCCCGCAAAGGGAGAGGGCCTTTGATGGCTCAATTTGAGAGTTTTGATGCTTACCCTTGATACGTTGCTTGCCACTCCCTGGCTTCTCTATACCGTTGTCGCCTTTATCTCCCTCTGCATCGGCAGTTTCCTCAACGTGGTCATCCTTCGCCTGCCAAGGATGATGCAGCAGGATTGGCGTTGCCAGTGCGAAGAGTTTCTGGAGCTATCGGACGATCAGCGCAGGAAAGACGAGGCGATCACTCTCTCCAAGCCCGCGTCCACCTGCCCTTCCTGCGGCCACAAGATCCGCGCCTGGGAAAACATCCCCGTGATCAGCTACCTGGTTCTGGGTGGCAAATGCGCTTCCTGCAAGACGGGTATTTCACCGCGATACCCGATGATCGAGGCGGTTACCGCGCTGTTTTCGGTGGTGACCATTCTGGTAATGGGGTCTTCTGAGGCTGCGTTATGGTCTTTGTTACTGGTATGGGTGTTGATCGCGCTGACGGTGATTGATTTCGACACCCAGTTATTGCCAGACAGCATGACTCTGCCCCTGATGTGGCTCGGGCTGATCCTCAACTATTTCGGCATACTGACGGAATTCAGCAGTGCGTTCTGGGGCGCGGTGGCAGGCTACCTGTCCCTGTGGTCGGTGTACTGGCTGTTCAAATTGGTCACCGGCAAGGAAGGCATGGGCCATGGCGACTTCAAGTTGTTGGCCGCGCTGGGTGCCTGGCTGGGCTGGGAATTGCTGCCGGCGGTGATTTTGTTGTCGTCTTTGGTCGGTGCCGTTGTGGGGATTAGTTTGATGGTGTTTCGCAAGCACGGGCGCGAGGTGCCGATCCCTTTCGGGCCTTATCTGGCGGCGGCGGGGTTGCTGTGCCTCTGGTTTGGTGTGGAGATTCAGGCAGCCTGGTATGCCTATCTGGGGGTTTAAATGGCAGTCGTAGGCCTTACCGGCGGGATCGGCTCCGGTAAATCCACAGTGGTGCGATTGTTCGGAGCGCTGGGTGTGCATTGGGTGGACGCGGACGACGTTGCCCGAGAAGTGGTCGAACCCGGCACACCCGCGCTTGAGAGGATTTCGGAACATTTTGGGCAGAAAATCCTTTTGCCAGACGGTGGCCTGGATCGTGCGGCGTTACGGCGGATCGTATTCGATGCGCCAGAGGAGCGTGCCTGGCTGGAGTCATTGTTGCACCCGGTCATCCGTGAGGAGCTGATGCGACAGCTGCACCCGGACAACTACGCCCTGCCCTATGTACTTCTGGTGTCGCCTTTGTTGCTGGAAACCGACCAGCACGAGCTGGTCGACAAAGTTGTCGTGGTGGATGTGCCAGTCGATGTGCAGATCCAGAGAACCATGGCCAGGGACACCAACGACAGAGAGCAGGTCGAGCGCATCATCGCCGCTCAGATGCCGCGTGAACAACGACTCCAGAAAGCCGATAACGTGGTGGACAACAATCTGGCTATGATTGATGTTGAGCGTCAGGTTGAACAGTTACACCAGACGTTCCTGGCAGCCTTTGGGCGCTAGTGTCTATGAGCCGACATCCTTCCCGCCCCGCCGTTGATGCCTTGACGCTGACGCCCATCGCCATTACCCGTTCCTGCTTCCGGGACAAGTTTGGAGTGCCCCGACAACCGGGGCTGACCCGTTTCGCCCATGCAGATCTGATCATCCAGTCGCCATTTGACCGCGAGGATGCCTTCCGGGGGCTGGAGACCGCCAGCCACCTGTGGCTGACGTTCCAGTTTCATGAGGCGGTACGGGCGGAATGGCGGCCAGTGGTTCGGCCACCCCGGCTGGGAGGCAACAAAAAGATAGGGGTGTTTGCCAGCCGGTCACCCTTCCGGCCCAACAGCCTGGGATTGTCAGTCGTGCGAAATGAAGGACTGAAGCGGGATTCGGACGGTCGCCTGATTTTGCGGATTGGGGACCACGATCTTATCGACGGCACTCCGATACTGGATATCAAACCCTATCTGCCATTTGCGGATTCGGTGCCAGAAGCCACTCTGGGATGGGCGGAGTCCGCACCGACGGATCGTTTACCCGTAGTGTTCCTGGATGAAGCTTACCAACAGCTTGCGGCCTTGCCAGCGGAACAGTATCCGGATTTCCGCAGTTTGATAGAGGATGTGGTGAGCTACGACCCTCGCCCGTCGTTCCGGCGTGGCCGGGATGAAGAGCGGATTTACGGAGCGCATTTGTACGATCTGAACGTGCGCTTCCGCTTTGTCCATGATGAATCACAGGAACGTGTCGAAGTGCTAACGGTCTGTTAAACTGCAGGTCGGTTGTTTTTTCGACACAGGGAATCCGTGCCTTGCCTCCGATCCGGTTATTCAGACGAATAGGTGTACGGCCACTGGCAGCCAGGCTGCTGGTCTATGTTCTGCTGTTCAGTCTGATTCTGTCGCTGGCGGCGACCGGCGTGCAGATGATTGGCGAGTTCGAACGCAGAACAGAAGAGCTGCGCAGCACCCAGGAGCGCGCTGCGGAACTGGTCGCCGGCAGCATGAGTAACAACCTCTGGCTGATGAACTACAGTGAGGTCGCCAACAGCCTGGATGATATGCGCGCCATACCCGTCATCCAGCACGCCCGCGTGATTACTGCTGCCGGCGAGGAGTTCAATACCGGCGCCTATCCGGATGGCCGGGTAATCAGTCAATCCTTTCCTCTCGTTTTTAATCGAGCGGCCTTTAATAATCCGGAAGCGATGGGCACGCTGACGGTGACCTCCTCCGTGGAAACAGTCTATAACGAATTAAGAGACAGGGCACTGCTCACACTTCTGTTCCAGTCAATGATTGTGATGCTGGGCACCCTCGGGCTATTGGTCATTGTTCGGCTCACCCTTTCCCGCCATCTGGAGGCAATTGCAGACTACGCCGCCCGGTTAAATCTGGACGCACTGATTGAGCCGTTAAAGCTTCGACGCAAGGGCCCAAAGCGGGGCGACGAACTGAGCGAACTGGAACAGGCGCTGAACACCATGCGCCTGCAATTGCTGGAAGACACCCGCTCCCTGCGCCAGACCTCCATCCAGTCCCAGGATGAAAGGGATGAAGCGGTGCGAGCAAACCATGCAAAGAACCAGTTCCTCGCCAACGTCAGCCATGAGTTGCGCATTCCCCTGCAATCGGTGCTGGGCTACGCCAATCTCCTGTCAGACACCCCTATGGACCAGGAGCAGCGGGAATATGTCCATACCCTGCTCAACGCTTCTGAGGGATTGTCGGCCATTATCAATGACCTGCTGGACATCTCCAGTATGGAAGCCGGCAAGCTGGTGCTGGATGACATTCCCTTTGACCTTCGCGACACCTTGAACGATCTGGTGCATATGCTGGGCGCACGGGCTCGTGAAAAGGGGCTGGCACTGGAGCTCCGAATTGACGAAAACCTGCCATGGGCCCTGAAAGGGGATCCGGTGCGGCTGAGGCAGATTCTGCTCAACATGACGTCCAACGCCATCAAGTTCACCGACTCCGGGCATGTGCTGATCAGCATCGAGGTGTTGGGTCGGCGAGATAACAATGTGCGCCTGCGAATGGCGGTTGAAGACACCGGCGTGGGGATCAACCCGGAGGACATCCCGCTGGTGTATGAACCCTATGTTCAGCTGGGGCAACGCTTTCAGCGCCAGTTGCCGGGCGCGGGGCTGGGCCTGACCATCTGTCGGCAACTGGTGCAGCTTATGGATGGCTCGCTGGATCTGGAGAGCAAGCCCGGCGAGGGCTCTACCTTCTGGATGGAGCTCAGCCTGCAGGTTGCACCGGAGAGCGCCGCCCGCGGCCGACCGGATACCAGCATGATCCGCGGGCGGCACATTCTGGTGGTGGACTCCTACGAGCTGTCCCGCAAGATCACTCTGGAAATGCTTTCACGCCATGATCTGGATATCGAGGCGGTGAAATCGGCCGGCGAGGCACTGACCTCATTGCGGCTGGCCTCGGACAACCGCGAGCCCTTTGATGCCCTGGTGCTGGACGGGTTTGTACCGGATATGGACAGTGACCTGTTGTGCCGGCAGATCCGCAGCAACCCGGAGTGGAGCCATACACGGCTACTGATTCTGTCGTCCAATCCCCAGCGGGGGGACGCAGAGCATTTCCGGCAGGCCGGCGCCGATGCCTTCCTGAGCAAGTCTCTGCGGGAATCGTGCCTGACACCCATCCTGCACCAACTGTTTTCGGATTCCGTCCGTCACGAACGCCACTTCCTGACCCGGTTTTCCCTGCAAGCCGTCAGCGATAATACCCGCCGCCAGGAGTTACCCTGTGGCCGCATGAAAGTTCTGTTGGTGGAAGACAACCCGGTCAACCGCACGCTTACCCGCCGACTGCTGGAAAAACTGGGCTGTGATGTGATGACGGCGAACGACGGTGAAGCCGCCTCCACTCTCTGGCAATGGCACCCCTTTGACTTGATCTTCATGGATTGTGTGATGCCCCGGCTAGATGGTTTCGAGGCCACTCGCCGCCTGCGACAATGGGAGAAGGACCACAACCGCAACCGGGTACCTGTGGTGGCGCTGACCGCAAGCGCTATGGAAAAGGATGAGGAGCGTTGCCGCGAGGCTGGGATGGATTCATTTGTTGCCAAGCCGGTCAATATTGAAATGTTACGGGCGGTTCTGGAACAATACTGTCAAGCCTCCGCATCCACCTGAGTACCCGACACAAGGCCACCATGAACGTAGAATGCCCAACCTGTAAGAAGTCCGTGGAATGGAATGAGAACAACCCTTTTCGCCCTTTCTGTTCTGAACGCTGTAAACTGATCGATCTGGGCGCCTGGGCCAATGAGGAATACCGCGTTCCCGCAGAAAATACATCCCCCGACGATCTGGACCAGGGCGGCGACACAACCACCCATTGATCGATTGCATTAACCCGCCCTTAACCCGTTTTAAGTTGAGCCACCTGAGCCGGACCGTTACCATTCCGGCGGTTACATTCAAACATTAAGAAGGTCGAAGAATGAAAGCGTCCCGAATTTCCTTTATCGTTCTGTCACTTGCGGCAGCACCTGTATACGCCTCCGATGTGGACCTGAGCCTGACCAACGACTCGGTCAAGGGCCAGGTCAACTTCTTCGGCACCAATTCCGACCTCCAGGTAGGCACCGGCTATACCTATCACGAAGGCAGCCGCCACATCGGCAACGTGGATTTCCACGCCCAGGGCCGCACGGCCATTGGCAACCTGCCGACCACAGCAGGCATTGGTGTTCGCGCCTTTGGCTGGGACGACGATCGGCTGGACGGCGGCGCCGTGGCCCTTGGCGGCTTTGCCACCGTGAACGTGCCCAACGTACCCGGGTTGTCGTTCACTGGCGGGCTTCACTATGCGCCCAGCATCCTTTCCTTTGGCGATTCCGACGACCTCACCAGCCTTGAGCTTCGCGGCAGCTACCGTGTTATCCGCAACGCCGAGTTGTTTGCCGGTTACCGCTACCTGAATACCGAATTTGACGGTCGTGGTGACCTGAACCTGGATGAAGGCGTCATGGCCGGTATGAAGATCTTCTTCTGATCGGGCTCTGACCCTCACGACATTACCCCGCCCGCCCCTACCAGGGCGGGGTTTCCACTCCTCATTTTCGTGCCCTTCCTCACTCTTTGTTCCTTGCCAACTTGATAGACTTCTGGCTCACGCTCCGGGAACGTTTATCAGGCATGGACAACCCTATGTTTCACTTGGCTGCACGCGCATTCACCGCTGTTTTCACTCTCTCCACTGTCGCACTGGTGGCCGGCTGCGACGGTAGTGGCGACGCGAACGACGACGTGGCGGGCCGGGAGAACAGCTTCCCGCCGACAAAGAATGCGATCGACGACTTCACACCCGGCTCCACCGGTGACTCCAACAACGCGTCCGGCCTGGCAGAAGATGAAGTGCGAATCACCATGGAGGTGCCGGAATCGGTTGCACCGGGCGGAGAGTTGACCCGCCGCAACCTGCGAATAGTGGAACCGGACACCATCCGGGTTTACCAAACCGACCAGACCCTCCGCGAGCTCGCCTCTGTAGACACCCGGTCCCGCCGGGAAAACAGCGGGCGGACGGTTGTCCGTTTTGAAAATGGACGACCGATCGGGCCAAATGTCATCATCGAAGCGACCTATGGCAACAGCCGTATGCGATCGCTGGCTGCCGATGAGGACCGGGATGTGAAGGTGAATCCGTTTTCGGAATTCCTGGTGGCCAACACCCTCGACAGCTACAGCTCTGGTGAATTCTCCCAGATCATGGACTGTGTGAACGATGCCAATGGCAACCTTTGTTTGAACAAATACGTTTGGCCCACCCTCGCCGACCAGGTCCATGATTTTGAGATCAACATACCTGGCACCCTGGATGTCGACGGCGCACTCGCCCTGCTTGAGCAACGAGGAGACTTCGCCCGGTATGTCGACGCCATGGCTGACTATGCGCTTCTGGGAGAGAGCTCGTCCGGCAAGATAGAGGCAAGCTCTGCGAATTACCATTCGGTGTTCTGGGGCGTGGAGCTGGGGCAGACGTTCCTCGAGTCCAGTATTGCCGGCTCCGGCCAATGGGGCGTGCGTATCGCGCGCGAGGAAACCACTACCGACCAGAACGGCACCGGCTATGTTTACCCGGGCATGACGTTAACCTCCCTCGACGCCTTCAATATTCGGGTTACGTCCTTGGCCAGCGATATCCCCTATGACCGTCGGGCATTGATACACGCCGATGGCAATGAATTCTTCGACCGCCCGGCCTGGGGCCTCAATACCCACTCCTCCTCTCCCGGTGCCGCGACTGTGGAGAACGACATTCGCCTGCTGGCCGGCCGGGCCCTCTACCAGAGCATCACCGGCCGTAGTAGCTCCCGGATCATCGGCTGGACCCGCAATCCATATTTCCTGGACGCCTATGTCGGCGGCGGCACCGAGCAGCCCGATCGTGTCCTTAGTGGGTATTTTAGTGCCGGGAAAGCCATTGAACTGCGTTCCGAAAGCGGCGAGCTGAAACGAGAACGCACACTGGAAGATCACTACCTGTCCGTGTTTGAACTGAACCTGCTAAGGAAAGAAGGGTTCCAGCGGCAGACATTGGACGGCCGTGACTACAACGTGGTTTACCTGTCCACCCGCATGGGCGATGAAAGCGAGCCTTTTGTGGTGGAATCCGGCATTGGGAACTGGCAGATCAGTGGCTCAGCCGTCACCCAGACCATGGCGACCACCACACTGCGCAGGGACAACACGGGGAACGTCACTGTTTCCGTGCCGGCGGACAACCCCGGCCAGCGGGACGCCAACTGGGTCATCAGTGAGCGCCCGTCGCGGGTGTATGACCCAAACAGTGGAAACCGTGTCGTCAGCAACGGGCGCCTGAATCTGGACCGTGATAGCGCCTCCGGCCTGGATGAGAAGCCGGATATTGCCGTCGGTGCGTCAACGCCAGACGGCTCCCTGATGGCCTTCAACCTGGACACCAACGCTATTGGTGATGGAATTCTGGTGGCAGCCGAACAGGCCAATGCCTCACCGCCCAGTCAAGGACGCTACCGCCTTCAGGGCGTGGGGCTGGGAATGGAGCAGGCCAGTAACCGGCTGATGCATTTTGATAACGCCCTGCTGGTGATTGAATCTTCCAGCAGCGCTCGTCTGGAGGGCCGGACACTCGACATTATCCATCAAGTCGATGCCGAATCCGTTTCCACCCCGCAGGCACAGTCATCCGGGACGATATCCCTGGCGTACACGGCCAGCAACCATGGAGCAGTTACGTTTAGCGCAGGCAGCCTGACACTGGATGGCTTTTTCACCAGCGATCAGGATCAGTTTTTCCTGCAACTCAGGCAGACAGACGGCCAGGAAGAGGTACTCGGGTTGCTCATGGCCACACGCCTGCCAGAATAGCGGTCAGCAAACCACCCGGGCGACGTCGGCGTATAACCTGTTATAATTGCTGTCATATCGATTGTAACGAGAGGTTTTATGTCTTCTGGTATCCGGGCGCTGTGGTTGATAATTCCGCTGGTGGTTTTTGGTTTGTGGGGCATACTGCACACCCCTGACCCAGACCACGACCGAGATAACGAAGATTCGGATGTCGCCCTGGCCAAACTGCCTTCGCTCCCTGGCTGGTCACGAGCTGACTTGCCGGATTTCTCCGCCTATCGTGATACCACCGAGAAGAAGGCCGCGTTTTTCTCGTTCCTGTACCCACGTATCGTGCTGGCAAACTCCCGTATTCTGATCGAGCGTGATTACCTGGACAGCCTGGCCAGCAAGGACGAACTCAGTAAATCGGAACTGACCTGGCTGAAAAATCAGGCCGAACGGCTGAGGGTGGATGAAGAGCCCGCCAGCGAAAGCATGTTCCGGCGCCTGCGAAACCGCCTTGATGTAATCCCACCGTCGCTGGTGCTGGCACAGGCCGCCAATGAATCCGCCTGGGGCACCTCCCGCTTTGCGCGTAGAGGCAATAACCTGTTCGGACAATGGTGTTTCTCGCAGGGTTGTGGCCTGGTACCCCGGGGGCGCGTTGAGGGCGCCAGCCATGAAGTGGCAAGTTTCTCCTCGCCTTATCTGTCCGTGCGCTCTTACATCCAGAACCTGAATCGCCATCCGACCTACCAGTTGCTCAGGGACATTCGCCTGAAAGCTCGTAACCGTGATGATATCGCTAGTGGGCTTAGTCTTGCCGCCGGATTGCTGGGCTATTCCGAACGCGGCGAAGACTATGTGGAGGAAATTCGCAGCATGATCCGCCACAACAACCTGGATTATTACGATGAGGACTTCCAGGTTATTGTTCAGGAATCTGATTCCCGGAAACTGTCCGAACTGGCTGCGGCAAGCAAGGAAGAGGTACTCTTGCCCGGTGCCACTAGCGATGACGAAACCAGTGGGGAAGGCTAACCCCACCATCACACAACCAAGCTAATTCGCATTCCGGAGACATCGGTCAATGTCCAGGTTCTTGCCCACACCTGTCAAAGGTGTGCTTGCAGTGCTTTGTATTGTTCTTAACACCCTTTGGTTATTCCCGATCCTGATGGTGTTTGCCGTGATCAAGTTGTTGATCCCGACCCCTTCGGTTCGCAAAGGCTGCACCATTGTGCTGAACCGCAT
>PBRG01000212.1 GCA_002726615.1 Marinobacter sp.
GCGAATCATGCCGGATGGTTCAGTCAGGATGATTGACGTAACGTGAGTGGTCGCCTCCAGTTACAGGCTGGCCAATACAGCATCGCCGGCCGTAAAGCCGAGAATCAGGACAGTCTGGGTATTCGGTATCCAGAAGGCGAAGCCCTTGTTCTCAAGGGTGTTGCTGCTGTTATTGCCGATGGGGTGAGTGGTTCCGCCGCGGGCCGTGAGGCGGCGGAGGCCTGCGTAAAAGGATTCCTGCACGACTACTACAGTACGCCGGACTCCTGGGCCGTTGAAACTGCGGCCGGTCGTGTCCTTGGGGCATTGAATCGATGGTTGCACGGTCGTGGTCACGCCGGCCATGCCGATGCCCATGCGATGGTGTGCACTTTTAGCGGTGTCGTCATCAAGAATAATCGAGCCTATATATTTCATGTGGGGGATAGTCGGGTTTGTCTTGTTCGCAACGGTGAACTGGAATGCCTGACCAGGGACCATCATGCCCTGGTAGGCACCGGTAAAGGCGCGCTGACAAAGGCCATGGGCGCTGAGCTGAATGTTGAGATTGATGTATTCCGGACGAGCCTCCAGCCCGGTGATCGTTTGTTACTTACCACTGACGGTGTGCACGGGTATCTCGACTCAGTCGTTATGGCCGGACTTGCAGTGGAGGGTGACGCGGATGAGGTCGCCGGGGCGCTGGTGGACGCAGCCTATTCCGCTGGAAGTCCAGACAACCTGAGTGCTCAGGTACTTAATATTGAGCACCTGCCAGCGGAAGATGTTGAGGCTCATTATGAGCGGCTGACGTCACTGGCATTTCCGCCGGCTTTGGAACCCGGGCAAAGGCTTGACGGTTATCGGATTGTCCGGGAAATCCATGCCAGCCGTCGCACCCAGATTTACCTTGCCAGCCCCGATGTCGGCGGTGAGCCGGTGATTATCAAAACGCCGTCGCCGAATTTTGTGGATGATCCGGCCTATATTGACCGTTTTCTCAACGAGTGCTGGGTGGGACGCCGTGTCAACAGTCCCCATATTGTACGGTTTATTGAACCGCCCCAGAACCGCCGCTGCCTCTACTGTGTCACCGAATATGTTCAGGGGCCGACGCTACGTGAGTGGATGAACGATAATCCGCTGCCAACGCCTGCTGAGGTGCGGAATCTCATTCAGCAGATTGCAGTTGGTTTGCGGGCTTTACACCGTCTTGAAATGGTTCACCAGGATCTCAAGCCAGAAAACGTACTGATTGCCAGGGACGGAACCGTTAAAATCATTGATTTGGGAGCGGTGCGAATTCGTGGGATTGAGGAGATTGATGTGCCGTGGGGACATGATAGCTGTCTGGGAACCGAGAGCTACGCGGCACCGGAGTGTCTTGAGGGTGATCGGGCAACACCCGCCTCTGACCGCTATTCCCTGGCGGTGATTGCCTATGAGCTGTTAACCGGTCATCTTCCCTATGCGAAACCTCCCAGACCCTCCGTCCGTCGCCGTTTGCGCTATCGCAGTATACGCGAATTCAACCCGGACCTACCGGCATGGCTGGATGCCTGCCTGCAACGCTCGGTTTCCTTAAGGCCGGAGTCTCGATACCCTTCGTTGTCGGAGTTTTTGCGGGATCTTGGGCATCCTAACCCGGCGTTGACACCCACCGCATGGCGCCCGCTCGTGGATCGGGTGCCACCGGAAAACTGGCGTTTCATCGCGGTTGTCTCTCTGGTGCTCAACGGTTTACTACTCTGGCTGATCTGGATGAACAGCGTCGCCTAAACGCTATGCCCGCCCCGTCCGCACCGCGATAGATGATATACTCCCCGGGAAACTGGTCTTCAGTTGCCCTGATGGAGAGCGCCATGCCTGCGAACGATCACCTGATTATTTTTGACACAACATTGCGTGACGGTGAGCAAAGCCCCGGCGCAACGATGACAAAAGCGGAGAAACTGCGCATTGCCCGGATTCTTGAGAAGCTGAGGGTTGATGTCATAGAGGCGGGTTTTGCGATCGCCAGCCAAGGTGACTTCGAGGCGGTAAAGTCGATTGCAGAGTCTATCAGGGAATCTACCGTTTGCAGCCTTGCCAGGGCGCTGGACAAGGACATTGACCGTGCCGCGGAGGCCATAAGGGCGGCCGAGCGCGGACGTATCCATACTTTTATTGCGACGTCCCCGATTCACATGCAGTACAAGCTGCAGATGCAGCCTGACGACGTGGTTGAGCAGGCCGTCAGATCCGTTAAGCGTGCCCGCAGTCATGTTGACGACGTTGAATTTTCCTGCGAAGACGCCGGTCGGTCAGAGCTGGATTTCCTGTGCCGTATCATCGAAGCGGCAATCAAGGCCGGAGCAACAACCATCAACATTCCGGATACAGTGGGCTATGCCATTCCGGAACAGTTTGGGGAGACTATCCGTCAGTTGCTGAACCGTGTTCCGAATGCCGACAAAGCCGTTTTCTCTGTTCACTGTCACAACGACCTTGGGCTTGCGGTTGCAAACTCCCTTGCTGCCGTTAGCAGTGGTGCCCGCCAAGTGGAATGCACCATCAACGGGCTCGGTGAGCGCGCCGGGAACGCTTCTCTTGAAGAGCTTGTGATGGCGGTTCGTACCCGTCAGGATCTTTACACCATCGACACCCGGGTAGATGCTCAGCACATTGTGCCTGCCTCTCGACTGGTATCGACCATCACCGGCTTTCCGGTACAGCCTAACAAGGCGATCGTTGGCGCAAACGCCTTTGCCCACGAATCGGGTATCCATCAGGATGGCGTCCTGAAGCATCGGGAAACCTACGAAATCATGCGGGCTCAAGATGTGGGCTGGCACACCAACAGCTTGGTGCTGGGCAAACATTCCGGTCGCAATGCTTTCCGTTCCCGTCTGTTGGAACTCGGTATCCAGTTTGAAACCGAGACTGAGCTTAATGAAGCCTTTACCCGGTTCAAGGCGCTGGCTGATCTCAAGCATGAGATTTTCGATGAGGACCTTCAGGCGATTGCCAGCGATACTCGGCAGAAGGAAGAGGACGGCCGCTATGGGCTTGTTACCATGCAGGTGTGCTCTGAGACCGGTGTTATTCCCCGGGCTCGCTTGACCCTTTTGGTCGATGGCAGGGAGCACAAGGTAGAGGCAGAAGGCAGCGGGCCCGTTGACGCCACCTTCAAGGCCATTGAGTCCTTGGTAGACTCGGGCTGTAACCTGCAGCTCTATTCCGTGAACAACATTACCAGCGGTACGGATGCCCAGGGAGAAGTAACTGTTCGCCTGGAGCGCGGTGGTCGAATTGTGAACGGTATCGGTGCCGATACCGATATCATTATTGCCTCCGCAAAGGCCTACATTGAAGCCCTGAACCTGATCAGCCGCGGCGGTGTACGTCAGCACCCACAGGGCGCCGATGTCTGAACAGGGTGAGCGATGGGGGCTAGCATAATGATGATGCCGGAGGCAGAGCGTCAATTTTATCTGGGCAAGGCGGGAATCCATCTCTGGTACGCAAGAAAGGCGTTACCCGGTGCGGCTCCGAGCCCTGAGTTCGCGTTTCCCGAGCACGAAGAGCCGGAACTGGAAGCCGCTGCGATTGCACCGCCTTCGGTTCCGACGCGGCCATCGGTTCCTCCGCGTAAGGTTGATGGTGTCGGCAAGGATCGAATCGCCGGCATCCAGGCGCTGATGGCCAATAGCACGCCGGAACCGACTGACGTACCGGTGGCCGAAAAAACTCTGGAAGCGCCGGTTGTCGCTGAGCCGGAGACACCGGCCGAAGCGTCGTCCGACAAAACGCTGAACGTTGTTGGGGACTTGCCCCGTCAGATTCACGCCCACCTTGGATTCTGGTTCTCAGAGCGGCTTGTGCTGATCAGTGGTGTATCCGACCAGGCCAGCACGCGGCTTCAAGATACGCTGGCCAAAAACATCCTGGCGGCGGTCGGTGAAACCCGGATTGAGAAAGGGCGCGAGCTTCGCTGGCCGGTGTTTGGAAATCTGCGGGTTCCTGGAAACAGTGCAGACAATTTCCGCGATACTCTTCGTTCCCTGGCTAATGATTTTGGCGCCCGCAAGGTGGTCTTGCTCGGAGTTTTGGCTAACGAGTCTCGGTCAGAAAGAGCGGTATTGCTCGACGACGCGTTGGGCGACGCTGCTGTCGACTTCTCCCATACTCTTGCCGAATTGGCTGCGGTGCCCGCTTACAAACGCGAGCTCTGGCAGCAGCTGAAGTCCACCGTTGGGGGCTGACTTGTGGGGCAGGATCCATACCGCAAGATAGAAAGTGCTGACCTTACGATCCGGGCGTTGCATCAGGAGGATCTGCCTGATGTCCTCAATATCGAAGCTCAGGGCTACTCCTTCCCCTGGAGCGAGTCCGTTTTTTTAGGATGCTTTCGGCCTGACTATCGGCTCTGGGCGCTTGTGTGGGGGCAGCGGCTTAGCGGATATGCCGTCGTGGCTTACATGGTTGGTGAAGCCCATTTGCTGAATCTATGTGTGGCGCCGGCTAAACAAGGCAGTGGCGGAGGGCGTCGTTTGCTTCGGCACCTTGTGCTGGAGGCGGCGCGGGATGGCATGAGCCAGGTTTTGCTGGAGGTGCGCGCCAGCAACCGAGCAGCAATTGATTTGTATGCGGCGGAAGGTTTTGACGTGATTGGTCGCAGGAAGGGCTACTATCCTGCAGGCCGCGAGCGAGAAGATGCGTTGGTCATGGCGCTACCCTTGGGCGGATAGTCTCTCGAAATTCCGCGATTAGATCGGGCACGCTCACAACGGATGCGGGTTCGCGTCAGTGCCTTAATATCCCTATAATGACGTCCGTTTTTTCAGTCTCTCCGAACCAGGTTGTTACCAATTATGACCAGCCTTGCCAGCGAAGTATCCCAACGCCGCACGTTTGCAATTATCTCGCATCCGGATGCCGGTAAAACCACCATTACAGAAAAGGTTCTGCTGTTTGGGCAGGCCATCCAGAAAGCCGGCACGGTAAAGGGCAAAAAGTCGGGACAGCACGCAAAATCCGACTGGATGGAAATGGAGAAGGAGCGTGGTATTTCCGTCACCACCTCGGTAATGCAGTTCCCGTATGGTGGGCGCCTGGTCAACCTCCTGGATACGCCTGGCCACGAAGATTTCTCGGAAGATACCTACCGCACGCTAACGGCAGTGGATTCTTGTCTGATGGTGATCGACAGTGCCAAGGGTGTTGAGGAGCGCACCATCAAGCTGATGGAAGTAACCCGCTTGCGGGACACGCCAATACTGACCTTCATGAACAAGCTGGACCGTGATACGCGTGATCCTGTGGAGCTGATGGATGAGGTTGAGGATGTTCTCAAGATTGCCTGCGCACCGATTACCTGGCCCATCGGTATGGGTAAGAATTTTAAGGGTGTCTATCACCTGACCCGGGACGAAGTGATCCTGTACAAATCGGGGCAGGGCCATGCCATCCAGGAAAAACGAGTGATCCAGGGGCTTGAGAATCCTGAGTTGGATGAGGTTCTGGGGGGGTATGCTGGTGATCTTCGAGACGAGATTGAGCTGGTCAAAGGAGCGTCCCATGAGTTTGATCTGGACGCCTTCCTCGCGGGCAAGCTCACGCCGGTGTTCTTCGGTACGGCGCTGGGCAATTTCGGTGTGGATCACATGCTTGATGGTTTGGTGGAGTGGGCTCCCACACCGCAACCACGTGAAACCGATCAGCGATTGGTGAAACCGGAAGAGGATGTCTTCTCGGGCTTTGTGTTCAAAATACAGGCAAATATGGACCCCCAACACCGGGACCGTGTGGCTTTTCTGAGAATCGTGTCTGGAAGTTACAATCAGGGCATGAAAGCACGCCACGTACGGATCGGCAAAGAGGTGCGTTTTTCCGATGCGCTGACCTTCATGGCGGGCGACAGGGAGCATGCGGGAGAGGCCTTTGCAGGGGACATTATCGGCCTTCACAACCACGGCACCATTCAGCTGGGAGATACCTTCACTGCTGGTGAGGATATGAAATTTACCGGCATCCCCAATTTCGCACCGGAATTGTTCCGCCGTATTCGCCTGAAGGACCCGCTCAAGTCCAAGCAACTGCAAAAGGGTTTGATCCAGCTTGCGGAAGAAGGCGCGGTACAGGTTTTTCGCCCGCTTCGAAACAACGACTTGATCGTGGGAGCGGTGGGTGTCCTGCAGTTTGATGTGGTGGTCAGTCGGCTCAAGAGTGAATATAAAGTAGAGGCAGTGTATGAGCCGATAAATGTCGCAACGGCACGCTGGGTAACGGCCTCTGATGAGCGTAAACTGGATGAGTTCGAGCGCAAGGCTAACGATTTCCTGGCTCTGGACGGCAGCGACCGACTGGCCTACATCGCGCCGACGATGGTCAACCTGCAATTGGCCCAGGAACGCTATCCCGAGGTCAGCTTCCATAAAACACGGGAGCACTAGGAACACTAAATAGTGCTGGAGTGAGTGAATGCGACTCATTGATGCTCATTGCCATTTTGACTTCCCTGAGTTTGATGGGCGTCGCAAGGCAGTGCTTGAGGACGCTCGCAGCGTTGGTCTGTCGCATCTCGTTATTCCCGGCGTTCGGCGGCCCGACTGGAGCAGGGTGAGTCGCATTACGTCGGAATACGACGGGCTCTACTACTGTCTCGGAATCCATCCCTGGTATGTGGCTGAGCATACCGCCGACGACCTATACGCACTGCAAGGTTTGCTCGAGGACCGCCCAGGCCATTGTGTGGCCTTGGGGGAGTGTGGCCTGGATCGGCTCCACGGTGACATGAAAGAACAGTACGCCTGGTTTGAAGGGCAGGTTGATATTGCTGCGCTATTGCATTTGCCGCTGGTTATTCACTCCGTCAAGACCCACGACGAGGTTTATGAGGTGCTGCGGCGCAAGCGCTTTTCAGGGCGGGTATTGGTGCACGGGTTTTCGGGCAGCTATGAGAAGGCGACCAAGCTGATTGATCTTGGCTGCTTCATCGGTGTTGGTGGTGTCATTACCCATCAGCGAGCCCGAAAGACCCGGGATACCATCGCCCGATTGCCCGTTGATGCGCTGATCCTCGAGACGGACGCCCCTGATATGGCGCCAAGGGGTGTCGAAGCTGGGCATAATTCGCCTGTGTTCCTGCCGTCGATACTTGCCGCCCTGGCACGTTTGCGGAATTCGGGGCTCGAAGATCTGGCCCAGTCGTTGCTCTGCAACGTGCAGCGGCTTTACGGTTGGAGCGAAATCGGCGCTTCCGAGCGTTAGCACCCTATAAATGATGGCCACAGGACGACCACGGGTGTTCCGGTGCCTCTCGATTGATGGCTCCACTCTGCGATGTCTATGAGGATACGTGAATAACGAAACATTCCGTTTCAGGGTTGGCTTTCTTTTTGGGTTCGGATATACTTCGCGCCCTGGCTTTTCAAGGCGATGCCATCATCTCAGCCCCGAATGATGTCACTGCCGCATAACATACAGGTAAAGAACCTCCTCCGGATGCCGAGCATTTACCGGTGGTGGTTTTTAACGTTTCTTATATAGCGTTCAAGGCGGAATCAATGAAGACTCTGAGTGCGAAACCAGAAACAGTAACACGTGACTGGTACGTTGTAGACGCAGCCGGCAAGACGCTGGGTCGTCTGTCAACTGAAATCGCCCGTCGTCTGCGGGGCAAGCATAAGCCTGAGTACACCCCTCACGTCGACACTGGTGATTACATTGTGGTTATCAATGCCAGTCAGGTACGGGTTACCGGCAAAAAAGCATTTGACAAGATGTACTACAGTCACACCGGCTTTCCGGGTGGAATCAAGTCCATCAACTTCGAGAAGCTGGTCGACAAGGCTCCTGAGCAAATCATCCAGAAGTCTGTTAAAGGCATGCTTCCGAATGGCCCGCTTGGCCGTGCCATGTTCAAGAAGCTGAAAATTTATGCCGGCGCTGAGCATCCTCATGCAGCCCAGCAGCCCAAAGAACTCGACATTTAACGGAAGGCGGATATGTCTGTAGCACAAAATTACGGTACTGGTCGCCGCAAGACATCCACGGCTCGGGTTTTTATCAAGCCGGGAAGCGGTAACATCTCCATCAACGGTCGCACCATCGAAGATTTCTTCGGTCGCGAAACCCTGCGCATGATCGTTCGTCAGCCCCTCGTGGTTGCCGAGTCTACCGATCGTTTTGATATCAACATTACCGTTAAGGGTGGTGGTATCAGTGGCCAGGCCGGCGCAATTCGCCACGGTCTGACCCGCGCTCTGATGGATTACGACGAAACTCTGCGCCCGGCGCTGCGTAAAGCGGGTTATGTTACCCGTGATGCACGTGAAGTTGAGCGTAAGAAAGTGGGTCTGCGCAAGGCGCGTAAGCGTCCTCAGTACTCCAAGCGTTAATTTCGCTGGAGCAGGATCCTGGAAAACCCGGCCCTTTTCGGTCGGGTTTTTTTATGTTCGAGTGATCTGTCAGCAAATTGATCTGGAGCAGGGGTGAGGCGCCAGCGGCGGCTTTCTGACTTGTAAGCCTCTGGTAATTTCATTACCATTTGGACGCTTATATTTTTGGGTTGTGAAGTCCTTTTGATGCGCATTGTCGGCTGTGTTGCGGGCGGTGGCATCGCCTGATGGGAGAAGACCATAATGAATAATGGCGACGTTAGCCAAGGCCGGCGCCGGTTTCTGATCGGTGCTACGTCTGTGGTGGGTGGAGTCGGCGTCGTCGGTGCGGCGGTTCCGTTCCTGGGGTCGTGGAACCCCAGTGCAAAAGCGGAAGCAGCCGGTGCACCGGTAACCGTCAATATCAGCAAGATTGAACCGGGTCAGCAGATCACCGTTGAATGGCGGGGTCAGCCGGTTTGGATCATTCGCCGTACCGACGAGATGAATGAGAACATCGAAAAGCTTAACGATCGGGTGAAAGATCCGAACTCGGAAGTGCCGCAACAACCTGAGTACATCGACGGCATACTCCGGTCGCTGAAGCCGGAATTTGCTGTGTTGGTCGGGCTGTGTACGCACCTCGGTTGTGTTCCGTCCTACCGGCCGGAAGTTGCACCGGCAGACCTGGGTGATGAGTGGCTGGGCGGTCTCTTCTGTCCTTGTCATGGTTCCCGCTACGACATGGCAGGAAGGGTATACGAGGCACAGCCATCACCCACAAACCTTGTGGTTCCGCCGTACCGTTTCGACGATGATTCGACCCTCACGATTGGTCTTGATCCGGAGGCAGCGTAATGAGCAAATTACTTCACTGGGTGGACGAGCGCCTTCCGGTCATCGAAGCCTGGAACAAGCATCTGGGCAAGTACTATGCTCCGAAAAACTTCAACATCTGGTACTTCTTCGGATCACTGGCGATGCTGGTACTGGTTAACCAGCTGGTGACCGGTATCTGGCTCAC
>PBRG01000213.1 GCA_002726615.1 Marinobacter sp.
ACGCAGTAGCCCCAGCCTTCGGCGTTTTCCGCAGTGTGATCAAGGAAGCCGTTGTTCTCGACGTTGATGAAGAACTGCGCCGTGGCGGAGTGCGGGTCCATGGTACGGGCCATGGCAACGGTGCCCTGCATATTGCTGAGGCCGTTGTTGGCTTCGTTTTGAATGGGCTCGCGGGTCTTTCGCGGGGTCATACCCGGTTCAAAGCCGCCACCCTGAACCATGAAGTTGCTGATGACACGGTGGAAAATCAGCCCGTCGTAGAAGCCGTCGCGAACGTACTGTTCGAAGTTTTTGGCGGTCTCGGGGGCCTTGTCGTAATCCAGTTCCAGAGTGATGTCACCGTGGGAGGTTTTCAGCAGAATCATCAGGGTTTCCTGTTCAAGTAGGTATTAAAAGCAACGTGGCTGATATTGTACTGAAGAGTTTGTACGCGTGCATGAGTTAGGCAATGATTTGTGAGTATAATACGCGGTTTCAGATACACACCCTACGATTGAGATTGTATGAGCGCCGAGTCCAAGAAAGCCCATAACTTCATCCAGAGCATGATCGAAGACGCCGTTGCCAAAGGCGAGCACGCGGGTAAGGTTGTGACCCGTTTTCCGCCTGAGCCGAACGGTTACCTGCACATCGGCCACGCCAAATCCATTTGCCTGAATTTCGGCATTGCTGAAACCTTTGGCGGCGAATGCACGTTGCGGTTTGATGATACTAATCCGGAAAAGGAATCCCAGGAGTACATTGACTCCATCAAGCAGGATGTTCATTGGCTGGGTTGTGAATGGAGCGGGGAGGTTCGCTACGCTTCGGACTATTTTGACGCCATTTACGACTTCGCCGTTGAGTTGATCGAAAAGGGCAAAGCCTATGTGTGTGCGCTGACTGCGGATCAGATGGCTGAGTACCGGGGCACGCTTAAAGAGCCGGGCCAGAACAGCCCCTATCGTGACCGTCCGGTAGAAGAAAACCTTCAGCTGTTCCGCGATATGCGCGCCGGTAAGTATCAGAACGGTGAGCTGGTGCTGCGCGCCAAAATCGATATGGCCTCCCCGAACATCAATCTGCGGGACCCGATTTTGTACCGGATTCGCTACGCCGACCATCACCAGACTGGCGATAAATGGTGCATCTATCCGATGTACGACTTCACCCACCCGATTTCCGACGCCATGGAGGGGATTACGCACTCCCTGTGCACCCTGGAATTCGAGGATCATCGCCCGCTCTATGATTGGGTGCTGGACAACATCTCAGCTCCCTGCCAGCCAAGGCAGATCGAGTTTGCCCGGCTGAATCTCAATTACACCATCACCAGCAAGCGCAAGCTCAAGCGTTTGGTGGACGAAGGCTTTGTGGATAGCTGGAATGACCCGCGCATGCCCACCATCTCCGGCATGCGCCGCCGTGGTTATACCCCGGAGTCCATCCGTACCTTCTGCGACATGATCGGTGTCAACAAGGCCGGCGGCACCGTGGATATGGGAATGCTGGAGCACGCCATTCGCGAAGACCTGAACACCCGTTCGCCCCGCGCGATGTGCGTAATGCGCCCGCTGAAGGTGACACTGACCAATTACCCGGAAGACAAGACCGAAACCCTGGTGTTGCCGGTTCACCCCCAGAACCCGGACATGGGCGAGCGGGAAGTCACCTGGAGCCAGGTTCTGTACATCGATCGCGAAGACTTCGCACAAGAGCCGCCCCGCAAATGGAAACGCCTTGCTCCGGATCAGGCGGTGCGCCTGCGCGGTGGTTACGTGATGACCTGTCGTGAGGTTATCCGTGACAACAGCGGTGAGGTTGTTGAATTGAAGTGTGAGTACGATCCCAACACGCTGGGCGTGAACCCTGACGGCTATAAACCGAACGGTGTGGTTCACTGGGTATCAGCGACGGACAGCGTTGAAACGGATATTAATCAGTACGACCGGTTGTTTAACCATGAATCGCCGGACAGTGATAAAGAAACCGACTTTGTGGACTCGATCAATCCGGAATCTCTGGTTGTCCTCAAAGGTGCCAGGGTAGAGAAAAGCTTGGCCCAGCCCCGTACTGATTTACCGTATCAGTTCGAGCGTGAGGGGTATTTCTTCTGCGATCAGGAACTGACTGAGGCAGCAGGCCGTCCGGTGTTTAACCGTACAGTGACCCTCCGGGATTCGTGGGGGAAGGGCAAGTAAGTTAGGGCCGCGGTCCCGGAAGGCCCTGCCCGCCTGGTCCGTCGAGTTCGGTGGTACATTCATTCAATCTTTTAACGAGCGTAGCGTGATTAGAATCTACAACACCCTGAGTCAGCAAAAGGAAGAGTTCAAACCGATAGAGCCAGGAAAGGTTCGCATGTACGTCTGTGGCATGACGGTGTATGACTACTGTCATCTGGGGCATGCGCGGGTGTTGGTGGCGTTTGATGTGATCACGCGGTACTTGCGTCACAGCGGCTACGATGTCCACTACGTTCGCAACATCACCGACATCGACGACAAGATCCTGCGCCGCGCGGACGAGAATGGCGAAGTCTATAGCGACCTCACCAAGCGCATGATCAAGGCCATGCACGAGGATGAAGCTAAGCTGGGTGTCCTGTCGCCGACAGAAGAGCCGTGCGCTACCGAATACATTAACGAAATCGTGGCCATGATCCACAAGCTTGTTTCAGGCGGTCATGCCTATGCCGCTGACAACGGCGACGTCTACTTCTCCGTCGAGTCGTACTCCGATTACGGCAAGCTCAGCAAGAAAAAGCTTGAGGATCTCGTGGCTGGCGCAAGGGTGGATGTCCAGGAAGCCAAGCGCAGCCCGGCGGATTTTGTGCTTTGGAAGGCCGCTAAAGAGGGTGAGGTAAGTTGGCCTTCACCTTGGGGTGACGGTCGGCCGGGTTGGCATATCGAATGCTCTGCCATGTCTAACCGCTGCCTCGGCGAGACCTTTGATATCCACGGCGGTGGGCCTGATTTGTTGTTCCCGCACCATGAGAACGAAATTGCTCAGTCCGAGTGTGCCAATGGCCATACCTTTGTGAACACCTGGATGCACGCCGGCGCTATTCGGGTGAACAAAGAAAAAATGTCGAAATCCCTGGGCAATTTCTTCACCATTCGTGAGATCTTTGAGAAGTATGCGCCGGAGGTGGTGCGTTACTTCCTGGTGTCCAGTCATTACCGCAGTCAGGTGGATTACTCGGAAGACAATCTCGCGGAAGCTGGGCGCACGCTCACCCGGCTCTACCATGCCCTGCGTGGTCTGGTGCCCGCCAAGAACGTGGCGGAAACAGAACACGACCAGCGCTTTGCCGAGGCCATGGATGACGACTTCAACACTGCAGGAGCCACTGCGGTTCTTCATGCAGTCGCTAATGAAATCAACCTGCACCGCAGGGAAGGGTGCGACGAAAAGGCTAACGAGCAAGCTGCGGTGCTTGTAAGGCTCGGTGGTGTTCTGGGGCTGTTGCAGCAGGACCCGGAAGCTTTCTTTCAGGCCGACACCGGGGGCGAACTCAGTGCCGACGACATCGAGGCGATGATCCAGGCCCGTGCCGATGCGCGTAAGCAGAAAGATTTCGCCGAGGCGGACCGTATAAGGGATGAGTTGGCAGATAAAGGCATTATTCTGGATGACAGTCGCGAAGGCACCAGTTGGCGCAGAGGATGATGTCAACCAAAGGTCGTGTTGTTGGCGCGGGAATGACCTTGTAGGGAAATTCCCGTACAATACCGCCCTCGAATTATAACGGCCCTGGCAGGTAAATCCGTAAAAGGGCAGGGAATACAGTAACCCACTGAGGCAAACAACGATGACAGAACGCGTACAAGTCGGCGACCTTCAGGTCGCAAAGAACCTGTTCGATTTCGTTAATAACGAAGCAATTCCGGGTACGGGTGTCGACGCTGACAAATTCTGGGCCGAGTTCGACAAGATTGTTCACGAATTGGCTCCCCGTAATAAAGAGCTGCTCACCAAGCGCGATGACATCCAGGAGAAAATGGACACCTGGAATCGTGACCACAAGGGCCAGAAGCTCGACATGGCCGAGTACAAGTCGTTCCTGAAGGATATCGGCTACCTGGTTGATGAGCCCGGCGACTTCAAGATCTCCACCTCAAACGTGGATCCGGAAGTGGCCACCATGGCTGGTCCGCAGCTTGTGGTTCCGGTGATGAACGCCCGTTTTGCGCTGAATGCTGCCAACGCCCGTTGGGGTAGTCTTTACGACGCACTGTACGGCACCGATGCGATCTCCGAGGAAAACGGCGCCGAAAAAGGCCGTGGCTACAACCCGGTTCGTGGCGCCAAGGTCATTGAATTTGCGCGTAACCTTCTGGACAGTTCCGCTCCGCTTGCTTCTGGCAGCCATAAAGACGCAGCCCAGTATCTGGTTGAGGGTGGCAAGCTGGTGGTCAAGTTGCAGAACGGTGAGGCTACTGGCCTGAAAGATGAATCCGGCTTTGTGGGTTACACCGGCGCCGCCGATGCACCTACTGGCGTGCTGTTGGTCAAGAATGGCATGCACTTCGAAATTCAGGTCGATGCCAGCCACCCGATCGGAAAGGATGACGGGGCACATGTAAAAGATGTGCTGATGGAGTCGGCTCTGACCACCATCATGGACTGTGAGGATTCTGTCGCTGCCGTGGATGCTGATGACAAGGCGCTGGCCTATCGCAACTGGTTGGGCCTGATGAAGGGCGACCTGGAAGAAACCTTCGAGAAAGGCGGCCAGCAAACCACCCGCAAGATGCATGGTGATCGCGCCTACACCAAGCCGGAAGGCGGAGAGCTGGTGCTGAAAGGCCGCAGCTTGATGTTCGTACGCAACGTGGGTCACCTGATGACCAACCCGGCCATCCTGCTGAAAGACGGCAGTGAAGTGCCTGAGGGGCTGATGGATGGCCTGATGACCTCGCTGATTGCGATCCACGACCTCAAGGGCACTGGCAAGCTGCAGAACAGCACCACCGGTTCGGTTTACATTGTTAAGCCGAAGATGCACGGGCCTGAAGAAGTGGCGTTTACCAATGAGTTTTTCGGTCGCGTTGAGGATGCGCTTGGTCTGCCGGCGTTCACCCTGAAAGTTGGCATCATGGATGAGGAGCGGCGTACCACCGTTAATCTCAAGTCCTGCATCCATGCCGCCAGAGAGCGTGCCGTCTTCATCAATACCGGCTTCCTGGATCGCACGGGCGATGAGATCCATACCTCCATGGAATTGGGGCCATTTATCCGCAAGGGGCCGATGAAGCAGGCTGCCTGGATTCAGGCCTACGAACAGTGGAACGTGGATATCGGCCTGGAAACCGGTTTCCGTGGTGTTGCCCAGATCGGTAAAGGTATGTGGGCCATGCCGGACCTGATGGCGGGTATGCTGGAAGCGAAGATCGGTCACCCGAAAGCCGGTGCCAATACCGCATGGGTTCCGTCACCAACGGCGGCTACGCTGCACGCTACCCACTACCATCAGGTGAGCGTAGCGGATATCCAGAAAGAGCTGGAAAGCCGCACCCGTGCCAACCTGGATGACATCCTGACCGTGCCGGTTATGGATGATCCGGAATCCCTGTCGGCGGAAGAGGTCCAGCAGGAGCTGGACAACAACGCCCAGGGTATTCTCGGTTACGTGGTGCGTTGGATCGACAGCGGTGTCGGCTGCTCCAAGGTTCCCGATATCAACGATGTGGGCCTGATGGAAGACCGCGCTACCTTGCGTATCGCTTCGCAGTTGCTGACCAACTGGCTCTACCACGGTATCTGCACCGAAGAGCAGATCAACGAAACCATGAAACGCATGGCGGCAGTGGTTGATCGCCAGAACGCGAACGACCCGTCCTACCGTGACATGGCGCCGGAATTCGAGGGCAGTATTGCCTTCCAGGCTGCCATGGATCTGGTTCTCAAGGGCCGCGAGCAGCCGAATGGCTATACCGAGCCGCTTCTGCACGCCTATCGTCTGAAGGCGAAAGAGAAGTACGGTCAGTAATCAGGGCCGGCGAACAAAAAACCCCGCGAATGCGGGGTTTTTTTGTGGGGCCGGATTAATCCTTGTGTAACTCGTTCGCTGCATAGAGCGTGTTCTGTAGCAGCGTCGCAATCGTCATGGGGCCTACGCCGCCAGGCACTGGGGTGATGTACGCAGCCCGCTCCGAAGCCGCAGCGAAATCCACATCGCCACGCAGCTTACCGTCGTCCATCCGGTTGATGCCCACATCAATCACGGTTGCTCCGGGCTTGACCCACTCGCCCTTGATCAGTCCCGGCTTTCCGACCGCGGCAATCAGGATGTCCGCTTCCCGCACAAACTTCTCAAGATCGTCGGTAAACCGGTGGCATATCGTTACTGTGGCGCCTTTGAGTAACAGTTCCATGGTCATGGGGCGGCCGACGATGTTGGATGCGCCCACGATAACGGCGTGCTGGCCCTTGTAAGGGGTGTCTACGCTGTCCAGTAGGGTAATGACGCCTGCAGGCGTGCAGGGTCTCAGGGCCGGTTTGCGCTGCATCAGGCGGCCGATGTTGTAGGGGTGGAAACCGTCCACGTCCTTGTCGGGGCGAATCTTTACCAGAATGGGATCCGCGTCCATATGGTCAGGCAGGGGGAGCTGTACCAGGATGCCGTCTACGTCGGGGTTCTCGTTGAGTTCGTCAACCAGGGCCTCCAGGGCTTCCTGTGACGTGTCTTCCGGGAGGTCGTAGGAGAGCGACATGATGCCCGCCTCGTCACAGGCTCTGCGCTTGTTGCCTACGTAGACGTGCGAGGCCGGGTCATTGCCCACCAGTACCACAGCCAGCCCGGGGGCGCGAAGCCCCTGTTGCTTGCGGGCTTCAGTTCCTGCCGCAACCTGTTGTCGCACAGTGGCGGCGATGTCTTTTCCGTTGATCAGTTTGGCGCTCATGTCTTTGTCTTGTCGGTTGTGCGAGAATAAAGGCGCAGCATTGTCTCATGCTTAGGCTCCGTCGCCAATCGAAGGGCGAAAACCCGAAATGCGTGTTGACGGACCGGTTCGGCGCCGGTAATATGCGCGCCAACTTTGCTGAGGTATCTGTTGTTCAGTTGAGACGGGGTATAGCGCAGTCTGGTAGCGCGCCTGCTTTGGGAGCAGGATGTCGGGAGTTCGAATCTCTCTACCCCGACCACTTTCTGGTCAGTCCAGGATATTGAACAGTCAGG
>PBRG01000214.1 GCA_002726615.1 Marinobacter sp.
CAGGCCAGGGCGCACTCCAGACCACCCCCCATGGCATAGCCGTTCACCGCAGCGATAGACACGCCACGGAACCGCACCAGGGCATCGAAAGCCTGGCCAAACGCCTGAGCCATGACACTGGCATTACCAATGTCGCCGTCGGCGAAGGCCTTGAGGTCGGCGCCGGCGGAGAAAAACTTCTCGCCCTGGCCAGTCACCACCAGCGCAAAAATATTACGATCTGCATTCAGCGCTTCGATGGTTTCTTCCAGCGCTTTCAGGGAAGCCTTGGTCCAGGTATTGGCCGGAGGATTGTTAATGGTGATGATCGCGGTGTGGCCGCGTTTTTCCAACTGAATCAATTCGCTCATATGAATTCTCGCCTTTTGTTAGTTGGCTGAGGCTTTTTTACCTGATGGGCTGAGGCTCTTATTGGATAGCTTCAGCGACACCAGGCTCCAGTAACCGGCGGGCTACGATCAGCCGCATGATTTCGTTGGTGCCTTCCAGAATCTGATGCACCCGCAGGTCGCGTACGTAGCGCTCCAGCGGGTACTCGCGGATATAGCCGTAACCACCGTGAAGTTGAAGTGCCTCGTTGCACACCTCGAAACAGGCATCAGTGGCGAAGCGCTTGGCCATGGCGCAATGCAGCGTGGCTTCGGCATCGCCCTGATCCAGCCGGTAGGCCGCCAGGCGAACCATCTGCCGCGCGGCTACCAGGTTGGTTGCCATGTCCGCCAGCTTGAACTGCAGCGCCTGGAAACCTGCCAGGGCCTGGCCGAACTGCTCGCGCTCGTGCATGTAATTGCGGGCACGCAATAGCGCCGCCTGGGCGCCCCCCATGGAGCAGGTGGCAATGTTCAGGCGCCCGCCGTCCAGGCCTTTCATGGCGATCATGAAGCCCTGACCTTCTTCACCCAGCCGGTTATTGGCCGGCACGCGCACGTTCTCGAAGGTAATCTGGCGGGTGGGCTGGCTGTTCCAACCCATTTTTTCCTCGGCCTTGCCGTAGTGGATACCGTCACTGTCAGCAGGCACCACGAAGGCACTGATCCCTTTTGGGCCGCTGCCGGGTTCGCCGGTACGAGCCATCACCACCAGCATCTGGGTGGCGCCGGCGCCAGAAATAAACACCTTGCTGCCGTTCAGCACGTAGCTATCGCCGTCCCGTGTGGCCTTGGTACGCAGGTTACCGGCGTCAGAGCCGGCGCCCGGCTCCGTCAGACAGTAGGAACCCAGCCACTCGCCGCTGGCCATTTTCGGGGCGATCTGTTGCTGGATATCGGCATTGCTAAACTGCGCGACCATCCATGTCGCCATGTTGTGGATGGTGATGTAGGCAGCCGTGGAAGGACAGGCAGCTGCCAGCTCTTCCACGATCACGCTGGTATCCAGTCGCGACAGCCCCATGCCACCCTGGGCTTCCGGCGTGTAAATACCGCAAAAGCCCATCTCACCGGCCTCGCGAATCACTTCCACCGGGAACACATGCTCGGCATCCCATTTGGCGGCGTGAGGAGCCATGGCCTTCTCCGCGAAGGCCCTGGCGGCCTCGCGGAAGGCCAGCTGATCTTCGGTCAGATCAAAGTTCATGGGCTCTCCTTACCGCATGCGGATGGAGAAGTTGGTTTCAGCCACCGCGTCGCTGCTGAACCAGCGACAGGTAATGGTCTTGGTCTCGGTGTAGAATTTCACCGCCTGCTTGCCGTAGGCGTGCTGGTCACCGTAGAAGGAGCCTTTCCAGCCAGTGAAGGAGAAGAACGGCAGGGGCACTGGAATGGGCACGTTGATACCCACCTGACCCACTTCGATCTCATGCTGGTAGCGGCGTGCCGCACCACCGGAGCTGGTGAAAATGGATGTACCGTTGCCATAGGGGCTGTCGTTTACCAGATTGATGGCATCTTCCAGGGTATCCACTTCCATGCAGGCCAACACCGGGCCGAAAATCTCTTCCTTGTAGACATCCATGTTCGGCTTGACCCCGGCGAACAGCGTCGGCCCAACCCAGTTGCCGTCAGGCAGACCATCAACGGTGCAGTTGCGGCCATCCAGCAGCAGCTTGGCGCCTTCTTCCTCACCGCGGGTAATCAGCGATTCCACGCGCTGCTTCGCCTGCTTGCTGATAATCGGGCCATAGCTGGCTTCCTTGTCGTTCCAGGCACCGGGTCTGACCGCAGCCAGGGCTTCCTTCACTTCCGGAATCCACTCCTGGGCCTCACCCACGAACACGGCTACCGAGATCGCCATACAACGCTGGCCGGCAGCACCAACCGATGCGCCCACCAGAGCCTTGACCACCTGATTCTTATCGGCATCCGGCAGGATCACCATGTGGTTCTTGGCACCTGCGAAACTCTGTACACGCTTCATGTTACGGGTGCCGGTTTCGTAGATATAACGGCCCACCGGTACTGAGCCAACGAACGACACAGCCTTGATGGCCGGATCGGTCAGCAGCACATCTACCTGTTCTTTACCGCCGTGGACAACCTGCAACACACCCTTGGGGGCGCCGGCTTCTTCAAACAGTTCCGCCAGACGCATCGGGGTCAGCGGGTCCTGCTCGGACGGCTTGAGAATGAAGGTGTTACCGGAAGCAATGGCCATCGGGAACATCCACAGCGGGATCATGGCCGGGAAGTTGAACGGCGTGATACCGGCACAGACACCCAGCGGCTGGGTGTAGGAATAGGTGTCGATTTCACGGGCCACGTTCTCAACGGTTTCACCCATCATCAGCGAGGGGATGTTGGCGGCGTGCTCCACAACCTCGATACCACGCCATACGTCGCCTTTGGCATCCTCGAAGGTTTTGCCGGTTTCGCTGGACAGGATCTCGGCGATTTCATCATGGTGCTCTTTCAGCAGCGCCTGGTAACGCATCATTACCCGGGCACGCTCGGAGACCGGTACTTCTTTCCAGGTCTTGAACACTTCGCCTGCGTTGTCGATAGCGCGGCGCATCTCGGCGTCTGTGGTGCAGGGCGCACGGGCAATCACTTCGTTGGTGGCAGGATCGGTAACGTCAATCCACTGGTCGGTCTGGCTCTGGACGAACTCACCGGCGATATAAAGGGGTACGTTTTTCATAGCGATATTCCCTGTCATTGTTGTAGGTAGTTGGGCCTGAGCCCTAAGGTTGATACCGATCCTAGCACAGCCTTCTACCGCTTAATGATTGACTAAGTTTCGACCATGATGGACTATCTTTCGATATCACAGGAAAGAAGACACCCACAATGACCAAGACGTCCCAGTGGCCTGTACCGCCAGACAGCATTCGATATGTCATTCCTGACCCGGTTATACGCGGCTTGTCACGACACCCCCTGACCCGTGACCTGTACCCGCTCGCCTTCGGCCACTACCGCCGCGCTGCAGGCCACCACATGCACCGGGAACACCATAACGACGATCTTTTGATCCATTGCACGGAGGGAGAAGCTTACCTGAGCGTTGAGGACGAACCCTGCCTGATACGGGCGGGCGACCTGGTGCTGATACCGGCCGGCGCCGCACACCGATACACCGCCGCACCGGAGAACCCATGGACAATCCATTGGGTTCACTACGCGGGCCCGCTGACGGAACATTTTCGAGAGCACATGGGGTTTACCGAAGGCATCTACGTTCAGCACATCGGGCGACAACCCAGGTTACTCGTGGATTTCAACGGCCTGCTTTCGGTAAGGCAAACCGGCTTCCGCACCCCCGGCCTGGTGCATGTGGCCAACCGCCTGCGCCAGCTGCTGGCGGCCGTCCCCCTGAGTGTCGGCGAAGCGGGCCACGCGCAGCAGCCGGACCTGGACATCATCCATAACTTCATGCGGGAGCATCTGGATGAGCGCATCACCCTCCATCAGCTGGCGGACCTGACGGGGCTATCACCCGCGCACTTTTCCACCCGTTACCGGGCCCTGACCGGCGTCTCCCCGATTCAGCACTTCCTGCACCTGAAAGTGGAACAGGCCTGCCAGTTGCTGGACACCACGGATCATTCCTTTACCCAGATCAGCAGCCTTCTGGGTTATGACGACAATTACTATTTTTCCCGACTGTTCAAGAAGGTCATGGGCCAATCCCCCACCGACTACCGCCACACCCATCGCCATTAACTCTTCATGATATTCCTTTCATGAAAAGGGCTTGCGGTTGAAAAACTGACTCACACCCGGACTTACTGCGTACAGGTTTTAACATTTACCGACAAAGAAGGAACACGGACCATGGCGAATGCGAAAGGCTACGCAGCCGAATCAGCCGACTCCGAGCTGGCCCCCATCAGCTTTGAACGGCGTGAACCGCGCCCGGACGATGTCTCCATCGAGATTGACTACTGCGGGGTCTGCCACACCGATATCCACTTTGCCGAGAATGATTGGGGTGTTACTCAGTTCCCGGTGGTTCCGGGACACGAGATTATTGGCCGTGTCACCGCCGTCGGCTCCGACGTGACCGATTACAAGGTGGGCGATACGGTGGGCGTAGGCTGCATGGTGGACTCCTGCCGCACCTGTTCCGCCTGCGAAACCGGTCTTGAACAGTATTGCCAGGAAGGCATGACTGCTACCTACAATGGTGAAGACCGCCATGACGGCTCTATCACCTATGGCGGCTATTCCGACAGCGTTATCGTCAGCGAGCGCTTTGTGGTGAAGGTTCCGGAAAAGCTGGATCCGGTCTCCGCCGCCCCCATTCTCTGCGCTGGCATTACCACCTACTCCCCCCTGCGCCACTATGGCGTTAAAGCCGGTGACAAAGTGGGCGTGATCGGCATGGGTGGACTCGGTCACATGGGCGTGAAATTCGCCAAGGCCCTGGGTGCGGAGGTCACCATTTTCACCCGCTCAGAGAGCAAGGTGGCTGAAGCGAAGCAGCAGGGCGCCGACCATGTCGTCGTTTCCACCGACGACCATCAGATGGAAGCGGCCGCCGAGTCCTTCGACTTCATGCTGGACACCGTGCCGGTTCAGCACGACCTGAACCCTTACCTGAACTGCCTGACGTTCGACGGCACCCACATCCTCGTGGGTTTGCTGGAATCGGTCGCCCCACCCCTGGAAGCCGGCAATCTGGTGTTCAAGCGCCGCGTATTAGCAGGTTCTCTCATCGGAGGCATGCCTGAAACCCAGGAAGTTCTGGACTTCTGTGCCGATCATGGCATCACCTGCGACGTGGAAATGATCGACATCAGAAACATCAACGAAGCCTACGAGCGCATGAAGAAAGGCGATGTGAAGTACCGTTTCGTGATCGACATGAAGACACTGAAAGCCGCTTGACCCAAAGGCGAGCCGCCAGTCGCGCTTCAACGGCGCTGGCGGCGCCGTCCTGGCTGTCTCTGTACCATGAAACGACACACAAAGCTTACTGACCGTAACGTCCCTGTGACGTACTCTGTAATACTGCGAAAACCCGTTACCAGGGATGCCTATGGGATTTACCGTTCACCTGCCGACTTTGCTGCTGTTGTCAGTCGCGATCAATCTATTGATCGGCGGGTTGCTATGGGCCATTTTCAAGCTTCGCTCCCGCCAGCATTGTTTCCGGTTGTGGGCGCTGGCGTGCATGGCCTTCGCGGCAGGCACCCTGTTTGCAGGCGCGCGCGCCTTTATCGATGCGCCCTGGATCACCGTTTTCCTGGCCCACGTATTTCTCGGCTTTTCGCCTTTTCTGGTCTTGGCCGGCCTGCAGCGCTTCTCCGGCATAGCATCGCGTAAAACCCGCCGGTTTCGCCAGGTCCTGCGCTTCTCCGCGGCCGGCTATTTGCTAATTCTTCTGCTCTCCTTCCAAGGCGACCCGCTGAATGCCCGCCTGCTAACAGCTCTCTTTTCTGCCGCCCTTTTCAGCTTTGCGATCTACACTCTGTCGAAACTGGACACCACGCCGTCGTTGCCTGTCAGGATTCTGAAGGTACTTTTTACGGTACATGGGGTATTGATGATGTCCCAGGCACTGGTGATCGGTGTGGATTGGCTGGGTCTGAACCAGACCAACACCGATTTCCTGCTGCGCCTGATCCTCATCAACCATATCCTGCTGGCCTCCGCAACGACCCTGGCACTTCCGTTGCTGGCCTTCACCCAGTCCGAACAGCGCCTACGCATTATGGCTGAACGGGATGGCCTTACCGGACTCTTTAATCGCCGGTCTCTGTTCCGGGAGGGAATACGGGCCTTTGATAACGCAGCGCAGTCCCAGGCACAGCTGGCCGTTCTGATGATGGACCTGGATCACTTCAAACAGGTCAACGACCGCTGGGGGCACGCAGCCGGAGATGAAGCCCTCCGCCTGGTCAGCCGCACACTGAGACACGAATTGAGGGATGACGACATCATTGGCCGCGTCGGAGGAGAAGAGTTTGCAGTGGTTCTTCGCATCACCGGCGATGACGACGTGCGCATCATCACCCACCGCCTGCTGGAAGCCATCGCCACCAATGGCCAGGAAATACAGGGTTTACCGCTGTACATCTCTGCCAGCATTGGGGGGGTCGAAAAGGCCGACCGCCACAAAACCTTCGCAGATATGATGATCGAAGCCGACTCGGCGCTATACAATGCGAAAAACAAGGGACGGAACCGGGTGGAATTTGAACAGCTACCCCCGGAGACCACAACTCCCTGAGCGGCTCGACCACAACAATCCTCAGGAGGCTACTTGACGCAACCGCCGGTATACACCGAGTCCAATGGTGCTGTGCTGACCATCATTCTGGCCCGCCCAGAAAAACGAAACGCCGTTGACCGCAAAACGGCCAACGCCCTGCACGAAGCTTTCACTGATTTTGAAGCCGATGACAATCTCAAGGTGGCGGTGCTCTGGGGCGAAGGCGGCAACTTTTGCGCTGGCGCTGACCTGGAGGCCGTCGGCGACCCGGAGCGTCGCAACGAGATTGAGGCAACTGGAACAGCGCCAGGCCCTATGGGCCCGTCCCGCATGGATCTCTCCAAACCCGTGATTGCTGCCGTATCCGGTTATGCGGTAGCGGGCGGCCTGGAGCTGGCCCTGCTGTGCGATATGAGGGTGGTCGAGGCATCCGCCACCTTTGGCGTATTCTGCCGCCGGTGGGGAGTCCCGCTGATTGATGGCGGCACCGTGCGCCTGCCTCGCATTATCGGCCACGGCAATGCGATGGACATGATCCTGACCGGGCGACCGGTTGGCGCCGACGAAGCCAAAACCATGGGGCTGGCAAACCGGGTTGTGCCCGACGGGCAGGCTCGTTTCGCCGCCGAGGCCCTGGCGGCAGACATCGCCGGATTCCCTCAGAAATGCCTGCGCGCCGACCGACATTCCGCCATTCATCAGTGGGATCTAAAACTGTCCAAGGCATTGGCTGCCGAAGGAGCTGGCGGTTATCCTGTGGTGTTTGAAGAGGCCATTGAAGGCGCCGGCCGATTTGCTGGCGGCGCCGGACGCCATGGCTCTTTTCGCGAGCCCAACGAACCCAAACCCAGCGAGCCTGAATGAGACTGGTCTGTATATCGGATACCCACAGTATGCATCGTCAGGTTTCCGTACCCGACGGTGACGTACTTATCCACGCCGGTGATTGCCTGGGAGTGGGCACCCTTGAGGAACTCG
Organism: Marinobacter sp.; assembly: GCA_002726615.1. Lineage (GTDB taxonomy): Bacteria > Pseudomonadota > Gammaproteobacteria > Pseudomonadales > Oleiphilaceae > Marinobacter. The sequence goes on from PBRG01000214.1 coordinate 7,573, forward strand.
AGGATCTGGACAACTGGTTTTCCGAACAGCCCCACCGCCACAAGATCCTGATTGCCGGCAACCACGACTGGTGCCTGCAGGATGAGCCTGCCGACGCCGAGGCATTGATCAGGAACGCCATTTACCTTCGGGACAGAAGTATCAACATCGAAGGAGTAAAATTCTGGGGCAGCCCCTGGACACCGATCTTTTTCGACTGGGCATTCAACCTCGAGCGTGGAACCGCCATTGCGGAGCGCTGGGCACAGATACCGTCGGACACTGACGTTCTGATCACCCATGGTCCGCCAGCAGGCATCCTCGACCAGGTGAACGAGTCACTGGCTGTAGGCTGTGGCGATCTGGCCTGGGAGTTGGAACGGCTCACGCTCAAACTCCACATCTTCGGCCACATCCACGAAAGCTATGGCCAGCAGACGCTGAATGACTGTCGGTATATCAACGCCAGCACCTGCACCGGCCAATACAAGCCGCTGAATCCACCGATTGTCGTGGATATCTGACGCCCAGCCATGCTCCCCGCATCAGACCAGCAAACTCACATTCCCGGCACCGCAGACCTGGACAATCCGCTGTACTATCTCGAGAACTTCGAGACAGTGGTGCGCTGGGTACGGCACTATCACAGCGATTTGCTGACGGTCGATGAAATCGGGTACATAGACAACCTGCTGACACTCGACCAGCCAGCAAGGGCGCTGCTGGCTCGCATGGTCATGCGTACCGGCGAACTGTTCCGTGTTGAGAAGCTTCGCTATCCAGAGCTTGGAGCCACGGTGGCCGAAACCACCAACACCCTGCTGAACGCCGGATGGATCAACGACACCCCGGAACTCCCCCTTGCCGACCTCTTTCGCCTGTACACCCTCGGCGAACTGCGACCCGCATTGGCCGACAGGATCACCGCCGCCGGACTGCCAATGGGGACAAGCAAAGCAGTGCTCAAGGAAACCCTGCTGCCACTGCACCCCGACCCCGCACCGATCGGGCTTTGGCTACCGGGCGTATCCACACAGGTTATCCAGTTACGGAACATGGCCCTGTTCGACCGCCTGCGGCTGATGTTCTTCGGCAACCTGCGCCAGAGCTGGTCCGATTTCGTACTGGTGGAGCTGGGCCACCAGCAGTATGAACAGATACCTCTTTCTGCCGAGTCCCGGGCATTTGACGAACGTGACGACGTGGATCGCTACCTGGTGATGCATCACTGCCGTGAACGCCTGGATCAGGGCGAGCCGCCAGAAACCGTATGGCAGGACATCCCCACGGCCAACAAGAACGCCTGGCTGGAAAGCCGGCGAGGCCGCTTGCTGTTCGAACTGGGCAAGCTGGCGGAGCGCGGCGGCAACACAGAGCTGGCGTTGAAGGCCTATCGCCTCAGTGGACATCGCGAATCACGGCTGCGCCAGCTACGCCTTCTGGAACGGCTGAAGCAACACCACGAGGCCTGGAAGATTGCCCTGGCCGCCACCGCCGAACCCAGGTTTGGCGCTGAGGAACGCGGGCTCGAACGTATCCTGACGCGATTGGCGAAAAAACTGGGAGAGGCATCGCCCCAGCAAGGCGAACGCCCGCAACTGACGGCGTTCACCCTGGAACTGGACAACCCCGATGGGCATTCCGTGGAATGGGTAGCCATGCAACACCTGACCGAACCCGACAAGCCCGTTGCCTATGTGGAAAACACCCTTATCAATGGCCTGTTTGGCCTGCTCTGCTGGCCTGCCCTGTTCGAACCTTTGCCCGGTGCGTTCTTCCATCCGTTCCACACCGGGCCCGTGGATCTGTACCGGGAGGATTTCGTGGAACGCCGGCAAGCACTGTTTGACGACTGTCTCGGCACGCTGACCTCTGACGATTACAAAACCCGAATCCGCGATACCTGGCAGCGAAAACACGGCATCGCGTCGCCATTCGTGATCTGGCCGATACTCTCGGAGGAAATGCTCGAACTGGCGTTGGCGTGCATCCCCGCCCAACACCTGGAGCTTATGTTCCGGCGCCTGTTGGGCAACCTGCGTGAACACCGCAGCGGCTTTCCGGACCTGATCCGCTTTCGGCCCGACCACAGCGATCCGAACCGGCGCTATGAAATGATCGAAGTCAAAGGCCCTGGCGACCGTCTGCAGGATCATCAGACCCGGTGGCTGGAGTTCTGCGTTGACCACGGCATTCCCGTCTCCGTCTGCTATGTGCGCTGGACCAGCCAATGACCGATCTCAACGTTGCGGTACGAACGCTGTGCGAATTCGCCGCCCGCAAGGGCGATCTGGACCTGCGCTACACCCCGGCGCCCACATCGGAAGAAGGCATTGCCGGCCACGGTGCGGTGCAGGCCCGTCGCGGCCCGAGGTATCAACGCGAAGTGGCCCTGGCCGGTCAATGCAGCAAACTGATGGTCAGCGGGCGGGCCGACGGTTACGACCCGATCGCCGGCCGGCTGGAGGAAATCAAGACCCACCGCGGTGACCTGTCCCGGGTACGGGAAGCCCAGCGCAATTTACACCGTGCACAATTGCGGGCCTACGGAGCGTTGTTGTGTCGACAGGAAAACCTGAATCAGATTGATCTCGCCCTGATCTACTACGATGTCGGCAAGGACAAGGAAACCCCCATCACCGAAACGGCCCTCGCAGAGGAACTGTGGCGGGAGCTGGTACAGCTCTGTGAACAGTACAGCGACTGGGCTGAACAGGAGGCCAGCCACCGGCATGAAAGGGATCTGGCCCTGAAAAACCTGACCTTTCCCTTCCCTGACTTCCGGCCACAGCAGCGCGCCCTGGCGGAATCCGTTTACAGGAACAGCATCCGCCAACAGACCTTGCTACTGGAAGCACCCACCGGCCTCGGCAAGACGCTTGGCACCCTTTTTCCGGCCCTGATGGCGATGCCCACGGCCAGACACGACCGGCTATTCTACCTGACCAGCCGCAATACCGCCCGGCAACTGGCTGTCGATGCCGTTCACCTGTTGCGGAAAAAGCAACCCGGCCCATTGCCCCTGCGAACCCTGGAACTGGTGGCCAAGGACCATGCCTGCGAGCATCCGGACAAGGCGTGCCATGGGGACGCCTGCCCGCTGGCAAAGGGCTTCTTTGACCGATTGCCGGCGGCCCGCAAGGACGCTGCCAATCACACCGGTGCCCTGACCCAGGGGGTACTGGCCGACATCGCCCGCCAACACGGTATCTGCCCCTATTTCCTGGCGCAGGAAATGGCCCGCTGGTGCGATGTGGTGGTGGCCGATGTCAACCGGATGTTCGATCAGTCCGCCCTGCTCCATGCCCTGGTCCGGCAGAACGACTGGAAGGCCAGCCTGCTGGTCGACGAGGCCCACAATCTGGTGGACCGCGCCCGTGGCATGTATTCCGTGGAGCTGAGCCAGGCACGTCTGCTGCGGGTGCGGAAACAGGCCCCCAAAGCTTTGAAATCAAAACTCGATGGCGTGTCCCGGGCCTGGCAATCAGTCATCCGCGACCATTGCCCCGACATCAGCCGCGAGCCGGTGATGCTGGACACTCTTCCGGGTTCCCTGACCGGCGCTCTGAACCGGCTGGTCTCCGCCATTACCGACTACCTGGCGGACCATCCGCCAGACCTTGCCCTGCAGGAACTGATGTTCGAAAGCCTGGCCTTCACCAAACTGGCGGAGGTGTTTGGCGATCATTCCCTATGCGAGCTGATCCGGCCGGCAAGGGGCAAGGCCAGACTCAGCATTCAGAACCTGATCCCGGCGGACTTCCTGGCCCCGCGCTTCGAAGCCGCCGACAGCACGCTGATGTTTTCCGCAACCCTGTCGCCTGGCGTCTATTACCGGGACCTTCTGGGCATGCCGGAGGACACCTGCTTCCGCTCCCTGCCAGGCCCCTTTACCCGCGACCAGCTTGAGGTGAATTTCACCCCGGACATCAGTACCCGGCAGCCGGACCGGGAACGCTCACTGACGCCCATCGCGGAACTGATCCACCGACAATACCAGCAGCGGCCCGGCAACTACCTGGCGTTTTTCAGCAGCTTTTCCTACCTCAACCGGGTGCGGGAAACTCTGCAACAACAGGCGCCTGACCTGCCGCTTCGAGCCCAACGCCCTGGCATGTCTGCCGATGAGCGCACGGCGTTTCTTGACGATTTCAACGAGGACAATGCCGGCGTCGCCCTGGCCGTACTCGGGGGCGTTTTCAGTGAAGGCATCGACCTGCCCGGCGACCGACTCATTGGCGCTTTCGTGGCGACGCTCGGCCTGCCGCCCTTCGACCATTGGCATGACATCCTGCGCCAGCGGTTGGAGCAACGCTTTGGTGCCGGCCACGCCTACACCTACCTGATTCCTGGCCTGCAAAAAGTCGCCCAGGCCGCCGGCCGGGTGATCCGCACGCCGGAGGACACCGGCGTAATCTGGCTGATCGATGACCGCTTCCTGCAACCGCAGATCCGCAACCTGCTGCCAGCCTGGTGGGCCTGACCCAGCCCATTAGAACGAACACCCTCATCCCGGCCGGCTTTTTCACGGGCCGGTTTTTGTTATGCTGCCGGATAGTTCAAACCCGGAGCATTCAATGTCGCAGAATTCCAGCGCCCAATTCCCTGCCTATTCCCTCCTTGAGCTGGCCTCCGTTCGCGAAGGCGATTCCGTGGGGCAGACCCTCGCCAACAGCGTCGCCTACGCCCGCCATGCGGAAAGCCTGGGCTTTAAGCGTTTCTGGCTGGCCGAGCATCACAACATGGAAGGCATCAGCAGTTCCGCAACGGCCGTGCTGGTGGGACACATTGCCGGCGCTACCAGCACTCTCCGGGTAGGGTCCGGGGGTATCATGCTGCCCAACCATCCGCCGCTGGTGATCGCCGAGCAGTTCGGCACCCTGGAAAGCCTCTATCCCGGCCGCATTGACCTTGGACTGGGCCGCGCCCCTGGCACCGACCCCGTGACCAGCCGGGCGCTGCGCCGGGACGGCCTCGGGGCAGAACAGTTTCCCGAGGATGTCGCGCGTCTGCAGTCTTTGCTGGGACCACTCCAGCCGGGCCAACCGGTCAAGGCCATTCCCGGCGCTGGCACCCATGTGCCCATCTGGCTGCTGGGCTCCAGCCTTTACAGCGCACAACTTGCCGCGATGCGAGGTCTGCCCTATGCCTTTGCCGGCCACTTCGCGCCCCGGCTTTACCGCGAGGCGATCCAGACATACCGGGACAACTTCCAGCCTTCGCATCAACTGGATAAACCCTATGTGATTCTGGCCGTTCCCGCCGTGCCAGCGGATACCGACGAAGAGGCCCAGTTCCTGGCCACCACGAGTTATCAGCGCATTCTTTCCCTGTTCCGAGGCCAACCGCTGTGGATGCGGCCGCCGGTCAAATCCATGGACGGTTTATGGAACAGCGGTGAACAGGCAGGCGTGAAGGACTTCCTGTCCCTGCAGTTACTGGGCAGCGAGAATACTCTCCGGGAGCAGCTGGAACGGTTATTGCGGACTGTGGAGGTGGACGAACTGATGTTTACCGTGGATCTGTACGACCCCGAAAAACGGCGGCACGCGCTGGATATCCTGGCCGCGACCCGACACTGAAGCCCAACCGGAGACAACCATGGCTACGCCCGAATTTCATGTTTTCCTGTCCCACGGCCTGGAGAGTGGCCCTGGTGGCACCAAAGTACAGGCTCTGAAAGCCGAGGCAGAAACCTTTTCTGGTGTGACCGCGATTGCCGTGGATCATCGCAGTACGAAAGATCCTGCAGAACGTCTTAAGCAGATGAAAGAAGCCATGGCTGAGGCCGGTGCCGATCCAGAAGGAACCATTCTGGTCGGTTCCAGCATGGGAGGCTGGGTGTGCGCCCGCACCAGCGCAGAAACGCCGGTACTGGGGTGCTTTTTGCTGGCTCCGGCTCTGGCGCTGTCAGCCTATCCGCAATCCAGCCCCCGTATTCAGGCCCGGCAAACCCAGATCATCCATGGCTGGGACGATGACGTCGTGCTGCCGATGCCGGTGATTGAGCTGGCACGGGAACAGAAGCTATCGCTGCTGGTACTTCCGGACGGACATCGTCTGGAAAATAGCCTTGAGCGGCTGGTGATTGAGTTCAGGGGTTTCATGACCGACTGCCTGTCCAACGCCTGACCACCGGTGTCCTATTTCATCCGCGAGGCTTCGAACACTGCCAGTTCCTGGCCGTTTTCACCCAACAACCGAAGCTCGATGCCTTCGAGATTGACACCAACGGTCTTGGCCAGGGCCGCGAACAGCAATTGCTCCGTCTGGTTATCCGGGCAGGCCCTGCGGGTGCTGGCCATGGAATCAAACAACAGGTTCTCACCCCTGACCTGATAGTCACCCATGTATTGATTGCAGCCACTGAAGCCGCTCACCCGGCCGTCGTCAAGAAACAGAATGTGGGGTTTCTGGTCGGCGTTGGTTTCCGACACCGGCTCACCCGCGATGCTCAGCAGCTGCCAATAGGTATTGGTCAACGGCATCGCTACGATGTCATCGGCCGAACGGCTGGTGGCAGGTGACCCGACGCAACCGGCCAGAAAGAGCAGAGCAAACAGAATTGCCACATGCCCGGATACCGACACGACTCCTCTCATGTGTTTTCTCCCTATACGGGTTAACAAAAAGCGCTTCAAGCCAACAACCCTGCCAGCCCCGACGCCCTGATTACGCTACGCCCCACCGCCTCTTTCAGCACACCTTCCTGGCATACCGCCAGGCTAAGCCAGTGGCGTGCCCGGGTAATGCCGGTGTATACCAGCTCCCGGGTCAACACCGGGGTCAGGCGGTCCGGAATCACCAGGCAGGCGTGGGTAAATTCCGAGCCCTGGGATTTGTGCACGGTCATGGCGTAGACCGTTTCCATTGATTGCAAACGGCTGGGCGATATCCACCGGACACCTCCGCTTCCGTCACTGGACGGAAAGGCGACCCTCAGGGTCTCAACCGGCTCACCCTCGTCGTTACGATCCCAGGGCACACTCAGGGTGATACCGATATCGCCATTCATCAGGCCCAGATTATAGTCGTTTCCGGTGATCAGTACCGGACGACCGGCGTACCAGCCTTCGGTGCGCTCGATCAAACCGGCACCGTGTAAACGCCCGGCAATGTCACGGTTAAGCCCTTCTACTCCAAACGGCCCCTGACGCAACGCGCAAAGCACCTTGAAGCGATTGAACGCCGCGAGCACCTCGGTTGCCCAGGCGTCCCATGATTCACGCCCATCCGCCTCGACGTCGGTGGCAGGTTTGCGGTCACGAATCAGCTTTAGATAGTGACCATAGCCAACCGGAGGCTCGACCGGCGTAGTGCCGACCACGCGCTGCTCACCTTGATTGTGGAAGCGCTCCGGACTGCCGGTCAGGGCATGGCTTGCCAACCATCCCATGTCAATCTCACCAGTCAGCCAGGCCACATCCTCAAAGCCCTGGTTACGGCACTGGCCGATCAGTTCCCTGCTGAGCTGGCCCGCATTGGTGGCCGACGCCAGCACGCCGATACCGCTATGCTCGTCAAACCGATAGCTCTTTCGCAGCATGGCAACCGCCTGATCCAGGGCAAGGCCTCCGGAGTCCAGCAGCCCTGATGGCAATTGACATCCGGTCACCGCTTGCAGCCATTGCGCCGTTTCAGGCAGGTAGTGAGCGCCTTCGGCGCGCTGGCAGAGCTCCCCCAACACCGCACCAGCGTCCACCGACGCCAGTTGATCCTTGTCCCCAAGCATGATCAGCCTGGCCTTGTCAGGCAGGGCTGCAAAGACTGATGCCATCAGGTCCACGTCCACCATGGACGCTTCATCGATCACCAGGATATCCAGTGGCAACGGATTGTCCTCGTTGTGACGAAAACTCCGTGAACCCGGGCGACTGCCCAACAGCCGGTGCAACGTGGTGACCTGGGTTGGAATGGCGGCTTTCTCCGGTGCACCTGGAAGGCCTTCCAGCGGCAGACGATCGACGGCACCACCGATGGACTCGCTGAGCCTTGCGGCCGCTTTTCCGGTTGGCGCCGACAGGCGGATGCGCAGGTAAGGGCTGCCGCCGGCGGTCTCCGCAGATTGACAGGCCATCGATTGCAAGGCTGCCAACAGATTGACGACCGTGGTGGTTTTACCGGTGCCGGGGCCGCCAGTAATGACGCTGAAGCGGTTCCGTGCCGCCAGGGCACAGGCCACTTTTTGATAATCCGGCGGGCCATCGGGATCGTTTTCCGTGCCGAACAGGGTATCCAGTGCCGTTTTCAACGGAGCGGTATCCGTCAACGCCACACGGTTATCGAGACGTGCCCGAATACCGGCGGCAATGGCCTGCTCGTAACGCCAGAATCGACGCAGGTACAGCCGCGAGTCATCCAGCACCAGCGGTGCTGCCTGCTCGCCGTTACTGACAGCGCAGCTTTGCCCCAGCATACCAATCAGTTGGTCAGCGCCGACACCGGCAAACAGATCCGACGGCCTCGGGCTGTTTTCAGGTAGAGAACCGACACCTTCCGGCGGCAGTACCAGCGTTGGTTCCGTGGCACGGCAGAGATGACGCACATCCAGGCAAACGTGCCCCCGTCCCACCTGGTGTGACACCATGGCTGACAGCAGCGCAAGCATGGCCGTCGGCTGTTCGCCCTGTTCACGAACCATCGTGCAAACAAACGTCGCAAAGGCATGATCGAGGGCACGAATCCAGTCGCGCTCTACCCACGCGTCCAGCAGAGCCAGAGCATCGTCGGCGGTTTGGGGCAACCGTGGTGCCGGTTCGGGTTCAACGGCATCGAACAGGTCCGCAATGGTTCCGCTTTCTCCGGTCATGCTGCCTTCTCCCCCTGGCCGCTGAACAGCCGGTCCAGTTCCTCGATCAGGGCTCTGTCCGGTCGTTCGGTAAAAGCGCCGGCGCCCGGTGCATCACAGCCGCGGAGGAACAGGTAGACGGCCCCTCCCATGTGGCTGTCGTAATCGTAATCCGGCAGGCGCGTTTTCAACAGGCGGTGTAGCGCCAGCAGGTAGATGACGTACTGCAGGTCGTAACGCTTCTCAAGGATTTTCTCTTTCATCACGTCGGGTATATAGGCCTGATCATCCTCCCCCAGGAAGTTCGACTTGTAGTCCAGCACGTAGTAGCGGCCTTCGTGTTCAAACACCAGATCGATAAACCCCTTCAGCATGCCATTGAAGGTGGCTTGGTGGGCCTCGGGGCGCGGATCACCACCCAGCGTATGCCGGCGGACCAGCCTGTCCATAGTAAGGGTGTTCACTTCGTGGCTTTCAAACCAGAACTCCAGTTCGGGCCGGAAGGTATCAAGGCCGGCCAGGGAGCATGTCCCGCTGCTGCCCGGAAGGGGGATGTCCATGGTGATCAGGGTGTCGATCCAGGTTTTCAGGGTGTCAGCCCAATCACCCCAACTGCGTAACTGGCAACGGCGCTCCAGCAGTTCGTGGAGATCCTCCGGTGCATCAGCCACCTGCTGGAAACCCTCTCTCGCGCACCACTCCAGAATATCATGCAGGAAGGTGCCGGGGCCGGAGCCTTTCGGGAAGCCATGCTGGTTGGCCGGTTGCGGCCCTTGCCGGTCGGGAGCCATCGCGGCAAGAGTATCGGCCACGACGGGCTCGTCCTCGTCGCGCAGATTCTCTTGCTCCGCATCTTCACTGGCCGGGGCGAAGTCGTTCCCGTAACTACCGCGGGCGCCATAGGTGATCGCGGAATAGCTGGCGATCCACCAGTGTTCCCGGGCTTCCCGCACGGGCTCCAGGGCATTGCCAAGCTCCGGTTCCTCATCGCCCGCGTATACGTCGTCTCCCGGCTCAGGCATCGGCACCACATCGATTGCGGGTTCGCCGGTGGCCACGGACTGCAGGAAGGGCATCAGGTCGGTGTCTTCATCGCAGCCAGAGCGGCCAATCAGGTGCCCCAGGCCGCTCTGCCGCCAGCCTTTGATGCCGCTGGCGCCAACCCAGGTGGCGTGACGGGATCGGGTCAGGGCAACGTAGAGTTTGCGAATATCCTCACCCAGTCGTTCGCGGTCGGCCCTGGCCAGGGTGTCTTCATCCGGCTCCAGGGAAATCTGCAGCCGGCCTTCGTCGTCGTGGTACTTGATGAACGCCTGGTTCGGCTTTTCCTCGCGAAATTCGGTGGCAAACGGCAGGAACACCAAAGGGTACTCCAGGCCTTTGGATTTGTGGACGGTGACCACCTTGACCAGCCCGGCATCGCTTTCCAGGCGCATGGTGCGGTGCTCGTCCTCATCGTCGGAATCCTGCAACATCTCGGTGTAGTGATGAATGAGCGCGTGTTCACCGTCCAACTGCTGGCTGTCCTGCTGAAGCAGCTCGGCGATGTGGAGGATGTCAGTCAGGCCGCGTTCGCCATCAGGCCCGGACAGCAGCTTCGCCGGCACGTCATAGTCCATGAGCAGGCGCCGCAGCATCGGCAGTACGCCCTGTTGCTGCCAGAGCTCACGGTAACCCTGAAAGCGGTTGATCTCGCGGTCCAGCGCATTTTCGTCACTGAACAGGCGGTCCAGCTCCTGGTATGCCAGGCCCATGGTCGGGGTGGCGAGAGCCGCGCGAATCAGCGGCAACTGGCCGGGTTCGGCGCAGGCCTGCAGCCACTGCAGCATCTCCACCGACTGCACCGACTGCAGCACGGAATTACGGTCTGACAGGTACACACTGCGAACGCCCCGGGCGCCCAACGACCGCCGGACGGCATTCGCCTCGTCGCGCTTGTTGACCAGCACAGCCATATGCTCAGGTCGCACCGACTCAAACGGCGTGCCCCCGGCCCCAAAACCCGCTTCGCCGCTCTGCCCCAGATTCAACAGCCGGGCAATCTCCGCCGCACAGGCCTCGGCCATGGCCTCCCTGCCGGTTTCCTTGGCGATAGGGCGTTCATCGGTCAGGGTCCAGAATGTCAGCGGTGGTCGCGGCTGCCCGTTAACAAGCCATTGTCGGGTGGTACCTTTGGCCTCCACCGGGCTGAAGGGCAATGGGTTGTCGTCTCCGGCGCGAAACAGGAACGCCCCTTCGGGCAGGGACTCGTCGGCCTGGGCAAATACCCGGTTGACGCCGTCTACCATGGCGACAGCGGAGCGGTAGTTGGTGCCCAGCGTGTAAGTTCGGCTGCTGACCGCCCGACGGGCATCCAGATAGGTGTAGATGTCGGCGCCACGGAAACCGTAAATCGCCTGTTTGGGATCGCCAATCATCAACAGGCTGGTGTCCTGGTCGTTGCTGGCCACCCGGTATATACGGTCGAAGATCCGGTACTGCACCGGGTCGGTATCCTGGAACTCATCGATCATTGCCACCGGAAACTGGCGACGAATGGTCGCTGCCAGGCGTTCGCCCTGAGGGCCGCCCAACGCAGCATCCAGTCGTGTGAGCAGGTCGTCAAAGCCCATACTGGCCAGGCGCTGCTTTTCGCTGTCCAGGCGACGGGCGATCCAGCAGGCGGCGTGGTTTAGGATGTCCGCTTTTGCCACCGGCATGGTTTTCAATGCCGGTTTGAGTTCGGTGATGGCGTCCATGGCAGGATGATGCGGCGGCTCATCCTCGCCGGTCCATTTTTCGGCAAACGCTTCCGCCTCCAGGGTGTCGAAGCCCTTGGTGCGTTTACTCGACAGGAACTCATGAGGTTCAGCCGCATCGGTAGTGGCCCACTCCCACAGGTGTTCTATGGCTTTTTGAAGGGAGTTTTTGGTGGTGCCGTGCAGCGGTTTGGGCTTTCGCTTCGCGGTTTCCGCCAACAGTTCTTCCAATTCTTCGCACCAGGCCGGCCAGGGGGCTTTCAGAGTCTGCAGTTTCACCTCCCGCAGGCGTTTCGCTTCCTCCGCAGCGGCCAGTGGATCACTCTCCGGCGCCAGCAGGGCATCCACGTGAGGCAACAGGTTGCGCACGGACTGGCGCAGGCTTTCCGGGGTTTTCCAGGTATCCAACACCTCGCCCATCAACTCCGGTGGCATGGGGTATATAAAGGTACGCCAGTAATCCCTCACAACGTCATCCAGTAGGTCCGTCTGACTGGTCTCCAGGGTCTGACGGAACAGGCTGCCGCTGTCGAACGCATGCTCGCTGAGCATGCGGTTGCACCAGCCGTGGATGGTGGACACGGCTGCCTCGTCCATCCATTCCGCGGCCAACAGCAGTTTGCGGCGGCAGGCCGGCCAGTCGGCCACTGGGCAGGCATTGCGCAGATTCACCAGCGGGTCTTTTGACATCGCAGTGGTATCGACGGTGTCCGGTTCAGCGGCGAACAACGCTGCGGCTTCGGTCAGGCGGGCACGAATCCGGTCCCGGAGTTCCTTGGTGGCGGCTTCGGTAAAGGTCACCACCAACAGGTTGGGCGGCATGAAGCCCTCACCAAGGGGTTCTTCCACGGCACGATGGCCCAGTACCAGGCGCACGTATAGCAAAGCCAGGGTAAAGGTTTTACCGGTACCGGCGCTGGCCTCTATCAGTTGGCTTCCACGCAATGGCAGTGTGAGAGGATCGAGTTTGCGGATTGCTTCGGTCATTTCGCCCGCTCCCGGCCCGCACTGGAGGGCTTGGCCCGGCCGGCCTGTTCCGCGTGCCAGAGCGGCTCATACAAAGCCGACACCAACAGCGGGAATTCGTCATTCTCCAGCAGTTGTTCTACCTCCGGATAGGCCCTGCGCAGGTAACCACTGTCGCGCTCCAGAGCCTTTCCGTAGGCGTCCGTCGCCTTCAGCAGTGCTTTGTCCTCACTTCCCTCGCCCCTGGCGGGATAAAGGCCCCGCAAATAGCCGAAGGCCGCACCCGACTCTATCGGCAGCGGCCGCATCTGGCCCTGAATCCAAAAGCCCAGGATGCTGGTCAGGTATTCCCTGGCGCGGGTGGTGTCCATGGGCAACAGGTTAACGACCCGCTTTTCCTCTTTGGCAATCACCAGGGTGTGGAAAGCTTCGTAGCGAACATTACCTGCCAGATGCGCCACCCAATGCTCCAGCAGAGACGGGAACCGCAATTGGCGAGAGTTCGTCGGCCCTTCCAGCAAGTTGCCGCTGGCAATCACCACCCGGCAGAGGTCACCGCCCGGGCGGGTACGCAGGTTGCCCAGCCTGTCGTTAACGGTGACCGCCGCGTCGCCATGCTCATGGCGGTACTCAAAGCCTGAAATATCGTCCACCGGCTCAGGCCAAAGCACCACGGCCTCCTGATAACGCCGGTACAGGTCTGGCATGCGGCTCTCCAACTGCCGCGTCAGGGCGGTTTCCGTCACTCCCATGCCCAACTCGCCTCGCCGGGCCATGCTCGCCAGAGCGCCCTCCAGCCGCTGATGCAGTTCGTCCTCGGTGCCCGATTTCATGACCGCATGACGGATCAGCTCATCTTCCAGGCGCCAGTGGTGCAAGCCGTCCATGGCGAATGCCTCGTTGTCGGTGTCCAGGCTCTCCACATCGGTAAACCGCACCTGCAGCCGGCGCTGGTAAAAGGTGTCCACCGGCCGCTTGAGGAAGGCGCCAATATCGGCAATCGTCAGTGGCTCCGCCGGTGGCAGGAAAGGCAATTCAACGCCCACCACGTCTGTTTCCCGTTGCTGATGCGCACTGAGCCATTCGCTGTCATAGGTGAACAGGCGCCGTGTTGCCAGCACCGCGTTCACATCTGGTGAGCCATTTTGCCCGGCTCCGCGATTCCCGGTGGGAAAATACTCGCGGCTGAACGGTTGCAGCGGGTGTTTGATTGTGAGGGCCGGAGAGGCTTTCCGGTCCGACTCCTCCACCTGCCACACCGCATCAAGATGGTCACAGAGCTGGCTGACCAGTACCGAGGGGGGCCGTTCCGAATCATCACGGATGCTGCGCCCCACCCAACTGATGTAAAGCTGCTCCCGCGCGGAGAGCAATGCCTCCAGAAACAGATAGCGGTCGTCCTCCCGGCGGGAGCGGTCGCCCGGTCGGTAATCCACGGCCATCAGGTCAAAATCCACCGGCGGTCGCGAGCGCGGGTAGTCACCGTCGTTCATACCCAGCAGACACACCCGCCGAAAGGGAATGGCACGCATGGGCATCAGGGTTGCAAAATTGACCTTGCCGGCCAGGAAGCGCTGATTGAGGCCGCCCTCTTCCAGCCCTTCCAGCAGAATGTCCCGCACGATGCTCAGGGGCAGTTCCACGTCTTCCATACCGGCACTGTTGCAGTCCTGGAGCCACTGTTCTGCCTGTCGGCGCAGCCGGTTCACCAGCAGCAGGTCGTCATCGGACAGTTCAGCGAAGAAGCGCTCGAGTATGGACTGCAGCCGGTCGAGCCAGCCGGAAGGCGTCGCAGAGGATCTGAGTTCGTGCCAGAGCTCTTCCAGCCGATCAACAAAGCGGTAGAGATTGCCCGCCACACCCGCCTGCAGGCCGCCGATTTCCTCGAACGGTTCGATGCCCTGCCAGGGATCGTCGCGGCCAGCGCCATAGCCCAACAGCATCCGCCGCAGACCCGCCTGCCAGGTGTTGCGTTCCAGACCCTCTGGCAAGTCGAGACTGCTGCGATGGTCGCTGTGCAGCCCCCAGCGAATGTTGGCGCCGTCCACCCATTGGCGTACCAATGGGAGATCGCCCTCGGCAATACCAAACCGACTGCGTACGGCCGGCACTTCCAGCAGGCTGATGATCTCGCTGACGCCAAAACGGCTTTCGGGCAATGCCATCAATGTGTCCAGCGCAATCAGCACCGGCTGACGATGCCGCTGACCCTGGTCGGAAATGGTATACGGGATGTAGCGACGGGACGACGACGGGTAACGACCAAACACCGCCTGGATGTGAGGCGCGTAAGTATCGACGTCTGGCACCATGACAATCAGGTCGCGGGGCCGAAGTTCCGGATCGCTGTTGAATGCCGCCAGCAACTGGTCGTGAAGGATTTCCACTTCCCGTTGCGGGCTGTGGGCATTGTGGAACACCACGGAATTATCCCGGAACGGATCGAGAGCCCGGGCCTGCCCCAGCATCTCCGACTGGGAGGTGAGCGAGCGAATGTCGTTCTGGATCTGGTGCAACAGCGCTGGCTTTTCCGGATCTCCGTGGGGCGTAAAAATATCGATCCGGCCCTCTGGAGTCGCCACGCGGCCCTGGTATGTCTCGGGGTTGTCGAATTCGTCCAGCAGGCGAATGTAATCCCGTCCCTGTTTGCCCCAGGCCGCCAGCAACGGGTTGGCATGCTGGTGGAGGGCATCAGGGTCGGTCAACGCAGCCAGTTCAGGGTGGGTCTTGCCGCGCTTGCGGTCCGCCGTCAGCAGGTCACGGTCACTGATGATGTCGGCCCAGTAAAATTCACTGGGGTTGTGGACACAGAGCACCACCTGACTGACCCGACTCAGAACGGACAGGGCTTCCAGCGCCTGCTTCGGCAGGGATGACACGCCAAAGACCACAATACGACGGGGCAGGTTTGGAGGCCTGTCTGCGGTTGTCAGTGTCTGCCCTTGCTCCATGAACCGGGTGTGGATGCGTGAACGGCTGGTACCCGCGAGTTCACCAACATCAGCCACCAGCCTGCGCCACAGCACGGCCTGCCAACGCAGCTCATCGCCCAGCTCGCGGTATTCTCCACGGGCCATCCGCAGGCGGTCGTGGCCAGCCTCCCAGTCGGCCAGCCAATCGGCGCGAAAAACCTGGTACTGATCGAACAGGTCCGCAATCTTGCCGGCGAGCTGGTAACGGCGGGTTTCAGTATCCGTTCCGGCCATGAATCGTCGCAACGGCGCAAAGACGTCGTCATCGGCGATCAACTCCGGCAGTAATCGGAACAGGCGCCAGACCAGGCGGGACTTGTCGAACGGGGATTGCTCCGGCACGCCCTCCGAGGTCAGTACCGCACGGTAGGCCTGCCAGATAAACCGGGCGGGAAACAGAAAATCCATGCCAGCCGCAATACCCAGACCGCCGACTCCGACATCTGCACCATCCTCGGACGGGTCCTCAGCCAGTGCCAGCTTCAGCCACTGGGCAATACCATTGCTCTGAACCAGAAAGGTCTCACTTTCCAGCGGTGGCAGGGGGCTTTGCCGGCAGATCCAGACCACAGCCCGGCGCAGGTCTTCCAGATGATTGGCGTGGATGGCGTGAAAGCCGGGCTCAATGGATGGCGTCGCTGGCATACCTGCCCTGTGTTTTGTTTCCGGTAAGAAACAAAAGCTTATCACAACTTGTACGAGCCACCCGAACGCGTCGCTTCCGGCACCAGGTAAATTTGCCAATTTCTTGCGAAATCGGGATTGTTTTGCCAGTCTAAATAAATGTAACAGATCATTTCAGCAAAAAAATAAGCGGAGACAACGCGATGAGCACCACGAGCAAGTTCAAGAAACTGGCAGGGCTTTCAGCGTTCGCCTTTGCCGCAATGACAGCGGCAAATTCGGTGAATGCTGCCAACTGGCGCTATGCGCACGAAGAATACGAAGGTGATGTCCAGGACGTATTCGCTTACGACTTCAAGGAATACATCGAAGACAACTCCGACCACACCGTGCAGATTTATCGTTTTGGTGAACTCGGCGAATCCGACGACATCATGGAGCAGACCCAGGCTGGCATCCTTAACTTCGTCAACCAGTCCCCTGGCTTCACAGGCTCGCTGATTCCGGAAGCTCAGATTTTCTTCATTCCGTACCTGATGCCGACCGACATGGAAACGTCATCAAGTTCTTCCGTGAAAGTGAGGCCATCAACGAGGACTTCCCCGAGCTGTACGCCCAGAACGGCCTGGAGCTTCTGCAGATGTATCCGGAAGGTGAAATGGTCGTGACCGTGGACGAGCCCGTCAGCAAGCCGGAAGACTTCAACAACAAGAAGATCCGTGTCATGACCAACCCACTGCTGTCGGAAACCTATTCCGCGTTTGGCGCAACGCCCACGCCGCTGCCCTGGGGTGAGGTTTACGGTGCGCTGCAGACCAACATGATCCAGGGTCAGGAAAACCCGATTTTCTGGATTGAGTCCGGCGGTCTTTACGAAGTTTCCCCGAACCTGGTCTTCACCAGCCACGGCTGGTTCACCACTGCCAGGATGGCCAACAAGAACTTCTACGACGGCCTGTCCGACGAAGACAAAAAGCTTGTTGAGGACGCCGCTGACTACGCGTTCGAGAAAATCATCGTGCACATTGACGGTCTCGCGGAAAAAGCGCTTGAGAAAATCCAGAAAGCCAGCGACGAGGTCACCGTCACTCGCCTGAATGACGAACAGATCGAAGCCTTCAAGGCCCGCGCGCCGCAGGTTGAAGACAAGTTCATCGAAATGACGGGTGAAGGTGGTAAAGAGCTGTTGAACCAGTTCAAGGAAGACCTCAAGGAAGTTCAGAGTAACTGAACCTGAAGGAACCATTCCCGCCGGCCCTGCCCGGCGGGAATCTGTTTTAACCCCGCCCCGCCGGGGACCTCCTGCCGGCTGGGAGCGATATGTTCTGGAGCAACCCCCATGTCCGAGAACTCCCCGGATCTAGAAGACGATACCGGCACCTACGAGTCCGGCCTCCCCGGGTTTCTGGGAACCATTGACGAAGTTATCGCCAAAACTGAAGCCGTCATGCTCGCCGTTGGCGTAATTCTTATGGCCGTCAATACATGCATCAACGTTATTGCGCGCTTTGTCTTCGGTGAAGGCCTGTTTTTCTCTGGTGAGATCAACCGAATTCTTATCATCCTGATTACCTTTGCAGGTATTGGTTACGCGGCCCGCCATGGCCGTCATATCCGCATGTCTGCGGTTTACGATGCGATCCCCCCCAAAGGGCGCAAAGTCCTGATGATTTTCATTGCCCTGTTTACATCTGTGGTGATGTTCTTCCTCTGCTATCACTCTTATGGGTACGTCGAGACCCTCTATAGCCGCGGACGCATCCTTCCGGCGCTGGGTTTTGAGATTTGGTGGATTTACGTTTGGGCGCCAGTGGGCTTTGCAATCACCGGCATTCAGTATTTCCTTACGGCCATCAAGAATTTCACCAGCAAGGATGTTTATCTCTCTACTGGTGTGATCGATGGTTATGCGGACAGTGAGTCGGAAGTCTGAACCTGCAGCTGCTTTAACAAAGGATAGAAACTCATGGCGACTATAATGATGGTAATCATGATCGGGCTGCTGCTCCTGGGCTTCCCGATGATGGTTCCGCTGATCACCGGCGCGGTGGTCGGTTTTGTAATGATGTTTGATGGCTTCGGCCAGATGGGCACTTTTGTCCAGCAAATGATGGGCGGTATTCGCCCCGCCTCCCTGATCGCGGTGCCGATGTTCATTCTGGCGGCGGACATCATGACCCGCGGCCAGTCCGCCGACCGCCTGATCCATATGGTGATGGCGTTCATTGGGCACATAAAAGGCGGGCTGGCAATCAGCACCGCGACCTCGTGCACTCTGTTCGGCGCTGTTTCCGGCTCTACCCAGGCGACGGTGGTCGCTGTCGGCTCCCCCCTTCGTCCGAAACTGCTCAAAGCGGGTTATTCCGACTCATTTTCATTGGCGCTGATCATCAACTCCAGTGATATTGCGTTCCTGATCCCGCCAAGTATCGGTTTCATTATTTACGGGGTAATCTCCGGAACCTCCATAGCCGAGCTGTTCATCGCAGGCATCGGCCCCGGCATCATGATTCTGGCCATGTTTTCCATTTACTGCCTGATCTATGCCTACATTAACAAGGTTCCAACTGAGGAAAAGGCCGGCTGGAGAGAGCGTGGTGTCGCCGTCCGTGAAGCGCTGTGGCCGCTGTTCTTCCCGGTCATCATCGTCGGCGGTATCTATGGCGGCATATTCAGCCCCACGGAGGCGGCGGCTGTGTGCGTGCTTTACGCATTCCTGCTCGAGTTCGCGGTTTTCCGGTCACTCAAATTGCCGGACGTCTATCGCATTGCCAAGTCCACTGGTCTGATTACGGCCGTGGTTTTCATACTGGTGGCCGTCGGAAACGGGTTTTCCTGGATTATATCCTTTGCACAGATTCCACAGGCAATACTGGAGTCCGTCGGCGTTAATGAAGCCGGTCCCGTCGGCGTGTTGATTGCGATCTGTGTGGCTTTCTTCGTCGCCTGCATGTTTGTTGATCCTATTGTCGTCATTCTGGTACTAACGCCAATCTTTGCACCAGCGATCGAAGCCACTGGCCTGGACCCGGTACTCGTCGGGGTTCTGATCACACTTCAGGTGGCCATAGGCTCGGCAACGCCACCGTTTGGCTGCGACATTTTCACTGCCATAGCCATATTCAAGCGTCCTTATTGGGAAGTGATCCGTGGTACGCCGCCGTTTGTCTTTATGCTGGTGGCGGCAGCGGGTCTGATCATCGCATTCCCGCAAATTGCGCTGTTCTTGCGTGACGTAGCGTTTCGCTAACGGATAGAGACTGATTTCATGGAGAAGAACATGTTCAAAAAAATCCTGGTGGCTGTTGACGGTTCCAAGTCGTCCTTCAAGGCCATGGACAAGGCTATTGAACTGCAGAAACTCATGGACACCGAGATCTATCTGATGTGTGTTTACAAGCACCACAGCCTGTTTGAGGCATCACTGTCGATTGGGCGCCCCGACAGCATGGATATCCCAGACAAAGTGCTGTCGGAATACGCCAAGGAAATCGTCAACCACGCCAAGGAACAGGCGAAGAAAAAAGGGGCGGTAAAGGTCCGGGGCTTCGTCAAGGCCGGTCGGCCGTCCAAAATCATCACCAAATTCGCCGAAGACAAGGACGTTGATCTTATCGTCGTTGGCTCTCGGGGCACGCACGGCGACAAAGACGGCATGCTGCTGGGCAGCGTGTCGCACCGGGTGGCTTCCCGTGCAAAATGCCCCGTCCTGGTAGTTTAACGACAACTGTTTAAGGAAGAACTATGACCACTATCGTAGATTCACTGAACTCCATTCTGTGGGGCTACGTTCTGGTCTACGGCCTGCTGGGCGTTGGTGTCTTTTTCACCATCCGCCTGGGCTTTCTGCAATTCCTCAACTTTGGGGAAATGATCCGCGCCATTCGCGGCTC
>PBRG01000215.1 GCA_002726615.1 Marinobacter sp.
ACCGTGTCACCGGGGCGCAACCCCATACCCCACATAATCCGGGCATGATTGTTGGCAATGGTTTCCCAGTCACGTCGGGAAATGCCAAAGGCGGTAGGTCGGCCGGTGGTACCGGAAGTACCGTGAATATGGTGGATGTCGCTTTCGGGGCAGCAGAGGTAATCGCCGAAAGGCGGATTTTTCGCCTGGGAATCTCGCAACTCCTGTTTGGTGACGACAGGCACTTCCTCAAAGTCTGCGAGGGTACGAATGTCATTGGCTTTTATACCGGCCTCGTCCCATTTGCGCTGATAGAACGGCGAGTGGTCGTAGGCATAGGCCATCACCTCGCGGATGCGCGCAACAATCAATTCATCGCGTTTTTCCGGGTCCATCGTCTCCCGGTCCCGAAACCAGTAGGGGCTGTTCGCGTCCGGAAAATAGTCGTTGCGATAATTGGGGGGAAAATTCCACTCTTCCATCGGAGACTCCTGATCTTGTTATTGGTTGTCGTCTGAGGAAATCTGCGGCCACGGCCCTGACTATCGGGAACCTCGATCTGCGACCATCTGCCGGAACGAATCAATGATTTCTTGTGGCGGAGTGTCCTGAAGGAGAATCTTGTGGACGCCCATCTGGTAGAGTTCTTTGACATCGTCGTCGGGGATGACACCGCCACCGGCAACGATCATGTCTTCGGCTTCCTTGTCTTTCAGAAGCTCCAGTACCTTGGGGAAAATGTGCATGTGCGCACCGGACAGCAGGCTGATGCCGAGGATATCCACGTCTTCCTGAATGGCAGCGTCCACGACCTCCTCCGGTGTGCGATGCAGTCCGGTGTAGACCACGTCCATGCCGGCATCACGTAGTGCACGCGCGACCACTTTAATGCCGCGATCGTGACCGTCGAGACCGATCTTCGCCAACATTACCCGAATCACAGCTGCGTTTTTGTCATTGTTTTGCATCGCATTCTCCTTGGATTAAATATTCGTGCTCCCACTTCTTTTCAGGGGTTCACGGCAAACTTGAATTTCTTTCTGAAGCCATTTTGATGCGGTTTCCACATGCTCTCTGGCAAGTGTTTCGGCAGTCCGTGCATCACCAGCCAATACCGCGTTCAGTATTGCCTCGTGCTCTTCCCAGATCTGTTTCTGGTTTTTTTCGACAATGAGAATGTCACTCATGACGCGCCTTACGTGGTTCCAGTGCGCCTCCATTGAATCAAGGATGAAGGTGTTGCCCGCCAGCTCGTAGATGAAACCGTGAAAGCGCATGTCAGCATCGATCAAAGCAGGGAGGTCGTGTGCTTTCCCTGCCGCGAAACCTTCGGCAATGATGTCCTCACCTCGCTTTCGCGCCCCGGCATCCACTCGCTGTGCCGCAAGCCCGGCACTCACCAGATCGATCCCACACCGGAACTCGTACAGCTGCGACACAAAACTTTCATCAAGCACCGACACCATCAGGCCCCGACGCCCTACCGCTGACAGAAACCCGTCGTCACGCAGACGCTGCATAGCCTGGCTTACCGGCAACCGCGAAACATCGAGTCTCTCGGCCAGTGTCTCCTGTGTGACGCGCTCACCCGGCTTAAGCAAGCCTTCGACAATGGCATTGACCACAGAGTCGTAAATCAGCTCAGGCAGGTTCTTCTCGGTTTGAATTTTTTTCATTGGTCACACCTCACGACGTAACTCCTTTTTGTCGTTTGCATACAGTATTCACCATGTAATACCTGATCGCTTTATAAACATATTAGACCTTGGTCTAATATTTGAGCATCCACAGGCGCACGAAACATCAGCGGCCCCCAGCAATAGGCCAGCTGACAAAAGCGAAAAAAGAGGGGATGAGAACTGGAACGGAGTGTCCGGGGGACGCTAATCAGCGCTTAGGAGGCGGCTCCAGCAAATCAATACCGGCGTCATAGACCGCATTGAGAAAATCCACCAGAACGACCGCAGACAAGCCCCATATCTGATAGCGCTCCCAACGATAACAGGGCACATAAAAGGTATTGTTGAGGAAGTTGAGCGGGTCTGTGCGCTCTCGATTGTCGTCCAGGAAAAATTCAACGGGCACCCGGAAGATACTATCGATTTCCGCCGGGTTAGCTTGCAGGGGGTGATCGCCGGGTATCACCCCAACGTAAGGTGTTACCAGAATCTGATGCAGCGACATTACCTGGCTCAGCGGCGCAATCAGTTCCACCTGGTCGGGTGGCAGTCCGATTTCCTCGTGAGTCTCGCGCAGCGCGGTGTCGGCCAGGGAATGGTCTTCCGGGTCCCGCCGCCCGCCGGGAAAAGACACCTGCCCCCGGTGAGTACTCAGGTTTTCTGACCTCAGGGTAAACACGATTTCAGGGTTTCCATGGTCATTGGTGACCGGGACGAGCACGGCTGCTTCGGGGTAATCCAATGTCAACAAACGGGGTACATAGCCTGACAGGCGTTTGGTGAGAAGATCGCGCAAAACACGGCTCCGTTAAGACTTCTGACTGTTGAATGAGACACCGGCAGCGCAGATAGTTACACTTGCTACCAACACACATTTGTCCAGTATATGGTGAAACAGATGAAATACTGCAGCACATGCGGCCATCCTGTCGAACAGCGCATCCCCCAGGGCGACAATCGCCACCGCTACGTGTGCATCAGTTGTGAAACCATACATTACCAGAATCCCCGCATCGTCGCCGGTACGGTTCCTGTCTGGAAAGGAAGGGTTTTGCTATGCCGCCGGGCTATCGAGCCGCGCTATGGTTACTGGACGCTGCCTGCAGGCTTCATGGAAAACTCGGAAACCACCCTCGAAGCGGCCACCAGGGAAACCCGGGAAGAGGCGCTTGCGGAAGTGACGGTGGACAACCTCTACACCATCATTCATGTGCCACACATCGATCAGGTGCACATGTTCTATCGCGCCACCCTCACCAGCGAAGACTTCGGGGCCGGCGAGGAATCGCTGGAAACCCAGCTGTTTGCGCTGGAGGACATTCCGTGGGATGAACTGTCGTTCCCCACGGTTCGTCGCACCCTCGAGCTTTATGTGGAAGACGTACGCAATGAGCACTTCCCTGTCCATGTGGACGACATTCGATACCGGATGGGGCCTCGCGCCTAAATATCCACGCCTGGCCGCCGCTACAGCGCTTCCATACGAAACACCTCGTAGGCGGGCTCTTCGTATGGATGCGCCTGTTTCAACGCTTGAAGTGCCGCCTGAATAAGGTCGTCCTTGCATACCAGCTCAACGCGGAATTCGTCCACCCGCTCAATTTCCCCGGTCTGGCCCAGAAAAGGCTGGCTGCCATCAAGCGGACGAAACTGCCCCTGACCTTTACATTGCCAGGCACAGCAGTCGTAATCGCCGATACGCCCGGCACCCACCTCGAACAGGGCGCTTTTGGTCGTTTCAAGATGACTCTCAGGCACGAAATAACACATCTTGTACATTCGTCAGATCCTCCCTTGAACACCGTTGTGTCAGAACAGAATCAGGCCACTCCGACACCCTTCCAACGGATAATTTTTGTACAGATTAAGCATTTAGACACTTACCCACAGAATCTGTGGATAACTCTGGGGAAAGTTTTTGGGAACATGTCCCCATCCCCCGGAATTACTGCACTTTCGTTAAATTGGCGACAAATTCACCTACTTAATTAATTCCTTTTATTTCATGTAGTTATAGTTGTCGAACAAAAAATGAACCTAAACCCAGTGCTTTGTACACATTGCGCACAGCGTGGCACCAGGAATGTGCATAAACCGTTTGAGTCAAGGGGATTTTCGCACTTATAAACAAAAATTTCCCTTGAAAATCCTTGGAAACTCCCGTCGCCAAAAACAAAAAAGCCGGCCCTGGATGAGTCACCTTTATGGTGCGTCCCGGGCCGGCTTTTTTAGATCAGGCTATGGCCTAGCTGAACCAACGCCTCGCATTACGGAACATTCGAATCCATGGCGCGTCTTCCCCCCAATCGGCAGGGTGCCACGAAAGCTGGGAGGTTCTGAATACACGCTCGGGATGGGGCATGAGGATAGTGACCCGTCCATCCCGTGTGGTAACTCCGGTTATGCCCGCCTCGGATCCGTTGGGGTTCCATGGGTAACGTGTGGTGACCTCGCCGCGGTTATCCACGTAGCGTAGCGCAATCAGTTCGCTATCACTCAGTTGCTCTGCAGACGTTCCGGCCGGGAACTCAGCCCTGCCCTCACCATGGGCAACCGCTATCGGCATCCTGGAACCGGCCATGCCCTCCATGAAAGCCGACGGAGAAGGGGGCACCTCCGCCATCACCAATCGGGCTTCGAACTGCTCCGACTGGTTTCGTACGAAGCGTGGCCAGTCTTCACTGCCGGGAATCAGTTCGTGCAGGTTGGACAACATCTGACAACCATTACATACGCCAAGCGCCAAGGTGTCCTGGCGGTTGAAGAATGCTGCAAACTGATCGCGAACCCGATCATTGAACAGGATAGACTTGGCCCAGCCCTCACCTGCACCCAGGACGTCCCCGTAAGAGAAGCCACCACAGGCTACCAGGCTGTTGAATCCTTCCAGGGAAACACGGCCAGAGAGCAGGTCGCTCATGTGAACATCCACAGACTCGAAGCCGGCACGGTCAAAGGCGGCCGCCATTTCAACCTGCCCATTAACACCCTGCTCCCGCAACACCGCCACTCGGGGCTTGGCCCCTTTGTTGATGTATGGCGCGGATATATCGTCATTGATGTCGAACGTAAGTTCCGCATGAAGCCCCGGATCACTGCTGTCCAGCAGGTTGTCGAACTCCTCCTGAGCGCAATCAGCGTTGTCACGGAGCGACTGCACGCGGTAGCTGGTTTCCGCCCAAAGACGCTGTAGATCCGCCCGCGGCCGGGATATAACCGCCTGCCCCTCAAAGGTATAGCGAATGTGGTCGTCCTGGTTGACGGTACCGATCACCGAAGTATGGTCACCAAGACCCGCGGCCGAAAACTGCTGCAGTACAAACCCGGTATCCTCCCGACGAACCTGGATCACGGCGCCAAGCTCCTCATTAAAGAGCTCACGAGCGAACTGGGACGTCTCTTCCGCAAGACCATCCAGTTTGATGTCGATACCGGTGTGGCCGGCAAAGCTCATCTCAGCCAGCGTTACGAACAGGCCACCATCCGAACGATCATGGTACGCCAGTAGCTTGCCGTCGCCATTGAGACCCTGAATAACCGCGAAAAACGCCTTGATGTCCTCTGGGTCGTCCAGGTCCGGTGCCACCGCACCCACCTGCCGGTAAACCTGCGCCAGTGCGGAACCACCCAGGCGATTCTGTCCCGCAGCAAGATCAACCAGGATCAGATCCGTCTCCCCGGCATCGGTGGCCAGTTGAGGGGTCAATGTCCTGTCCACGTCCGTCACCGGTGCGAAACCGCTGATGATAAGCGACAAGGGTGCCGTAACACTCTTTTGCTCGCCGCCATCCTCTTCCCAGACCGTCTTCATGGACATGGAATCCTTGCCCACCGGAATGGTGATACCCAGTGCAGGACAAAGCTCCATACCAACCGCGCGAACGGTTTCGTAAAGGTTCTCGTCCTCACCAGGATGCCCTGCCGCAGCCATCCAGTTGGCGGACAGCCGAATATCCGACAGTTTGGCGACGGGGGCGGCCGCCAGGTTGGTAATCACTTCACCCACTGCCATGCGTCCGGATGCCGGTGCATCGATAACCGCAACCGGCGTGCGCTCCCCCATGGCCATGGCTTCGCCGGCCTTCACATCAAAAGACGACGAGGTAACCGCCACGTCACTGACAGGCACCTGCCATGGGCCCGCCATCTGGTCCCTCGCGACAAGCCCGGTGATGGTCCGGTCACCAATGGTAATCAGGAAACTCTTGGAGCCTACGGACGGCAGTCTCAGCACACGATCTACCGCGTCGTTGAGATCGATTCTGGTGGAATCAAACATGGGTTTGGTGAATGAAGAACGCGAAACGCTGCGGTGCATGCGGGGCGGTTTGCCGAACAGAACGTCCATCGGCAGATCAACCGGGCGGTCGTCGAAATAGGAATCCCCGAGTTCGAGATGGTGGGCTTCGGTCGCTTCACCAATCACCGCATAAGGGCAGCGCTCACGGCGGCAAAGCGCATCAAACTGTTCCAGGTTTTCCGGCGCCACGGCCATCACGTAACGTTCCTGGGACTCGTTGCACCAGATTTCCAGGGGCGACATGCCAGGCTCGTCGCTGGGAATGTCACGCAGTTCGAAACGGCCGCCTCGGCCACCGTCCTTGACCAGCTCCGGCATGGCGTTGGACAGACCGCCTGCCCCCACGTCATGAATAAAGCATATGGGATTGTCGTCGCCCATTTGCCAGCACCGGTCAATCACCTCCTGGCAGCGACGTTCCATTTCCGGGTTATCCCGTTGCACTGACGCAAAGTCCAGGTTCTCGTTGCTGGAACCGGAATCCATGGACGACGCAGCACCGCCACCCAGACCAATCAACATGGACGGGCCGCCAAGGACGATCAACTTGGCACCAACCGGAATATTGCCTTTCTCCACATGGCTCGCCCGGATATTACCCAGGCCGCCGGCGATCATGATGGGTTTGTGATAGCCACGCACCTCTTCGCCACCGGCACCGGGCACCGCTTCCTCGAAGGTCCGGAAATAGCCGGCGAGATTGGGACGGCCGAATTCATTGTTGAAGGCAGCGCCACCAATCGGACCTTCAATCATGATATCCAGGGGAGAGGCAATTCGTTCCGGCTTACCGTAACCGATCTCCCAGGGCTGCGGATCATCCGGAAGATTAAGGTTGGACACGGTGAACCCGCTAAGGCCCGCCTTTGGCTTGGAGCCACGCCCGGTTGCCCCTTCATCACGGATCTCACCACCAGAACCGGTTGCAGCACCGGCCGCCGGCGCTATCGCGGTCGGATGGTTGTGAGTTTCCACTTTCATCAGGATATGAATATCTTCCTCATGATAGCGATAGACACCGGTTTCCGGCTCGGGGAAGAAACGTCCCCCACGGCTGCCGGCAATGACCGACGCATTGTCCTTATAAGCGGAAAGCACGCCCTCGCTGTTCATCTCAAAGGTATTGCGAATCATCGCAAACAGGGATTTTTCCTGCCCTTCGCCGTCAATATCCCAGGAGGCGTTGAAAATCTTGTGGCGGCAATGTTCCGAGTTGGCCTGCGCGAACATCATCAACTCGACGTCGGTGGGATCACGCTCCAGGTCCGAGAAAGACTTTACCAGGTAATCGATCTCGTCTTCCGCCAGCGCCAGGCCCAGTGAACGATTGGCATCTACCAGTGCCTGCCGCCCGCCAGAAAGCACGGGAACCCGGTTAAGGGTGCGCGGCTCGTCGGTATGGAACAACAATTCCGCACCGCCCATCTCGTGGAAAACTTTCTGGGTCATGCGGTCGTGGAGCAACCCCGCAATCTTCTCCCGCTGCTCGAGGCTCAGCTTGCGGTTGGCTTTCACGTAATAGGCGATGCCCCGCTCAATCCGACGAATCTGCCGCAAGCCACAGTTGCGGGCGATGTCCGTCGCCTTGCTTGACCAGGGTGAAAGGGTACCCGGACGCGGAACCACCAGGAAAAGGACGCCATCAGGCTCCTCGGCGGGAACGCTGGGACCGTATGCCAGCAGGCGATCAAGTACCGCCTGATCGGATTCGGACAGTGGGAACTCCAGATCCGTAAAGTGCATGAACTCGGCATACACATGTTCCACCGCAGGCACGACGTCCTGGATGCGGGTATGCAGCTTGCGGGAACGAAAGGGCGAGAGCGCGGGAGCGCCGCGAAGTTCAAGCATGATCAAAACCTGTACGCGCGAGACTGGGAGCCGGTGCAGCATCCTGTGTTCCGTACCGACGGAGTACAACGTAAACAGGAAAAGGCCGGCCATCTGAAAGGCCGCAATGATACTTGAAACAGACACCGGGATACAGCGTCAAAAGGTTATAAACCGACCGCTATAATTTACATTGTTTTGCACATTAATTGAGCAGCTTCATTGACCACCCCGGGGTGACCGGGGATCATTACAGATGAGCCAGGGAGGCTCCGTATTGAGTGAACATCGGTTAAACTCACCAAAGCTGCGCTGGCATGCCACTTGCTGCTTATTTGGTAACGCAAGAAGTGCGAGCGAGGTAGCAGGGAGTGATCGGACATCAGGGGATCTACCGTAACACTCAGCGTCCTGCATCAAGGGAGTTCAGGAATTTGCCTAAAAACCGTCGTCAGCCGTACACGGCCATCGCGAAATACACCTGCCTACTGTCAATAATCCTGACAGTTGCAGGATGTTCAAGGCCAAGCACTCTTCAGGAAATCCGTTCTGAGGGAGTGCTTCACATTATTACCCGGAATGCCCCCTCGGTTTATTTTGAAGGCCGTGACGGCCCCACCGGATATGACTACGAACTGGCGCGCCTGTTCGCAGAGGATCTGGGCGTTGAACTCAAGGTTCGCGTCGCGAAGGACAACACCAGCGTGCTGTCGATACTTGATCAGGACTATGCCCACATCGGTCTGGCAGGACTTTCCTCGCGCCCTGATTTTCAGCAGCGTTACCAAAAGGTTGCCAACGGCATCGAAGCCGAATCCGTCGTGGTCTATAACCGCGAAGTTGACCGCCCGGACTCCCTGGAAGATCTGGAGGGACAGACTATCCACCTGGTGGCGGACAGCAATCACGAACATCAACTGGAACAGTTCAGTGCCAACAACAGCGGCCTTCAGTGGACCATGCACGCCGGTCTGGACGCCGCTGGCATCCTCTCACGGGTGGAATCCGGCGAGTTCCCGCTGGCCATCGTGTCTTCCAATGAGCTCGAGTTGAACCATGTATTCTTCCCGATGGTGAAGAGCGCGTTCAGCCTCGGAGAGGCTGAGCCATTACTGTGGCTCTTTCCCAATGAGCAGGACCAGAGCCTGGCAAATGCCGCCGAACAGTTTATTCACAAGCTGCGGGAAGACGGCACTCTGGCACATATTTCCGAGCGGTTTTATGGTCATCTCGACCGCCTGGACTACGTTGGCGCGCGAACCTTTGTCCATCACGTCGAAAACCGACTGCCTAAATACGAAAGCCTGTTCCGCGATTACGCCACGACCTACGACCTGGATTGGCGACTGTTGGCCGCAATGGGCTACCAGGAATCCCACTGGCGCCCCAATGCTGTCTCTCCTACCGGTGTTCGCGGACTGATGATGTTAACGCGGAACACAGCCAGCCATATTGGTATCAACAATCGTCTCGATGCCGAGGAAAGCATCCAGGGTGGCGCCAAATATTTCACGATCGTACACAGCCGGGTCCCAGATCGCATTCCGGAACCGGACCGAACCTGGTTTGCCCTCGCCTCCTACAACGTTGGCTGGGGCCATGTGGAAGATGCCCGCAGGCTGACCGAGGGTGCCGGCAGAAATCCTGACCGCTGGATGGACGTCAAGGAATTCCTGCCACTGCTGGCCCAGAAGGAATGGTATTCCAAGACGCGGTTTGGCTATGCCAGGGGGCACGAGCCGGTAATCTACGTTCAGAATATACGCCGCTACTACGATTTCCTGGCCTGGCTCACGGAACCCACAGAGGTAGCGGAATCGGAGGAAAAGCCCTGGTTTAAAGAGCTGGAGGGTATGGAGAAGATCGTCGGGCCCGACAATGGAGAGGGAAACAACAGCGACATCAGGGCGTCGCTGCCAGAGGAACTCGGTTTCGTTCCACCAACGCTATAGCCTCTGATCAAGCGCGTTTTCCACGTGTTCCGAGGAAAACCCCCGACGGGCAAGAAAGCGAGCCTGACGGGCCTTTTCATCCCAGTCATCGCGAATATCGCAGAGCCCGAATCGTTTTTCCCGAAGCGACGTCGCCCGATCGGACCAGTCCGTGTCATTCATCGCCCTGACGCAGAGCGGCGTCTCCTGGATGCCCCTTTGCTGGAGTTCAGCCTGTATTCTTAGCGGTCCATAGCCCAGATCCATCCGCTGCCGGGCGTAGACCTCCGCGAATCGCTCATCACACAACCAACCTTCGGCTTCATAGTCGTCCAGAACCTGTTCAATCACATCCGATTCGATCTTCCTCTGCTTGAGCTTCAGAGCGAGCTCCAAACGGCTGTGTTCCCGTCGGGCGAGCAGACGCAGCGCGGCAGAACGCGCCTTGTGGTCCTGATCTTCCGGATTTGATGCTTTTCCCATTCAGACTCTTCCCGAAAATGCCGACAAAACGCTAGACTAGCCCCCACCTAATACAGCTGACCATTCAATTTCATGGATCGATCAGCTGACGTACCCGGCACCCGGAGCTCCGGAGAACGCCGATGGCTGGTGCCTGCTTACTTTGCCGACACCGGGAACTGGTTTCAATATCAAAGGATAACCCCATGGCCGCATTCATCCAGAAACTGTTTGGAAATCGCAAGGCAACCGCGACTGCCGTTACCGCTCGCAAGGAAGCCACGAAAGAAGAGGCCGACAGGACAACCAGGCAGGATGACCAGCGAGAGCTGCAGGCAAAAGCACTAAAAGCCAACCCGACCGAAGGCGAGCTCGAGGAACTGGCCATTGGCGGCCTGACAGCGGGTATACGCAGCGAGGCCGCGGAAGCACTGACTGAAAAAACCACCCTGCAGCGCGTCCAGAAGCTTGCCAAAGGCAAGGACAAAGGTGTCTATCAAATCGTTCGCCAGAAGCTGCAACGTATTCGCGACGACGAAGATCGACAACGAAAACTGGCCGAAACCATTCAAACCATCGTGCGCCACGCGGTTGAGCAGGCCCGTAGCGACGACACGAAATTATTTGAGGCGCGCCTGGACGCCCTCCTTCAGAAATGGGCTGATGTGGAAGCTCAGGCCTCACAGCAACAAACCACAGAGTTCCTACAGGCTGTTCACAAATGCCGCGAACGGCTGCGCGAGATGCAGGCCGAAAAGGATCAGCTCAGGCATCAGCAAGAGCAAAAAAGCCAACGGGCGGAAACGCTGTCCTTACTGGAAGACACCCTTGACGAACTGAAACATCAGGATCCGGACCTGGAACCCTCTCTGGCCTCCCTGGATGCCTTGCAGAAAACCCAGGAAAACCGCTGGCTGGAAGCCACCCGGGACGCCCAGGTGGAGAAACAGGAACAGAAAACCTATGAGAACCTGATGCAGTCGCTGCGGAGTTATATATCCGCAGTCAAGCGCCTGGGCCAGCACCGCGACGAGATCGCTGCATTGCAGGCCACCGACAGCAGTGACACCGATGATAGCAAGCTGACCGATCAAGCCAGTGCGATACTGGAAAGTGTCGACTGGCCCCGCGATTTCCGGCGCCCCACTGTGCTGGATGCTCTGAACCGCATTGCAGGAAAACCCCGCCCTGCAAAAACCGACAAACCAGACTCTGAAGAACAGAAAGCCATGGCTTATTCGCTTCGGCAAGTGCTGGATAAGTTGGAGGAAGCTCTCGACGCCAAGCAGTTGAAGGAGTCCCGTCAACACTTCAAGGCAGCACAACAACTCGCAAAAGGCCTCGATCATCGCCATGGCAAATCACTGCAACCAAGAATGCACCTGCTCGGCGGCCAGCTTCGCGAGCTGACCGACTGGCAGGGCTTTGCAACGCGCCCGAAACAGGAGTCGCTGTGCGAACAGATGGAATACCTGGCCAATCAGCCCATGGAACCGGAAGCCAAGGCCGAGCGCATCAAGGAACTGCAGAACGAGTGGCGGGGCTTGGGCGGCTCTTCCGATCGTGACCTGTGGTCACGGTTCAAGCAGGCCTCTGATCAGGCCTATGAACCCTGCAAGGCCTATTTCTCTGCCAAGTCCGGGCTAAAACAGGCAAACCTGGAAACCCGAAAGGCGATTTGCGATCAGTTGGGTACGTTCCTCGACAACGCTGATTGGAGCAGTATTGACTGGAAAGCGGCTGAACGCATACATCAGACCGCACGTGAAGAGTGGAAAGCGGCCTGGCCCGTGGAATTTCGGGATAATCGCCCGGCTCAGAAACGATTCGACGACTTGCTGAAACAGCTTGAGGCGCCGTTGGATACCGAGCGCAAGAAAAACGAAGCCCTTAAACAAAGCATCGTTGAGCGAGCGGAAGCCCTGATTGAACACGAGCCTCTGGGCGATGCCATGAATCAGGCGAAAGCGCTGCAAACGGAGTGGACGAGCATTGGTATTACCCGACACCGCGAAGACCGAAAACTGTGGCAGGCGTTCCGCAAGGCCTGCGACCAGATCTTCGCACGGCGGGATGCCCGCAGGGACGAACAGGAACAGCTTTCCCGTGAGGCGGATGAAAAAGCGGGACCGATACTTGATGCCTGCCAATCGGCGAGCGCCGACAGCAGCCTCGACGGGCTCAAAGCGACACTGTCTGAACTTGACTCCCTCAGGAATGAGCCTTTGTCTGCGGACAGCAGAGATCGGGTCGGTCAGGAACGCAGTCGCCTTTCGGGGCTGGTTTCGACCCGCCAGCTACAGGAACAGATAGATACCTGGAAAAGTTGGATCAATTCCCGGAGTTCGAGCGCCCTGGACAGCGAACTACTGCCGCAGCATTGGGCCGGTCTGGCTGCCGAAGTAGGTCAGCCAGACCCGGTAGAACTGGTGATTCGGGCGGAGATACTGGCGGAAGTGCCGTCACCGGCGGAAGATCAGGGCCGTCGCATGGAAATTCAGGTACAGCGACTTGCCGAAGGCATGGGCAACACGTCTTCGGACAGCGACAAATCAAGGCAACTGGAAATGCTGGTTGCCAACTGGTGTGTGGTTCAGCCAGTGGATGTTGTCAGTGAGGCCCTGGCTGAACGGCTTGGCAAGGCGTTGGAGGCTGTGCTGCGCGAGAGCTAATCGGCCTGTTGATGAGTCTTTATGCGCGCTGGTGGTTCTTCACTCCCGCTGATGGCTCTTCATTCTCGCTGACGGCTCTTTATTCACGCTGATGGCTCTTCACAAACTCCCTGGCCTCCCGAACGGCGGTCAGGGCCTGTTTTTTCATGGTGTCGAGTTCGCCGTCGGCGAGGTAGAACATCATATCGATGCTGTGTCGATAGTATTTGGCTGGTAGCCGATTCAGGGCCACACACATCACGTCGGTCAGGTAGTCCTGGCTATCACCATCCTTTTTCGTTTCATCAATGGCCTCCGCAACCAGCGGCTCGTAGAAATTATCGATGGTATCTCTCAGGGACATCGCCTAACTCCTGCTTGTGATGGGAACCTGTCTACACCATATCGCTCCCACCTGAAATTGTCATGACCGGAGTGAGCAGTTTCGCCAATTCGATTGGCAGTGCTCGTCATTACGCGCACCCGGCACGACCCGCTATGGTTACCCTTTGCAACGCTATTACTGAGTCAACGACCAACAGAGGACAGGAAATGACCACCGAAGCCTATATCTTCGATGCGGTTCGTACGCCCCGGGGGCGCGGGAAGAAAGACGGCGCCCTGCACAGCGTTAAACCCATTACCCTGCTGACCACCGTTCTTAAAGCGCTACAGGAAAGAAACAGCCTGGACACCGCCCAGGTGGACGACATCGTTATGGGCTGCGTGACCGCCGTTGGCGATCAGGGTGCGGATATTGCCAAAACCGCCGCCCTGGCTGCGGACTGGGACGAAGTGGTAGCCGGTGTCACCCTGAACCGCTTCTGTGCGTCTGGCCTTGAGGCCGTCAACCTGGCGGCGATGAAGGTCCGTTCCGGATGGGAAGACCTGGTGGTTGCCGGCGGTGTTGAAGGCATGTCTCGCGTACCCATGGGTTCCGATGGCGGTGCCTGGGCCACGGACCCCGCCACCAACCTGCACACCGGCTTCATGCCACAAGGCATCGGTGCGGACCTGATTGCGACACTTGCTGGCTTCAGCCGAGAGGATGTAGATGGATTCGCCGTGAAATCACAGCAAAAGGCCGCCAACGCCTGGGAAAAGGGCTATTTTGCAAAATCCATCGTCCCGGTTACCGACCAGAATGGCGTGATGATCCTCGACCGCGACGAACATGTTCGCGGCAACACCACCCTGGAATCCCTGTCCCGCCTCAAACCCTCATTCCAGATGATGGGTGAAATGGGCTTCGACGGCGTCGCCCGGGAAAAGTACCACTACGTGGAGAAGATCAATCACGTGCACCATGCCGGTAACTCCTCCGGGATTGTGGATGGCGCCACGGCGCTCCTTATTGGCAGCGAAGCCAAGGGCAAGGCCATGGGGCTCAAACCCCGAGCACGCATCCTGGCCTCAGCGGTCACCAGCACCGACCCCACCATTATGCTGACCGGGCCTGCCCCAGCGGCTCGCAAGGCGCTGGAAAAAGCCGGCATGACATCGGACCAGATCGATTTGTTCGAAGTAAACGAAGCGTTTGCCTCCGTGGTGATGCGCTTCCAGAAAGAGTTGTCGGTTCCGGACGAAAAAGTGAACGTGAACGGCGGCGCCATTGCCATGGGCCACCCATTGGGAGCCACGGGCGCCATGATCCTGGGTACCCTGCTCGACGAACTGGAGCGGAGAGAACTGCGCTACGGCCTGGCCACCCTGTGTGTGGGTGGCGGAATGGGTATTGCCACCATCATTGAGCGCGTCTGAGCCGACGACTGATTCTGAGAGGAGAACCGAATATGAGCGCCATTCACTACAACCTGGGTTCGGACCAGATTCTGACCTTGACCATCGATATGCCCGGCCAGTCCGCCAACACCATGAACGCCGATTTCCGAGCGGCACTGACAGAGACTGTGGGCAAGGTTAAAAGCGATCTCGACACTATCCGCGGAATTATTGTCACCTCCGCCAAGAAAACCTTCTTTGCCGGCGGAGACCTGAAAGAGCTGCACAAGGTAACCCGGGAGGACGCCAGTGCCTTTGAAGACATGGTCAACGGCATGAAAGCCGAAATGCGTGTCCTCGAAACCAGCGGCAAACCCATCGTGGCAGCCATCAATGGCTCTGCCCTCGGTGGTGGTCTGGAAATCTGCCTGGCGTGCCATCACCGGGTGGTGCTGGACGACGACAAAATCCAGCTTGGCCTTCCGGAAGTCACCCTTGGATTGCTACCCGGTGGAGGCGGTACTCAACGCCTGCCCCGTATGATCGGTCTGGAAGCGGCCTTCCCTTTCCTGATGGAAGGCAAGAAGGTAAACCCGAAAGCGGCACTCAAGGCCGGCATTGTTGACGAACTGGCCTCGTCCATCGACGACATGATGGCCAAGGCCCGGGCCTTTATCGACGCCAATCCAAAGAGCCAGCAGCCTTGGGATCAAAAAGCCTTCAAATTCCCTGGTGGCGCTCCCCACCACCCCGCCATGGCCCAGAAGCTGGCCATTGCCCCGGCAATGCTGAAGCAGAAAACCAAGGGCTGCTACCCGGCTCCAGAGCGTATCCTGTCAGCCGCCGTGGAAGGCGCCCAGGTGGACTTCGACAACGGCAGCCTGATTGAAACCCGTTATTTCGCAGAGCTGGTTATTGGTCAGGTCGCCAAGAACATGACAGGCACCTTCTGGTTTCAGCTCAACGCCGTCAACGCGGGTGAAAGCCGCCCCGCAGGCGTGGAGAAAGAAACCTTCCGCAAAGTGGGTGTTCTGGGTGCCGGGATGATGGGCGCCGGCATCGCCTACTCCACCGCAAACCGGGGCGTGGATGTGGTCCTCAAGGATGTATCCGCGGAAAACGCCGAAAAAGGCAAGGCTTATTCCGAGAAACTGCTGGCGAAAAAAGTCAGCCGCGGGCGCATGACGGAAGTTCAGAAAGCGGAGGTACTGGACCGCATAACGGCCACCGATTCCGCCGACGACCTTGAAGGCTGCGACCTGGTCATCGAAGCGGTCTTTGAAGACAGCAACCTGAAAGCAAAAGTGACCCAGGAAGCAGAAGCAAAACTCGCTGAGAACGGCCTCTTTGCCTCCAACACCTCCACCATCCCCATTACCCAGTTGGCCAAAGCCTCGGCTCGGCCCGAAAAATTCATCGGGCTGCACTTCTTTTCGCCGGTGGACAAAATGCAGCTGGTGGAAATCATCGTGGGTGAGAAAACGTCTGACGACACCCTCGCCCGCGCCTTTGATTACGTCCAGCAGATCGGCAAGATCCCCATTGTGGTCAACGACAGTCGCGGATTTTTCACCTCACGCGTGTTTGGCACCTTCGTCAATGAGGGCATCGCCATGCTGGGTGAAGGCATCCATCCGTCCAGCATCGAAAACGCAGGCGTACTGGCCGGCATGCCGGTGGGCCCGCTGGCGATTTCTGATGAAGTCAGCATGACCCTTATGCAACATATCCGCGACCAGAGCAAAAAAGACACGGAAGCGGCCGGTCAAACCTGGAGCGCGCACCCGGCGGAAGCCGTCATCGACCAGATGGTCGGCAGCCACGGCCGCAGGGGCAAGGCCGCCGGTGCCGGCTTCTATGAGTACCCGCAATCCGGAAAAAAACACCTCTGGCCGGAGCTGGACACGTTGTTTGTGGACCAGGAAAAAGCCCGGAATACTGACCTCCAGGAGCTGAAAGACCGCATCCTGTTCATCCAGGCCATCGAAACCGTACGCTGCCTGGAAGAAGGGGTGCTCCGGACCGTTGAAGACGCCAACATTGGCAGCATTTTTGGTATTGGCTTTGCCCCCTGGACCGGTGGTGCGATTCAGTTCATCAACCAATACGGTGTAAGGGCTTTTGCGGAACGGGCAAAGGTTCTGGCCGAGCGCTTTGGTGAACGATTCAACCCGCCTCGCCTGTTGTTGGACAAGGCAGAACGCAACGCCGTCTTCGAGTAACCAACCCGCGTCTCCTGCCGGAGCTTCATCTGCGCGCTCCGGCAGGGGTTCACTACAGGTTTCACGCTGGCCCCCGCGTTCACAAATCTGACGACTTCATGGACAGATTGTCACGTATCGAAACTTCCCCGCTATGGCAACCGGTTCTGTGCTTGCCTACAATAAAACCATGAGCCAATCCAGCGATACCCGGAAAACGCGTAATCAACTGCCAGCGGCCGCTCATCATGGGCCCCTCTCCGCAGCGCCCGGTATCGTCCACACCGTCAGGTAACAAAGCTTATGAGCATCGCGGAACGATTTGTCACCCGTTACAGCACGACCATGGGTGGGGTCATGCCCGGCAAAAAAACCTTTGCCCTGGCTCTCACGCTCGCACTTGCGGTGCCTGTATCGGCCAAGCTGGACACCGAAAAGGTCTACCAGCCGGTGTCCCCAACGGTGGAGCAGGCCCGCGCCAACATATTGATTGCCCGTCAGCTGCAGTTCACCCATTTCCGCGATTTGAGCATTAACGACTCGCTGTCTGGCGATGTGTTTGACGCTTACCTAGATTACCTGGATGGCCAGCGCGTCTACCTGACGCAGAAAGACATCGACAAGTTCAGTGCGATTCGGCTGGGGCTTGGCTCGGCGCTCAAAACAGGTCAACTGCAACCGGGCTTTGATATCTACAACCTCGTTCAGCAACGCATCATTGAGCGCCTCGAATTCGCTCTCAACCTGATCGACAACGGTATCGACAAGCTCGACTTCAGTGCCGACGAACGCATCCTGCTGGACCGGTCCGACGCCGATTGGGCCGCCGACAGGGAGGCACTGGACGATCTTTGGGTACAAAGGATCAAGAACACAGTCCTGGCCCAACGCCTCAACGACTCCGATGACGAATCCATCAAGGAGGCGCTACATCGTCGCTATGAAGGCCAGTTGAAGCGCGCCTACCAGGCTCGCAGCGAGGATGCGTTCCAGGCCTACATGAACGCCTTCGCGGGGATGTGGGACCCACACACCTCCTACTTTTCACCGCGCACCTCCGAGAACTTCAACATCAATATGAGCCTGTCCCTCGAGGGCATCGGCGCGGTGCTGCAGTCGGACAATGAATACACCAAGGTGGTACGCCTGGTGCCGGGTGGGCCCGCCTCAAAGCAAGGCCAGCTTGAGCCGGCAGACCGTATCGTGTCGGTCAAGCAGGACAATGAGGAAAAGCCCGTCAACGTCATTGGCTGGCGCCTCGACGAGGTCGTGGATCTGATTCGCGGCCCCCGCGAATCCACGGTGACCCTGGAGGTTATTCCCGCCGACGCCGCGGATGAAACCGTCACAGAAACCATCGCCATTGAGCGGGACAAAGTGAAGCTGGAGGAACAAAGTGCCAGCAAGGAAGTCATTGAGTTCGAACGCGGCAATAGCACTTACAGCATCGGCGTCATTAACATTCCCACCTTCTACGCCGACTTCAAGGCGATGCAGGATGGCGATCCCAACTACAAAAGCACCACCCGGGATGTTCGCAAACTGATCGACGAGCTGAAGGCGGATGGCGTCGATGGCGTGGTGATGGACCTCCGCAACAACGGCGGCGGTGCACTTCATGAAGCCAACGACCTGGTTGGCCTGTTCATTGAGGAAGGCCCCACTGTGCAGATTCGTAACTCCAACAACGACGTACAGGTACTCAATGACGAAGACCCGTCCGTTGCCTATGACGGGCCGATGGTGGTGCTGGTCAATCGAATGAGCGCTTCCGCATCGGAGATTTTTGCCGGCGCCATCCAGGACTATGGTCGGGGCCTTGTGGTTGGATCCCAAACCTTCGGAAAAGGCACGGTACAGGCCGTTCGCCCGCTCAATCACGGTCAGCTGAAAATCACCCAGAGCAAGTTCTACCGAGTGTCCGGTGGATCAACCCAACACAAAGGAGTGATTCCAGACATTGAAATCCCGTCGCGCGTGGACAAGACCCGTATCGGCGAGGATGCGCTGGATCACGCGCTGCCCTGGGACCAGATTGAAGCCGTGCCACATGCGCGCTACTTCGACTTCAGCGGTATTATCGATGAACTCCGGAAGCGTCACGATACCCGGTTTGAAGAGAACCCGGAGTTCAGCTTGCTGCAAAAGGAAATCGAATTCCTGAAGCAGCAACGTGAACAGGAATACGTCAGCCTGAACCTCGAAAAGCGCAAGGCATATCAATCACAGATCGA
>PBRG01000216.1 GCA_002726615.1 Marinobacter sp.
CCAGCTCAATGATTCGCGGCATGGTATGGTGGTGAAGGAAAGCGAGCAAAGACGCTGCCATGCCCGCCAGAATGCCCCAGTACAGATTTGGTACGGTGACCAGTGTCACCGCCAGGGTGACGAGAGCTACCAGGCCATCCTTGGGGTTTTCACGGCTTAATCGCATAAGCGAGCGGACATCAATCAGCCGGGTGACGGGCACGATGATGATGGCGGCGAGAATCGCGGTCGGCAGGTGATACAGGAGTTCGGTAAACCCGAAAAGGGAGATCAGCACCACCAGAGAGGCGATCAGGGATGCCCTCGCGGTTTTCGCGCCACTGTAGGCATTCAGCGCCGTGCGGGAGAATGAACCACTGACGGGGAAGGCACCGCTGAAGCCACTGGCCATTTTGGCCAGCCCCTGACCGATTAACTCCTGATTCCGATCCCACGGTTCCCCCGTTATTCGAGACATGGTGCGGCAACTGGACATCGCTTCGGTAAAGCTGATCAGTGCAATGATTGCAGCGGGCAGCAGAAGCGCCAGATGCTGGTCAACGGAGAGTGTCAGAGGCAGTGAGGGATGGGGAAGTCCGCTCCCAACCGGCCCGATGACCGAGCCACCGAGCTCTCCAAATCCCAGCAGGTAACTGCCGGCGATGCCGATCAGGGTAATCACCATCACTGCAGGCAGGCGAGCGGTCAACTTCCCGAGTAACAGCAAAGCGACCACACCACCAAGACCGAACCCGGCGGTTGCGATCAGCCGCCAGGGAGCGTGTTGCCATTCCTGCCAGGTCGTGGATAGCCAGTTTCCACCGGCACCTGTATCGAAGCCCAACAGTGATGGGATCTGCGAAACGATAATGATGACCGCAGCCGCATTCACGAACCCCTGAACGACAGCGTTCGAGATCAGGTTGGCAAGAATGCCCATGCGGAACGCGCCCATAAGAAACTGCATGAGCCCGGAATAGAGGGCGAGCCATATCGCCATCACTACCCATTCCGGGGATCCCGCTTCGGCCATCGGTTGCAGCGCTGCAAAGGTCAGCAGGCTGGTCAATGCCACAGGCCCGACCGCAAGCAGTGACGATGAACCGAACAAGGCCCCGACAATGCCCGGCAGCAGTGCCGCATAGAGACCGGTAACGGGAGGCATTCCCGCGAGTTGGGCGTATGCCAGGGCCTGGGGAACCAGCACCAACCCAACCGTGATGCCGGCAATGGCATCCGCCCGGGTTTGCCGTCTCGTGGGCCTGGCCCATTTCAGAAAAGGAAAGAGCCTGAAGATCATTTAGACGCGTAGCCGCTGGAGCTCTCCATTAAGGGCTTTGATAATCGTATAGCACATTACCAGCATCCGGATAGAGAAAGTAGAATTCGACTCTATGATCTATGCTTTCCTAAGGCTGCATGGCACCGCCTCTTGAGAGTGTGGGGATAAATTCGCTGATGGAGAAGGCGTAATGCAACAGATCCAGAAATACCCCGCGGGCTGGCGGGTACAGCATTGGGTAATGGCGCTGATGGTTCTGACGCTGATACCCGTCGGGCTCTGGATGGCCTCACGCGCGGAAGCTGATATATGGGGGGCGCTGACGAATACTTTGTACAGCATGCATAAAGCCATTGGCTTCAGTGTGTTGTTACTGATGATCCTGCGGATCGTGGTGAAAATTCGCGTAAAAAGCCCGCCTTATCCGGAGAACATGCCCCGCACATTGCAGATGGCCGCCAAGAGCGTGCACCACCTGATCTATATACTGCTGGTGGTTACGCCGTTGTTTGGCTGGGCCGGTGTGACGGCGTTTCCGGCCCTGGGCATAGTTGGCGATATCCAACTGCCAGCGATGCCGTTTGTGCCAGAGGACGAAGAGCTGGCTGCAGGCCTGTTTGCGATACACGGGTGGCTCGCCATAACGTTAGGTGTTCTGATCGCTGGCCATATCGCAGCGGCCTTTCGTCATATGCTCCGTGGGGACGGTATTTTCCGCCGGATGGTTTGAGCAGGCATGCCAGGACCGCAACGGATCTGTTCCGGCGCGATCGCTAAGCCAGGCAGATGCGGTACCGAAGCACCCCGGCATCCTCCTCGCGGACCCATTCAATCCGGTGCCCGGTCAGTTCGCACAGCACCTGTAAATCCCGACGGCCGCTGGGATCATCGGCCAAAAATTCAACCTGCGTGCCACTGGGAAGGCCCTGGGTGCGCTTTTTAAACCGCAGAACGGGCAGGGGACATACCAAACCGATGGCATCGATCTGGTAAACCTCTGTTTCATGTATCTGGGACTGTTCAGTCAAGCCGCACACTCTCACTGCTGGTTTGCGCGGCTGAGGACCACCCGAACTGGTCAAGAACGGGCGGGGCGGCAAAGGCAATCACCAGCGCCGCGACAAATGCCGAAATCATAACCTTCACGATGACCCTCCTTTGCCCTGCTTGGCTTCAACCTCTGCCACCCACAGGTCGTGGTGCTGTCGCGCCCACTCCACATCAACCTGCCCGTTACCCATGGCATCGAACGCACCTTCCATACCAACCGAGCCAATATAGATGTGGGCGATAATGGCGAGCATCATCACGAACGCGACAATCGAATGCCAAAGGTTGGCGTACTGCATCTCTTCGTGGGGCGCCAGATCGGTTGGGAAGCTGGTTCCCAGAACACTGTTCAGGATGCCGAAGGTATCGGCAAACATGGGCATCTGAAACGGGAACAGCAGCGACAGACCGGAAAGAGAGACGGAAACACCCAGCACCATCACGGTCCAGAAAACGATTTTCTGGCCTGCGTTGAACTTCTTCGCGGAAGGGTGGCTCTTGGTAAAGATGCCACCGCCGGCTTTGAGCCATTGCCAGTCCAGCTTGTTGGGGATGTTGTGGGCCACCCACATGACGAACGTCATCACCAGGCCAAACATGAACGCCCAGGCAACGTTGTTGTGGATCCACTTGGAGCCGGCAGCCAGGGTGGCAAAG
Source organism: Marinobacter sp. (assembly GCA_002726615.1). GTDB lineage: Bacteria > Pseudomonadota > Gammaproteobacteria > Pseudomonadales > Oleiphilaceae > Marinobacter. The sequence goes on from PBRG01000216.1 coordinate 2,969, forward strand.
GCGTCTGGCCCCATGACCGGGATCAGGAAGCTTCGCCCCATCAGGGTGATCAGCCCCGTCAGGCCTAAGGCGATAAACGAGCCTGCCAACAGCCAATGGCCGAACCGTTCGACGGCTTTGAACCGCTCAATCGTGGTGCCCGCAGGGCCGCCATCAATCTTGATTCGGCCCCGAACAAAGTAGAAAATCACCAACAGTAGGATAATACCAAGCAGGGCGCCGCCACCGTAGTTGATGACGGGGCCCTCCCTCAATTGATACCAGCCTATGCCTCCGTTCTGGATCAGAACATCGGCGGCCGGATTGCGGACCTGGGTTTCGATGTTGATGTTGTCGTATCGAACGCCACGCCAGGCATCAGCATCGGAGCGCCCACCAAGGGTACCCAGTGGCTCGCTGATCGGTGCCGCATTGGCGGGATCACCCGTGTTGTCTGACCGAAACTGCTCGTCAATTTTCAGCTTTTCCTGACGAGCCATGATGTCTTCGAGGGTTTGAGCGCCCCCGGTAGACTTCCGGTCAACCTCCGTGGTTTCTTGCGCCCACGCAGGGTTGAGGCATAATGTCGCCAGCATAAAGACGGCGGCACCGACTAGTTTACCGTTCATGAAAGCACTCCAGCGGAAAGAACAAAAAGAATTCGTGGCCTCAATGAATGCCGGGGCACCAAGGCCCCGGAAGCATCCAGTGGGCTTACGCGCCCTTCTTCTCGTAAGCTGTGCCCCATCCCCAGGCGCCCGAACCAAAACCGCGGTTCACCACACGCTGGCGATAGATGTCCGCCACCTCGCTGCCATCACCGGCCAGTAGCGCTTTGGTCGAGCACATCTCGGCACAGATTGGTAACTTGCCCTCGGCAATGCGGTTGCGACCGTATTTGGAGAACTCAGCTGTGGAGTTGTCTTCTTCAGGACCACCTGCACAGAAGGTGCATTTGTCCATCTTGCCCCGGCTGCCAAAGTTGCCCGCTTGCGGGAACTGGGGTGCGCCGAAGGGGCAAGCGTAAAAACAGTACCCACAACCAATACACAGATCCTTGGAATGCAACACTATGCCGTCTTCGGTCTGGTAGAAGACATCCACCGGACAAACGGCCATACAAGGCGCGTCTGAACAGTGCATGCAAGCGACCGAGATCGAACGCTCGCCAGGCTTACCATCTTCGATGGTCACCACGCGTCGACGGTTTATGCCCCAGGGAACTTCATTCTCGTTCTTACAGGCCGTTACGCAGGCATTACATTCGATGCAGCGTTCGGCATCGACCAGGAATTTTGCGCGTGCTTTTCCTTCAAGTGCCATGGTCTACACCTCTCATTATGCCGGCATAATCGAACACAGGGTGCACTTGGTCTCTTGCATCTGCGTGACCGAGTCATACCCGTATGTTTGAACTGTGTTGGTGGATTCACCCAATACGTAGGGGTCGGAGCCTTTCGGATACTTGTCCCTCAGATCCTTGCCCTCCAGGTGTCCGCCGAAGTGGAACGGCATGAAGGCTACGCCCTCGCCGACCCGTTCGGTCACCATAGCCTTGACTTTGATGCGTGCACCTTCCGGGCCGGACACCCAGACATCCTTGCCGTCACGAATGTTCATGTTGTTCGCATCACGCGGATTCACTTCAATGAACATGTCCTGCTGCAATTCCGCCAGCCAGGGATTGGACCGGGTCTCGTCACCACCACCTTCGTATTCCACCAGTCGGCCAGAGGTCAGAATGATGGGGAAGTCCTTGCTGAAGTCCTTCTTCTGGATGGACTCGTACAGGGTCGGGACGCGCCAAAAGGTCTTGTCCTCGTATGTCGGGTAGTCCTCCACCAGGTCTCGGCGGCTGGTATAGAGTGGTTCGCGATGAAGCGGCACGGGGTCCGGGAAGTTCCAGACGATGGCGCGGGCCTTGGCGTTACCAAAGGGTGCGCACTCGTGTTTGATCGCAACACGCTGGATGCCGCCAGACAGGTCGGTTTTCCAGTTGGTTTCGGGGCCGGCAACAGCATCAATGCTGGCACGCTCTTCGGCCGTCAGATCGCCATCCCAGCCCAGGTCCATCAGCATCTGCATGGTGAACTCCGGATACCCGTCCTTGATCTCGGAGTTCTTCGAGTAGACGCCGTCTGCCAGCAGATTTTCGCCGTTGCGTTCGACGCCAAAGCGGGCGCGGAAGGTCAGGCCGCCTTTGGAAACCGGCAGCGACATGTCGTACAGGTTGGCAGTTCCCGGATGGTTCATCTCCGGTGTGCCCCAGGAAGGCCATGGCAGGCCGTAATAATCACCATCACAAGGTCCACCGACTGCACGCAGCGTGGTTTTGTCAAAGTGGTGCTGATACTTCATGTGCTTCTTGAGACGTTCAGGGGACTGGCCGGTGTAGCCAATGGTCCACATACCACGGTTGAATTCGCGGGTGATGTCCTCAATCGACGGCTCATCGCCATTGATGGCGATGTTGCGGAACATGCGATCGGTGAAACCGAACTTGTCCGCAAACAGCTTCATGATTTCGTGGTCGACCTTGGAGTCGAACAGCGGCTCAACGACCTTTTCACGCCACTGGAGCGATCGGTTGGAAGCGGTGACCGAGCCCGATGTCTCGAACTGCGTGGTCGCAGGCAACAGGTAAGCGCCTTCCTTACGGTCGTGCAGCACTGCAGACACGGTGGGGAAGGGGTCCACAACGACCAGCAGGTCGAGCTTTTCCATGGCTTCCTTCATTTCCAGCATCCGGGTCTGCGAGTTGGGCGCGTGGCCCCACAGCACCATGGCCCGGGTGTTGTCGGGCTGCTCCAGGTTTTCCTTGGCTTCCAGAACGCCGTCAATCCAGCGTGAAACGGGAATGCCTTTCTCGTTCATCATGGCTCTGGATTTGCCGTCCTTGTCCCAAACGGCAAAACGCCCCTTGAGCCAATCCAGGTCCTCTTCCCAGACTCTGGCCCAATGGGCCCAGGAGCCAGCGGCCAGGCCATAGTAGCCGGGCAAGGTGTCGGCCAGTACGCCCAGGTCTGTGGCGCCCTGAACATTGTCGTGGCCGCGGAAGATGTTAGTGCCACCGCCGGCAACGCCCATGTTGCCCAGCGCCAGTTGCAGCACGCAGTAGGCGCGGGTGTTGTTGTTGCCATTGGTGTGCTGGGTTCCCCCCATACACCAGATGACTGTGCCCGGGCGGTTATTCGCCAAGGTGCGGGCAACGCGCTCAAGCTGTGCTCCCGGTACACCGGTTACACGCTCAACTTCCTCAGGGTTCCATTTCTTTACTTCCTGGCGGATGTCGTCCATGCCGTACACCCGGGTGCGGATGAACTCCTTGTCCTCCCAGCTGTTCTCAAAGATGTGCCACAAAAGGCCCCAGACCAGCGCGACGTCTGAACCCGGACGAAACCGCACATACTCATCCGCATGGGCGGCAGTGCGTGTGAAACGCGGGTCGCAGACGATCAGCGGTGCGTTGTTCTCTTCCTTGGCTTTCAGAAGGTGCAGCAGCGACACCGGGTGCGCCTCCGCGGGGTTACCACCGATCAGGAAGATGGCTTGCGAATTGTGGATGTCATTATACGAATTGGTCATCGCGCCGTAGCCCCAGGTGTTGGCTACGCCGGCAACCGTGGTCGAATGGCAGATCCGGGCCTGGTGATCGACGTTGTTGGTGCCCCAGTAGGCGGCAAACTTGCGGAACAGGTAAGACTGCTCGTTACTGAACTTTGCGCTGCCCAGCCAGTAGACCGAATCCGGACCACTTTCCTCGCGGATTTGCTGCATCTTGTCGCCGATCTCGTTGATCGCTTCGTCCCAGGAGATTTTCTGCCACTGGCCGCCGACCATTTTCATCGGGTACTTGAGGCGACGTTCGCCGTGGGCACTCTCCCGTACGGAAGCCCCTTTGGCACAATGCGCACCAAGGTTAAAGGGGCTGTCCCAACCCGGCTCCTGCCCGATCCAGGTGCCATTCTGGATTTCCGCCATCACCGTGCAGCCAACCGAGCAGTGGGTACACACGGACTTTTTGCGAACAACTTCCCCACCTCCCGTCGACGGGGTTGCGGCCTCAACGCGGCCAGACGTCAGTGACAAAGCTGCCAGACCGCCCACCGTGACACCGGAGGCGGCCAGAAAACCACGACGATCCATGGTCTTGGCAGCGAGGGATGAAAGTAAAGAACCAGCACGGGGGCCTTTCGCTACCCCGTTGGTTTTCTTTCTTAACATGTCAATTACCTCTCTCTTTTTATTCTCGTTTTACGGAGGTGTGGCCATTCAAGAGCCTTTCGCAACCTTGAATGACGCACGCTTCCTTAAAAGCGAGCCGATTCGAAGTACTTACGTGTGTGTTCAGTGTCACGCAGACCGCGGCTTTTCGGGGCCTCTTTCACCACCTCGGCTGCGGCATTGGGCGAGACTGCCAGCGCAACGGCCGCAGGAGCTGCGGCTGCTGCCACCTTCAGGAAACGGCGGCGGCTGTTTTCACGTTTCGGGTTGTCCATTGGACACCTCCACCTGAGTTAAGGGACCGGGCAGGTCCCAGTTATTGAATGGCAAACGCATCGGCCTCAACGGCCATGAAAGCCCGGCCCAGCGAGCCCACAGGCGCGTAGAAAACCGCGCTTTGCGCTTCTTCCAGATCGGCAAAGAAAAGTTCCGCCCACTTTGCCAGGTGTGCGTCGAAAAAGGCTTTTTGAGAAGGTTGGTCACTGTCACACAGAAACTCGCCCGCAATAATGCCGGCCATGATTTCGCACAGCGTACCCATGTGATCTTCAGGTTCTTTAACGTTGTCTCTAGCCTTGATGCCCCTGGCCATCAGATCGCTACGCAGATCCGCAAGGGGCTTCTCGTTGAGAAAGCCGGTCAGGTAATAACTGGTGTAGGGCAGTAATTCACCGCGACCGATGCCAACGAAAAGGTTGTTGAACTCCCGCTCTGCATCATTGGGCGCGGTGCGTTGGGCAAGGGCAGCGAGGTTTCTGGAGGCGGATCCAATCGGAGTATCGTCACCCTCTAAGGTTACCAGCCCCCGGAGCAGCTCACTCGAAGGTGGGGCGTCCAGCAGGACACCCAGCAACCGATACATTTGGGCACGCGCTCGATCTTCGTCACTGATCGAGCGCGGGCACTGAACTTCTGCAGCGTTGGCCAAGATGTCTCTCTCTATATTGTCTCTTGTTTATTGTTGTCTAATTTTTAATCACCGATCTACTGTATATAGTTCCGATTTGTGTCGGGCGCAACTACGGTTTCTAACACTCATGAATCCTCAAAACGCATTCGCGGGCGGTAGTGCGGCGTCGGTTTCTCTCCGGTTTCGGTGACCACTGATTGAGAGTGACGATCAGTATCTGATGGCGCCTCATTGATGTCGGAAACGGGTGTTTCGCGCAGTCCTGCAGGTTCCGGAGGCACTACGGTTGTCGGAGCCTCGGCCAGCTTTGCGGTGCGCCCCCCCACCGGGTTATCAACCGGCTCATCAACCTTTGCGGTCCGGTCGATTAGCCCTTGTCCCACCTTGTAGAGGGTCTTTACGGCCCCGGTCGCAGCAGCGTTCGTGAAATCCTCATCGTAGTCATTGAGCCCGTCCAGCACGGCAAGTACAGGGTTGGATTTCCAAAGAGACCGCAGGGCCCTGCGGCGCAGCAGCTCGGGGATTTCTTTTCGCATGAACCCGGTAATATCGGTACCCAGCTCGATGGCATCGGGATCGGGTAAGCCGTACTTCTCCAATACGTCGTGCTCGGACAACGTCTCATTAATAGAGAGCTCCTGCTCTTCATGTGACGGTTCGGACTCGACTGATGGGGGCGGGGCCAGCTCAGTCTTTTTGCCGGTTTCTGTTTTCTTGCGCGACCAACGTTGCAGGCGTGACTCAGCCATCACTGAATCCTCGGTTTTTTGATGTTGGCGGGTGCGCGAAAGACGTCGCTCTCCTGACGGATACGCGGATCGCCTTTGGCGTCTTCGATACCGTCAACGTGGACACTGTCACGGCGCCGTTTCTTGAAGGGCACTTCGATGTAGTGCATATCGACAAATTCTTTGATCCAGGCCGCCAGAGACTCGGGAATGGGCACGGGCTCGACGATACTTTCACCACTGTCCTGTGCATCCAATGCCTCATGGGCACTGGCAGTAATGGAGCTGATGACCCACCCTGAGGGAGAGCGACCAGTCTGGTCCTTATCCATGACAATCCAGACGGAGGGAACGGCCATATTCAGGGATACAAGGTAGCCTTCCACGTCGGCACGAAAGAGTTCCATGGTCACCGAGCCTGCGTGGTAATCCACCTCATCGCCTTCCTGGACCAGTTCTTTCCAGAACGCCTCCGGGGCACCCGGTATGACCGCCACCGGCGTCCAGACATACCGCGCCCACTGGGTCACGCCAGGAGACTGGCGAACGACGGCACCGACTTGTAACGCGCGTTTCCACTGCTCTGTGCGACTGCTCATGGCTGCTCTCTTTTGTTATTCCTTCAAGCTAGCAGGAGGTCAAAAAATATCCAACTTTCCGATTGTCTAAAAACAAACCGCTGTGTCATGCTCGAAGAGCTATAGTGATTCGTATACGTATAACAACAACGAAAAGAGTCAGATTCCTGATGACGGCACCCAAGACCTTACTGCTGTGCAGTTGTGATAAAACACAGTCCTTTGATCCAGAGGCGCTGCGCAAGGCCGCAGCCGCCGAGCAGGTCATCGCGGTGGATCAACTGTGCGGCCATGACATGAAGACGGCCGCTGAGCATCTGGGTGGTGATGCAGACGTACTCATTGCCTGTGGCCAGCAGGCTGCCCTGTTCGAGCGTCTGGGCGAGGATGTTCAGGCCGAAACCGGGCATTCCGCACCGCTGGGCACCATCGACATCCGGGACCGGGCAGGTTGGGGGGCCGCGAGTGCAAACCCCAAACGCCTGCGCGCCAAACAAGCGGCCCTGGTTGCTGCGGCCCAACTCCCGGCTCCGATAGCGCCTGCAAAAACGATCCGCTCCAGCGGAGTGTGCTGTATCGTCGGCCCTACTGAGCAGGCCATAAGGATGGCCGAGCTGGTGCAGGACGAGCTGGGGGTTACCTGTATTGTCAATGACGCCGGTCCCATACAGCTACCCTCTGCCGCCTACGACGTGGCGAAGGGCCGGCTGACGTCAGCCTATGGCGCGCTGGGCCATTTCAGGATGGAGTTTGCCCAGTTGCAAACCCTGAATCCCGCCGGCCGTGGTGCACTGGGTTATGGCGAGGTGCAAGCCACCGCTCGCAGCGAGTGTGATGTGTTTATCGACCTCCGTGGTGACGCTCCGGCCTTTCCCTGCCATCAGAAGCGCAACGGTTATTTCTGGGCCGACCCCGCCAAAACCGGGGAATTGGAACGCATTGCCCTGACGGCCCGGGAACGGGTTGGTGAGTTCGAGAAAACCGTCTACTTCAGGTTGGAGGAATCCCTGTGCGCCCACTCCCGGGCCAACAAAACCGGCTGTACCCGCTGCCTGGACGTCTGCCCCACAGAGGCCATTTTTTCGTTCGGCGACCACGTGCAGATTGATTCGGATATCTGTGCCGGCTGTGGCTCCTGCGCGGCTGTTTGCCCGACCTCAGCCATCACTATGACCGAAAGCCCTTTCGAAGCCCTGACCAAAGCCGTGGAGGTGATGGCCAGGGTCTATCGTGACCATACCGAAGAATCTCCACGCCTGGTGTTTCATACCCTGAACGCCGGTGGTGAGGCCATGGCGCACCTGGCACGGTACGGCGATGGGCTGGCGGACGATCTGATTCCGATGGGACTTGAGCATATTGATCGTATTGGCCATGCCGAGATCTTGGCCGCATTGGGCGCCGGCTATGCGGAAGTCCTGCTGCTGGCGGATAACGAGACTGACCGCCAGGCCGTTGCCGCGGAAGTGGAGCTGGCTCAGGCCATGGTGAGCGGTGCCCACCATTCGCCCAGCCGGATTCGAGTGGTTGCGGCTAACGAGCTCAGTGTTGAAGGGGACAATGCGGGGCGTGTCAGCGAGCCCGTATTACTGGTCGGCGGCCGCCGTGACATTACACGGGTGACCGTCAGTGCGATGGCAAACGGTGTTGAAGCGCCGATTCCGCTGCCACAGGGCGCGCCCTATGGCGCTATCGAAATCGATTCCGATAAATGCACGCTCTGTCTGGCCTGTGTGTCTCTGTGTCCAACTGGCGCCCTCGGCGACCATCCGGACCGGCCGGAGGTTCAGTTCACGGAAAATGCCTGTGTTCAGTGCGGCGTGTGCGAAAGCACCTGCCCCGAGACTGCCATCAACCTGAAGCCGCAACTGGATCTGTCCAAGGGTGCGCTAAGTGCCCGGGCACTGCACGGCGAGGAGCCTTTCGAATGCATCAAGTGTGGAAGGCCCTTCGGTGTTGCCAGCACCATCAACCGGATCGTTGAAAAACTGGAAAACCAGCACTGGATGTACAAAAACGCTGATAACGTCCAACTCATAAAGATGTGTGACGACTGTCGGGTGAAATCTCAGTTCCACGGGGAAAGCGCGCCCCTGGCAGGGGGAGAGCGCCCCAGGGTTCGCACCAGAGACGACTACCTGGACAGCTAGAATAAAAACAGGAAGCGACATGGTTGAATACACCGAAGTAGGAAAACCGAACCTGATTGGTACCGACGCCCCCCGGCCTCAGGACAAGAACCCGAAAGGCGTTGACCGCATCATCGCTATTGCCTCCGGTAAAGGGGGCGTTGGCAAGTCGACAGTGGCCTCCAACCTGGCGGTTGCACTGGCCTCGAAAGGTCTGAAAGTGGGCCTGTTGGACGCCGACGTGTATGGTCCCAGCCAGCCCCGCATGATGGGTGTTTCAGGCCGGCCTTCCAGCCCCGACGGAAATACCATACTGCCGCTGCGCAATCACGGGGTGACCCTGATGTCCCTGGGCCTGATGGCCTCCGATGATGAAGCCATTGTCTGGCGTGGGCCCATGTTGATGGGCGCCCTGCAACAAATGATGAACCAGGTGGACTGGGGGCGGCTGGACGTCCTGCTGGTGGACTTGCCCCCGGGCACCGGTGATGTCCAGATGACCCTGAGCCAGAAATTCTTTGTTGCCGGGGCGGTTGTGGTCTCGACCCCCCAGGACATCGCGTTAATGGATGCGCGCAAAGGCATCGATATGTTCAAACGGATGGACGTGCCCCTGTTCGGACTGATTGAAAACATGGCCTCCTTTATCTGCGATGGTTGCGGCAAAGAGCACCATCCTTTTGGGCACGGCGGCGCCAGGGCGGAGGCTGAAAAATTGGGCGCGCCCTTCCTGGGCGAGATTCCGCTGGATCTGGATATCCGCGTTGGTTCGGATGGCGGTGTACCGATTGTGGTGTCGAAGCCGGATAGCCCTCAGTCGCGGGCCTTCCAACGCATCGCCGATGAACTGATCGCCTCTGAAGTGTACGCCGAGGCCATGCGATGAGTGTGTCGCCGCGCTTACCACCGCTGTTTACGGGGGAATGGGTGCCAAACCAGACGGATCCATTTGATAAGGCCGTCAGCCGCGCCATTGCCGGGGTCGATTCCGGCACGATTTTCTATTCCGACGCGGTGGACGTCTTGCGCGCGGCCTTGGTGCTGGCGCCGGAAACCCCACTGGAAGAAGCTGTTCAGGCGGTCTACGTGGCCCAGATAGGCCTGGCTGAAAGCCTGGGCGCCCTGGCCCCGCCCGAGGTGCCGGTGTACTTCCAATGGCCCGATCGTATCAAGGTCAATGGCGCGGTGTGCGGCGGTGTCCGCTTTGCCGCGGATGTGTCAGACCCCAGCGCCCATCCGAACTGGCTGGTGGTCGGTATCGATGTGCCTTTTTTGCCAGTGGGCGGCGAGCCGGGCGAGACGCCGAACCA
>PBRG01000217.1 GCA_002726615.1 Marinobacter sp.
AACGCTTGCATGATCACCCAATTCGTAACGTATCAGGCTTTGAGATGTTCTGGAAACGTCCGTCACCAGGCATCCCTTGCTCTCTGAGTTCTCAACTAATACCCAGGGATTTACGAGATGACGATGGCCTTCTGTGCACTCGAACGCGATTACGTCAAACTCGGTTGATCCATACTCTTCTGCTACCGGAGCCTTAAACGCCCGCGATATATAAGCCTTTTGAGCCGGGAGAATCGACTCGGCGGTACACACCACGCATTTTGGTGGATCAAACTCTATGTCCATGCTCGCGAGAGTCTGCGCGGCTTCGAGCAACAGGGATGCATAACCGTATAGATAATCCGGCTTCCATTTTAACAGCTCGGTCACCTCCCTCGTGGCGTCCAGGCCTACGGGATGAAAAACTCGCCTGTTCATCACAAAGTTCTTGAGCCAGGACTTCACACCGGATTCAGGCCTGCCCCATAGTCTCGCCTCGCGCTGACCAAGCTTTAAACCGTAGTGACGAAAGCAGTATTCACGAACACCCAGCATCCGGGCCAACTCTTTCCGGGTAAGCAAAACCTGGGTTGGCTCCCCCGTAGTGCCGGCTGTGTGGCGGCCAAACCTGGATTTATCACCCTCTAGAACACCTCTTACGGGCTGAGTACGGAGTTGTTTCTTCGACAATGACGGTGATGTCTTGATAGCGTCCAGTCCTGTCACCTCTTCACCGACAGAGTCTTTCGGCCGATTACGAGCCAGCAACTGGTCCAGTTTCTCGGCCCTGTCTTCTTCACTCAGAAGCCATAGGTTTTCCACTTCCTTTCTGTATCGGACGATGGGTAGGCCCAGCGCGAGAAACAGCAAACGAGTGAGAAGAAACCTGGCGGGCCGGAGAATCATGACTTCGCAAGAACCCTGCTGTAAAAGCCCAGGTACTTATCCGCCATTGCCTCCGACGAATACCGCTTGCGCACCACCTCGTAGCCCCAGTTTCCTTTGTCCCTGGACAGCTCTGCGTCAGTTACAGCCTCTGCAAGCGCTCTGGTAATGGTTTCTGGCTCAATGTCCCTCAGAAGTCCACCGCCCTGTCCATCACCCAGAACTTTGGGTATTTCGCCGACAGCGGAGGCAACCACAGGCGTTTTCAACGACATCGCCTCGAGAAGGGTAATAGGCAGCCCTTCGGTCAGGGAGGGCATTACCAGCGCGCTCGCATGTCGCAGTAGCACGGGTACTTTGCTACAGTACCCAGGCATAAGCACGTCGTCCTTGATACCCAACTCCTCAATCAATGCCTCAAATTTTTGGCGGAGTTTCCCCTCACCAAGAATCACCAGTCCTGACTTCGGGAATTCTTTTCTGAACCCGGAAAAAGCTGAGAGTAGCCTGTCGAACCCTTTCTCTCTGGAGAGCCTGCCTATCCCAAGAATCACGTGGTCATGATTGTCGAAAAATGATTTAAAAGGCTCATCCAATGAACTCGTGGATAGCGTCTGAAGCTCTGAAATATCCAGGCCATTGGGGATAACTACGGTGTGCCCGCTCGAAAGCTTTCCCGGCAACTCTTTCTTCATCGCCTCCCCCACGAGAACAACGCCTCTCATGCGGCGAATGGCAAACCGGTCCAGCGACTCGTATAACCACATTTTCGAGTAGCGGGGAGCATGGACGTATCCATGCAAGGTGACGACCATCGGAATATGCCTGAGGCTTTCTGGATACATCCCCAGGAGGACATTAAACTTGAATCCATGGGAGTGAAGAAGGTCGTAGTTATTTTTCTGTGCCCATTTCAGGATTTTCCATGACTCTTTCAGATTAAGGCCTGGGGACATCCGCCAGGGCGTAAGGGGCAGTCCTTTCCTCTTTGCCTCAGTCTCAATAGGCTTTACATCGATACCCGGCTCTCCGGCGCTGAGTATCATCGGTTCGAGTCCCTGGCTCACCTGTTCCTGTACCAGACTAAGCAGCATCTTCTCGGCACCATAAAGGCCACCGCTATCAATCAGGTGTAGTACCTTCATTCCCATTGATGGCCTATCCTTTCCTTGGATTCCAGATAACCTTCTTCTCACCCTTCAGGAACGCTGCCGTCGCCTTGTAAGAGGCTATGTTCAACAACATGAAGTAGTAGGGAATTGAGTAGATTACGGATAGCGGCTTCCCCTTCCCTTCCTTCTTGTGACCGGTCCAGGCCAGGGCTGTAAAGATGACCAGGCCCAGGAAAGCCAGTGTATAGATACCGCCAGCCGAAGCGAGCAGCAATGTGCTCAGAGCAAGCGTAGCCAAGGGAACAAAGGCCGCGTAGCGCAGCAGCTTGTGGGAGATAAGTTGCCAGGAAAATACCGGATCTCGGAGAGGACTCATGAGGTGGCGCATATCTTTCAGCGCCCACAGGGCACGAAGGCTGACGCGTACCCGCATACTAAATTCGCTGCCGCTGTCGTTCAGGGCTTCTTCTTTCAGCAATGCCAAGGGCTCATAGACCACTCGGTGGCCCTGCTCGACCACTTTCAGTGGCTGTACAAAGTCTGGTAACTGATCGGCGCGCAGGGGTTGGTAAAGCGTCTTTCGCATGGCATCAATGCCACCGTCTACACCCACCACTGAGCCCACCCGAGTTTCCTGTTCGCGCAGCCAGTTCTCGTATTTCATGTAAGCACTGCAGCCGTCACCCACAAGGGAACCGTCGTCGTTTACATAGACCATCTTGCCGGTAACATAGCCCACATCGGGGTCGGCGAAGTTACTGCACAATCTGCTGACTGCCTGGCTGTCCCATTGGGAGTTGGCGTCTGAGAACAGGACTATATCACCGGTCGTTTCTGGTACCAGGGTATTCAGGCCGGCGGTTTTTCCCTGCCTCGGCACCTGGCGAAACAGGCGGATCGGGAAGGAAGATTCGTTTGCAACACGCTCTATGATTTCATCCGTACCATCATCGGATTCATCCGAGATCACCAGGACCTCGAGTTTGTCTGTCGGATAGTCCAGCGCCAGTTTGTTTCGCAGGGTGGCTTCAATATCCTGCGCCTCATTGTAAGCGGCAATGAGGATGGACGCCTTTGGCTGGTGCTCGGTGTTGGCTTTTATGGGAGTGGGCCAGAGCAAAGCCGCAGCCTTCGCCATCAACGGGTAACCAAAATAGATGTAGATAAGAAGTAACAGGGAAAGCCAGAACAATAGGACTAGCATGGCGATGTAAATTCCATTTTCTCTTGCCCGGCTATTCCCGACGGTTCCTTTTCAAGCAGTTTCAGGTTTCTCAGCACATCTCCCATGGCGGTAAACCGAAAATGGCCTAACAACTGTTCAAGCCTCTGTTCACACACATCGAGGTTGTTGTAGTGTCGGAACCGGGAGAACCACTTTACGTCCAGTCTTGGCTGGCCGGGATCGACTTCCCAGGGATGGAGGTAGAATACAAACGGCTGGCCCTGCCGGTTGATACTGCCCAGGCCCCAGCGGCTGAACCAATACGGGAACAACCGGAAGTAGCCACCGCCGGCTATTGGCAGGGTGTAACCGGGAAACTTCAGGGTGCTTAGGGGGAACTCCGCCAGTTCATGACCGTTATCGGTTGTGAGCCGATGGGGCCAACGCGGCGTGCCCGGCATCCCGTAACGGTCGTGGTGCACCGGGAATATGGACGAATCCCAGACGAACCCTTCTTCGGCAAGTATATCGAGCGCCCAGCGTGACTGATTGGTGATGGAATAACTTGCGGCACGGTATCCGGTAATGGGTTCACCGGTAATGTCTTCAAGAATCTTTTTTGAACGCCTGGTTTCCTCGCGAAATACCTCGGGCGTCTGGTTATAAATCAGCTGATGGCTGTAGCCGTGACTGGCAACTTCGTGCCCGGCTTTCTGAATATCCCTAACCAACCCAGGTGATTTTTCCGCTACCCAGCCGAGGGTAAAGAACGTCGCCCGGGTTTCGTGTCGCTCAAGCAATTCCAGCAAGCGGTGGGTGTTGGCTTCAACCCGATATTCCATGGAATGCCAGTCTTCACGATCGACTGCTTCGGCAAGGGCTGCCACCTGGAAGTAGTCTTCCACATCAATAGTGAGTGCGTTGGCGATCCGGGTAGTATCGTTATTGTTCGTCATCACTACGTCCCCCTACTCAGAAAAATCGATAGTTAAGGGAAACTGCAATCCAGTTCTCGTCATATTCCCTGGATTCAATGTCGCTGGTCTTTTGCCGATGACCAATGGCGGATCGAACGTCCATTCTGGCACTCAGTTGATAATCAAGACCTGCTGACAGCTGGGCAACGTCATCCTCGGCGCCTTCATCTTCAAAGCGCTGGTGTTGGTAGGCTGCGCTGGTGAACCAGGAGAGCAACTCTGTTACTGGTCTTGAAAAACGCAGGTTAACACCGCTCCGTTCTTCGCGATTACCCGTTCGGACATAATCACTGCGACTGACAGATAGCTCAGTGCTGAGGGCAGAGCCATCGCTGAAGCGAGTGTTATACCCTGCCCTCGCAGCCGTGACTTCCACGGCGGAGGATTCGGTCAGGTCGAAATTGAAGTCCTCAAATCGAAGGCCCAGAGTGGACGTCTGATCTGTTAGCCTGCGGTTGGCGCTCAGGAAAAGCTCGCTGCTGGGATTGATTTGGCGCACCAGGTTAAACGTACCGGTAATGCCGTCAGTGGAGACCTCCTGGCTACCCAGTCGAGTTTCAAGGCGATTTTTGCCGATCGAGCCGCTTACCTGAGTGGTTGCCCATACTTTGCTGAAGGTCACCACGGCGGATTCGCGGTCCAGTTCCTCGCCAGTATCGAGCTCTGTGCGTTGGGCACTCGCAGACAGGCCGCCCTGGAGTGTGTCACTAAAGTTATGGTTGTAGGAAACCGTGCCGGAAACACGATCGCTGTCTGGCACTTCGCGTTCTTCGAACTCAGTTTGATCGTAGGCCGCAGAGAACTGCAGTTCGTCGACCTGCGTTAATTGCAGGGTGTACACCGGGCCGGTGCTGAACACGTTTTTGCGGGTCAGGTTATCCTGGGTGTCTGATCTGCGGTTGTCCCGTGTAACATGACTAACGGTGTTGAAAGCCTGCCACACCAACCCTCTCGCCAGTTCGCACTGCCCTTGCAGGGTGCCATTGGTATACACTTTGGAATCATAGGCGTCGCCATGCCAGTAGCTATAAGCCAGCCCCATGTCCACCGAGGATGTACATTGCCCCGGATCGCTCAGGTGCTGGAAGTTCAGGTTCACCCGGGTTTCCAGGTCGCTCTGTTCATTTGCCGAGTCACGACCTGCATTGTCCGAAAAGCGGTTATCGATACCCCCCGAAAGGCTGTTAGTAGCGCCCATAGCTGGTCCAGCTGCCATCAGACAGCCAACGCCGATGGAGATAACCCATCGGATCTTCCCTGATCCGTGCACTTCAGCCATTGATTACAGCTCCCACAAACTTTTCAGGGTTAAAGGCCTGTGCTGCATTATCCGCTGCGGTCGCGGTAATCCGGCCGTGGGGTACCACAAGCATGGAATAATCACAAAGCTCCCCCAGAATGCGGGCATCCGGCGAGTCGCTGATAGGCGAAGTATCCAACACTATGAAGCGGTCTGGATAGCGTCGCCGAATTGCCTGCAGGAACTGCTTCATACGGAATGAGGTAAAGAATTCCCCTGGCGTTTCGCGTTGACTGCCGGCGGGAATAAGTCGAAGGCGCGGGATGCCTGTGGGATAAATAATCCGACCGATGTCGTAGTCTGAGTCTTCCAGGAAGTCTGTCAGGCCGGTTTCGGCGGCCAGATCAAGCTGGGAATGCAGCGTGGGATTGCGCAAATTACAGTCGATTATCAGTGCGGTTTTCGACTGGTCAAACGCAAACGCAGCTGCCAGGTTGAGCGCCATAAACGACGTTCCCGCGCCTTCACAGGCGCCACTGACAACCATGGTAAAGTTGTTACCGCCTGACACCTCCAGCAGTTTCGTGCGCAGGTGGCGGAACCGGTTAACCAGCACCCGGTTCTGGGATTCTGGATAAATGATGCGCCGCTCGTCCATGTCGTCGCGGGTGAGCCGGCGAGGCTCCTGCATCTTGACGATCTGTTTGCTGATAACATACCGATCAACTGCGCCGGGGCCCAACTCCAGCGAGCTGGGCACCAACATACGAGAGTCCTCCCATTGGGAAAAGCCGCTCTTGCGATCGCTATCGGAAGCCCTACCCTGTTTCTCCAGATCGCCGGCTTGCTCTCTTCCGTTTACGTCGATCCCATGTGAGGTTTTATCATGAGGGCGGACATCCGCTTCCATTTCTTTCCTTTCTCTGTCCTGCTTTTGCTCTGTCATCAAATGACTCCCATCAACGCTGCACCAACAACACCGCCATAGGCAGCGACAACCAGCACAGCGCATACAGAGACTGAAATGGTTAACCAACGATCTGTGCGTTTCTCGAAGGGTGTTCTTACTTGGGGAATTTCAGCCAGCACGGGCAAACAAATACCGTCTTCAAGCTGTTTACGGGCCCTTACCCGAGGGTCAATCTGCAACACGCCAGCTGCCAGACCAAACGGTGCCAGGGCTCCGAGAATCAGGCCTGCCGACGCAAACAGGTGGAACTGTGGGCCGGACGGCTCCCTCGGATACTGGGCGGTTTCATTGATGCGGAAATTGAGGCCCTGACCTTCAATGTCCAGATGCATGGAAACCCGAGCTTTTTCACGGCGCTTGAGCAAATCGTTGTAAATCTGCTCATTCACTTCCATATCCCGGGTAAGCTCGGAGTACTGAGCTTTGTTTTCCTGGATACGCTCCATGCGCTTTTCCTGCTCCGCAATCAGGCTCTGAAGTGAGTTGATACGCGACTCCTGAGTGCGGATATCTGCACGGGTTTTCGCGACCTCTGAGCTGATATCCTGGTACAGAGGATTGACCAACTGGTCGCCTTCTGTTGAGATCTGATCCAATGTACCGCTCTGGGCAGCTCTGCTCCGTTGTCTTTTCAGTTCAGCAATCTGTTCCTTCAGGGCAATGATGTCCGGATAGGTATCGTGATATCGCAATCGTAAGTCATCAAGCTGAATTTCTTTCTCTCTGATTCGACGGGTATAGGCGTCAGCCGTGCGGCCCTGACTGAGCATTGGCTCCACTTTCTGAAGTTCAGACTCCAGCGAATCGGCCCGCGCCACCAGCTCGGAGCGCTCCAACTGTGCCAGCTCAAGATCCCGACGCAACTTCGCCATTCGGGCATTAGCTTCGCCTTCTGTTCCGTCAACATTCTCCGAAAGAAACTTTTTCAGCTTTTGCTCAACTTCGGCAAGAATGGCTTCGTAATTCTTGACCTGTTTATCGATAAAGTCATAGGCGTTACGGCTTTCCTTGCGCTTGCTTGCCGAATTTTCTGAGATGAAAAGCTGCCCAAGGCGTTGGGCAATGAGGAAAGCCTTCATAGGCGACTCGGAGGTGTAGCCAATACTGAAGTAACTATCGCCACGGGGACGAACATTCATATTGGAGCGAAGCATGTCTACCCTTCGTTCCAGAGCCTCATTGCTGAGTTGTTCCGCATTCTGGCCGAAAATCTCCTCGTCTCTGGCAACTTTCGACATAACGTCCCGGGACCAAAGCATTTCCCTGACCACCGAAGTGCGCTCGCTGATTTCGGTCGTTACGGCACTGCCTTCCATCAGCGGGCGAATGATATTCCGGTCATCCACAAAAATCACAACCTGCGAATGGTATTTGTAAGGCCACACAAACCCTGCCCCCAGCACGGCGAAACTGATGATGGCAAAAAGCAGGAAGGCCAGCCATTTTCGTGACCGGACCTCTCTGATCATTTCTGAAGGGAGCTGACTTAGTGGAAGTGCCATCTGTCTTACCTATTGACCGGTTCCGCGGTTTGCTTCGAATAACAGTTACAACTGATCTTAGAAATTCCGTTCCGGGACTGTGAGGATATCCCCTGGCCGCATGCGGTAGTTGGTTGACACGTCACCTTTGTTAAGGATGTCGTCCAGGCGAACCGGGATAGCCACCATTCTGTCGTTTAAAGCGCGGTAAAGCATGGCATTATTGAGCTGAGCAAAAGGATTTGCACCTCCCGCACTCAATACCAGATCCAGAACGGTCATTCCGGACCGGTGGGGCACGGAGATGGACTGATTGACGGCACCGGTTACCCGCACACGGTCGCTGAACTCGTGGCTGCCCATGGACTTGACCACAACGGTTACCTGGGGTTCGCGGATGAAGCCGGTGAGACCAATCTCGATTTCATTCGCCAGTTGTTCCGGCGTTTTCCCGGTAGCCTGAACATCACCAATAAGCGGCATAGATACTCTGCCGTCCGGTCGTACGGGCACAACCATGCTAAGATCTGCATTGCGCCAGACTGAAATCTGGATTTCATCGGTTGGTCCAAGTACGTACTCGTCAACACTCGTTGAGGTCTGAAGACTCAGGGCCTGGTTAATAGCTTCCTGAGAGGAAGACTGAGGCCCGGCACAACCAGCAACAAATGCTACCGCCGTGAGGGACAGCAGGAGTCCCTGCAGTGAATACTTCGATGACATCGTTAATCCTCTCTGGGTCCATATCTGTTTCCATGTCTCGGGGAGAGCTGGCCCCGAAACTACCTTGATCCTTTCTTGAACAATACCACTTCTACTGTCTGAATTATAATCAATAGATCAAGCAACAGACTTTGATTCTTGATGTAGTAAAGGTCGTAACGGAGCTTTTCCCGAGTGTCCTCTTCATTGTCCGCATAAGCAAAACAAAGCTGGGCCCAGCCCGTCAAACCCGGTTTGACGCGATGACGCTCACTGTAGAATGGAATCTTTTCCGACAACTGCTCTACAAATACCGGCCTTTCGGGGCGCGGGCCAACGAAGGCCATAGTACCATTCAGCACATTGAAAATTTGTGGCAGTTCGTCAATCCGCACCTTGCGGATAAAATCCCCTACCCGCGTAACCCGTGCGTCATCCTTGCTGGCCCATACCGCCCCGTTTTTCTCGGCGTCGGTTACCATCGAACGGAATTTATGGACCTTGAAAACGTGGCCGTTAAGCCCCACCCGTTCCTGGCTGTAAAATATCTTCGCTTTGAAGCCATCCTCGATCTTGATGGCTATGGCGGTCAGCAGCATCAGCGGCATGCTGACCAGCAAAAGAAGGCCGGCAGACAATATGTCGAGGGAACGTTTGCCAACCCCAAAAACAGACGAGACGGTGAACCCGTCGGAAAACACTAACCAGCCACGAGTCACCATTTCCAGGGCCACTTTTCTGGACTCCCTTTCGTAGAACGCGGCGCCGTCAACAATCCGCACTCCTTCCATTTTGCATTCCAGCAGATCTTCCATCGGCAGACCTTTGCGGCGGTCATCCACAGCTACCACAATTTCATTGACCGGGTGTTTGAGAATGTATTGCTGAAGCGTGGTTGGAATGTTCAGCAGGTAGTCTTTGCTGATCTCAACCGGTTCATCGGGCAGCGACACGAAACCGGTCAGTATAAAGCCCTTGCGGTTGAATGGCGTTCTGAGATCCTCGTGAATCTGCCTGGCGCGGAAGCCAGCTCCCAATACCAGCACCTTTCGTTTGAAGCTTTCCTTGCCGACGGTGGCAAAAAAGAAGAGGCGAGCAATACCCAAAAGGAAAAATCCGAACACTGAGCCAGTGGTCAATGCACTGCTCGTGCCGATGTACCACAGCCACTCGCTGTTAAGCAGGTGGGCAAATCCGCACAGAGGAATACTGACCATCAGGGCCAGGATTGTGCGCAACATCATCCCCGACATACCCTCTTCCAGGCGGGATTGATGAACACCAAGTGCTACCATGACCAGCAGGTTGATTGCCGAAAACACAGCCGCTGACGGCAACAGAAAGCTCAGGTTGTCGAGGAAGAAGGAGACGTCGCCGAAATAGCGGAAAAACACGGCCAGCGCAAAGGCAAACGCCAGCACAAGAAAATCAATCAGGCCGAGAATGATATACGGAAGATGAATGTAGTGTCTGAACAATCTGACGTGGGCCACGCCAACTCCTTTTGCTGTTCGCAACTATGAAAGTACGCATCCAGTGCGTCTACATACAGCGCTACGTGAACAGCAGTGTACTGTAAATTTCCGTAACTGCAATCGCCGGTGAGCAAACAAACCCGGCACGGTGTAAAGGAAACTGACAATTCACGGTTCTCAAATCGCCAGTTTCCTCTTTTAGTAGGCTATTTTTTCTGCCGTTTACGCGCCATCAGCAGCCCAATAAGTCCCAGACATAAAAGTGCCAATGTACCTGGCTCCGGAACTGCTACCATGCCGATGGTTACATTATCCAAGCCGTACCCGTCATTGGCGTTATTGGAGAAAATAGAAACGCTGCCCAAGCCTTCAGTATCGAACAATGTGATATAAAAAATACTTCCGTTACCCAGTGCAGAACCGAAGATATTCCCGAAGTTGAAATCTACACCGCCAATCGAGAACCGACCTCCAGCGTCGTTCGGATCTGTCATGTAGAAGCCTATGGCGTTGTAGCCTGCCACCGAGGATATGTTCATTTCCCGAGCATCCATACTGTCCAGCCAGTTGTTACCGGAGACGGAGTAGCGGCCATTGAATGGGGTTGTGCCTGCATCCAGCACCGCAAGGCCGTTATCACAGTCGTAGATGCCGCTGTCACAAAGACCACCCGAACCAGCTGCCACGCTGGTAAAGGAACCGACGCCGGCCTGGGAATTAATAGTGGCTGACTGGGTTCCGGGAGTGTAGTAGGTGTTGTCGTCGAAGGTTTCGGTAAGGAAACCACTGCCAAGGGAGGCCAGGAAGTCGCTCTCTGCCTGACCGGCTGCCGCTCCACCCTGGTCGCTGATCGCGAGAACAGGCGCCGCTGAAACCCAGGAACAGGCGCCAAAGAGCAGCCCTGTTGCGAGAATGGTTGTTATCTTTTTCATATCAGTACTCCATAGATCTGACGTACGTCGCGTACACAGGAGTACTTACTGCATGGCTCGTGCCATGATTATAACTGTTTATGTTTCTAGCACTTATGAGAGCCTATTCTCTGGCATGTAAACTAAACTGACACATATGTAACGTTTCCGTATCAGTGTCATATTACGAAAAGCTCAGCAAACTCATGCACAGACGTGCTTTCCAGGGCCTTCTGGTCCTTGCAGAGCCGGAATATCTGTTCGCAGCGCTGGCCAGGGAAGCGGGTGGCCAGATTGTTGTAGAATTTGTCTTCCAGGAGCGGGATCCCATCCTTTCGGCGGCGACGGTGACCAATGGGGTATTCAACCGCGACTTTGTCCGTACTGGAGCCATCTTTGAAGAACACCTGGATGGCATTGGCGATTGAGCGTTTGTCCTCTTCCAGATACTCGCGGGTATACCGTTCATCTTCCACCACTTCCATCTTTTCCCGGATGCTGTCGATGACCGGGTTAGCCTGATGGAAGCTGTCTTCATAATGTTCTGCAGTCAGGCTGCCAAAGATCAGCGGTACCGCCGTCATATACTGCAGACAGTGGTCCCTGTCAGCGGCGTTTGCGAGTTTGCCCTGCTTGGAGATAATGCGGATGGCTGACTCGTGAGTGGTGATGACAATGCGGTCAACTTCCTCCAGACGGTCTTTGACATGGGGGTGCAGCGTGACTGCTGCTTCCGCCGCTGTCTGCGCGTGAAACTCTGCCGGGAAGGAAATCTTGAACAGGATGTTCTCCATCACATAGGAGCCAAAATCCTGGGGCATCGAAAACTGACGTTTGTCCTCGGGCTTGAGTTTCTGGTCCTTGTTGGTTTTGCTGAACAGCACGTCGTAGAAGCCCCACTGGGGCGCTGTCAGTGCACTCGGGATACCCATTTCCCCTCTCATGGCAATATCTGCCAGCCGCACAGCGCGTGAGGTGGCGTCGCCTGCCGCCCAGGATTTGCGAGAGCCCGCATTCGGCGCGTGGCGATAGGTTCGCAACGACTGGCCGTCAACCCAGGCGTGGGACAGCGCTGACAGCAACTGCTCCCGGTTTGCGCCCATCAGTTTCGCGGTGACGGCTGTGGACGCCACTTTGACCAGTACTACGTGATCCAGTCCTACCCTGTTGAAGGAGTTTTCCAGCGCCAATACACCCTGAATTTCATGGGCCATGATCATGGCTTCAAGCACATCCTTCATGGCCAGTGGCGCTTTGCCTTCCGCTACCCGTTTCTGGGAAAGGTGGTCAGCCACCGCAAGAATGCCCCCCAGGTTGTCGGATGGGTGGCCCCATTCGGCAGCAAGCCAGGTATCGTTGTAGTCCAGCCAGCGGACGATGCAACCGATATCCCAGGCGGCTTTCACCGGATCCAGCCGGAACGACGTTCCCGGAACTCGGGCACCGTGCGGAACGACAGTACCCTCGACCAATGGGCCGAGGTGTTTGGTACACTCTGGGAATCGCAGGGCGAGCAGGCCACAGCCTAATGTATCCATCAGGCAATTTCGGGCGGTATTCATGGCCTCTTTGCTTTTTATCCGATAACTGAGGGTGTAATCGGCAATCGTCTGTAGAAGGTGATCGTAGTCGGGACGATCGTTCAGATCATAAGTTGCTGACATTGAACTGTTTCCCTTTTTAGAAGCTTTATCCATTTCAGCTTAGTTGAACAAAGCATTAAATTCAGCGCATATGTAATTATTATATTGATATATTTAAAGCATTCATGTCTAAACACAGTACATAAAAAAACAGAAAATCATTAAATATCAATATTTTCAAATAGTTAAATTAAAAAAGTACTTCGAAGACTTGATTTACTTTAGTTAACAAGTTATTACGCAAGTAAGTTAAAATTCTTTAATAAATAACCCTCTCACAATTGCCGTAATTTCGCTTTAACTGATTGTTTGTATTTCAGTTCTTTATCACCTTCCGTTTTCCAAGCCGTAATACTATAACGTGGTCTTCCCGGCCTTATCTCGCCTATAATTTCGACCTAATTATGAACAACCCGTCAGCTAACGTTAACAACTATCAACGAAATCGATAAACCGTGGAAACGCCAGTGACCAGCACCTATACCAAATCTGCAATTGTCGAATGGGTCACTATTCTGGGTGAATCCGGAGTAGTCGTGGCTGGCTCAGAGAATTTCGGTGCCTCCACAACAGGTACAAGCCGTGCTATTCCGGCCGTGCTTCGCCCAGAGAATCAGGAACAGGTGGCAGCGGTTCTGCAAGTCGCGCAACGTTGGCAGGTCGCGGTTTACCCAGTGAGCACCGGCAATAACTGGGGCTACGGCAGTGCAAACCCTGTTGAAGATGACTGTATCATTCTTGATCTGAGCCGGCTTGACCGCATTTCCGGTTTTGATCCTGAAATGGGCGTTGTGACTGTTGAGCCTGGCGTAACCCAAGGTGCCCTGAGGGATTTTCTTGATCATCAAGAAGGAAATTATCTTGTTCCAGTGACCGGTGCAGGCCCCACTTGCAGCATTCTCGGTAACGCCCTTGAACGGGGTTATGGCATCACGCCTGTTACAGACCATTTTGCGGCAGTGACGAAGATCGAAGCAATCCTGCCCGATGGTACCCGCTACCAGACGCCGCTCAGCGAACTCGGCGCAGCGGAAGTAGACGGGCTTTTTAAGTGGGGACTGGGCCCCTATATTGACGGACTTTTCAGCCAGGGGAACTTCGGCGTGGTTGTCAATATGACCATCGCACTTGCGCCCGTTCCCGAAACCGTGACGGCGTTTTTCTTCTCAACGAAAGACGATGCCAAACTGGAAGCACTGATCCCCACTGTCAGGGCCGTGTTGCGATCCCTCGGCGGTTCTGTCGTGGCGATCAACCTGCTCAACAGCCAACGCATGCTCTCGATGATGACGCCCTTTCCTGAGGACAAGGCTGTTAACGGTGTTCTGCCTGCCCGTGAAGTTAATAGCATGGCCAACAGCCACGGCGTTCCGGCCTGGAGTGGGGTTGGTGCCATTTATGCGTCGAAGGAAGTCGCCCGCGCGGCCCGGCGCACGCTACGACGGCTTCTTGGCCCGGTAACCGACCGTCTCATCTTTATTAACCGGCGGAAGGTTGACACGGTCCAGGCTGTTGCCCGCTTACTGCCTGGCAGACTGGCCACACGGGTTAAGGGCATGGCGGATACGCTCTCCGGAGCACTGGAAATCATGCATGGCTCCCCCAACGATGTCGCGCTGGCATTGGCGTACTGGCGCTCAGGCAATCTGCCACCGCCCGGACAACCCAAAAACCCCGCCCGCGATGGCTGCGGGCTCATATGGTTCGCGCCGCTGGTTCCGATACGAGGGGACGACGTTCGCCGTTATATCAACATGATCGAGAGCGTTTGCCCCCAGTACGGCGTCAATCCACTCATTACATTGACAACCGTAAATGATCGCTGCTTCGACTCGACTGTTCCCCTGCTCTTTGACCGAAGCGATGCTGATGCGACCGCAAAGGCCAATGACTGCTATCGCGCACTGGTCAGCGCGGGGCAACAGGAAGGCTTCCTGCCCTACCGCCTCAACAATGACGCGATGGGAATTTTGAATACCGGCGACTCTGCGTTTTCCAGACTTGCCAGTCAACTGAAAGCCACGGTTGACCCCAATTTTATCCTGGCGCCCGGACGTTACGTGCCCAGGATAAAGCGTTCCGAGGTCTGATGAGCTGTAACCTCGATACACCCGTAGTACGCCGTCGGTTGACGTTCAGACGGCGCTCTTTTTCACTGCGACTATCGCTATAACAGCGCCCTGAATGGGACAGAATGAGGATTTAGAGATGCACACAGGGTTTGCACTTCAGCACGAAGCAGACAAAACAATAAACCAGCCCGCTTACGAAGACGTCAGCACCATTTTCAACTCGGTATTCAACGTCCAGTTGGCGATGTGTCCTGAGACGATCAATGAAGTTTTTGCAGTCCGGTATCAGGTTTATTGCATTGACCGGCCTTTCGAGGACCCGAATTGCTTTGCCGATAAACGGGAGCACGATGCCTACGACCCCCGATCCGCACATGCCTTGATCCGACACCGGATAACGGGAGACAGCGTCGCTGCCGTTCGTCTCGTTATGGCGGGTGACAACCCGGAACAGGCCGACTTTCCCATGGAAGGCCCTTGTCTCCCCCAGATGGACCTGTATGCACAGCAAGCATTTGCCGAAGCTCGCCGAGAGAACATTGCTGAAATATCCCGGATGGCGGTCAGCCGGGAGTTCCGGCGGCGGCTCAATGAGGACGAGTCGGACACTGGAATCAGCGATTTCGCCTGCTACAGCGATGCGGAAAACGGCCGACGTGCCATGCCCTATATCAGCCTGGGGCTGTTCTCCGCGATTTTGCAGATGTCGGTCAGACATGGCATTACCCACTGGATGGCTGTGATGGAACCGGCACAGCTGCGTCTGTTAAAGCGATTTGGCGTGGAGTTTGACCATGTTGGCCCGGTGATGGAGTATCACGGCCGTCGGCGCCCTGCCTTCACCGAGGCAGCATCACTGATTGAGGGCATCAAGAAACGTCGTCCTGATGTCTGGTCGCTGATCACTGACGAGGGGCGATACCTGCCGGCGAAACCGTATACCGGCTACAAGACACACGAGAGAGAGGTTGCCTGATCATCACCTGAGCGATTCTGAATGATCGTCAAGGCTGTCCGCACCGGGACAAGCTCAAAATAAAAAAGCCCCCACAGAGAGGTGAGGGCTTCTTTATTCGTGCGCTACCGTCTGAACGTTATGATTGCTCAAACGTTAGGCAGTTGCTGCTTTCTTCCTGCGGGCCAGACCAAGACCGGCGAGGCCGAGACCCAGCAATGCAAGGGTGCCTGGCTCCGGTACTTTTGAAGCTGTGATCCGGAAACTGGTGTTGAACTCATTGGCAGTGTCTTCTTCAGTCAGAAGACCAACACATCCAATTTGTGCGCCCGCTTCTAAACAAGCGTCGTCATCCAGGACAGCGAGACCAGCCAACTCAAGAAACACCGTATACTTATAGTCTTCAATGACGAACGATTGGGCGAACTCGAAACCGCCCATGCCATTGTCCACGGCACCTAGCTCGTCAAAATTATCGATTGTGAAAATGTCATCGCACCCGGAGGTCGATGGGAATCCACAGTCTGCAGGGTCATCCCTGTTGAGCGTTTCACTGAAGAAGCTCATGAAGGTAATGGAGGTCGGAGGTAACGCTGGACCAGCTGGATCAGTTGGGGTTAGCGTCAACGTAGACGTCAAATCGAAACCCGTCAGCGCAACGTAATCAGCGTCAATGATGTTGTTGTCGTGGGTAAATGTTCCACCGGCTACCGCATCGCCATTGGTCATAAGCCCAGAACCGCTAACATCTTCGATCGAGACAGACGAACGGTCTTCAGCATCAGTGCCACCCCACGAAATCACATTTTCATCACTGGTATCAGTGGTTCCGTCGTTGTCGCCGTCTGCTGCGGTGAAAGTCGCGTTGCTGAAGGCGCTATCGACGTCATAGGCCCATTCGTTAATCAGGTCTGCGCTGGCAGAGGATGCCGCCAGTGCAAATGGCACGATAAGAGTTGATAAGAAAGTTCTTTTTAGTGCAATTTTCATAATTATCTCTCCTTGATTGTAAACGCTGGCAGCTGAAATTCAGGCAAGCAAGTCAGCGGTGAACTACTATAAGCATCAGCCATACCATTTATTGAAAATCGTTTTATTTAAACAACTTAGTTTTGAAATCCAATTGTTGTATAGAATCAGGTGTAAGCATCTTCGACATCAGATCCTCGTTAATGCATCGCCTTAAGCGCCATGTGAATTTTCATGTAAGTTCTAGAGCGGCCGTTTCTTGGGTTGGAGTCGAAAAAAGCATCTAAATAGTTCGTGTTATAACGGTTTCATTATAAAAACCGCGCTTTAGCGACGGGGCAGCATTAAGATGCGTAAAGTATTCTGACGCCACAACAACAAGGCCGTGTGTAAACTATCCGGATATAAGGCGTTGAGTTTTTACACACTTGTTGTTTCATTTCCTTTGCACCGCACACTCAAATCAGCTACCTGATTGTTTTAGATAGTCTATTTTTAGCTGGTTGTTTTCTGCTATGACCCATCCACAGTTTGCTCATCACAGAGGATGCGCAATACCTATGGAAATCTGCGAAAATCAGGGAGAACGACACATGAAAGGACTAAACAACGACGCAATTGCGACTGGGGATTGGCTCTTGCGGTGACCTCGACACTGCAGAGGCTCTTGGGTACAGCCGTCGGATTACGCCCATTGGGCCGTAATCCGACAACTTCCTCACATATTCACTGGGACATCTTTACAACTCGAACGAATCTCCGGGCACCCTCACCCAACCTTCCATAAGCACTCGCGCGCTG
>PBRG01000218.1 GCA_002726615.1 Marinobacter sp.
AGCTCGTGGGCCTTGCGGCTGCCGTAGTTGGTATAGAACACGAAGCCGGCGTCGTCGAAGTATTTCAACAGTACGGTTCGTATGTCAGGCATACCATCTCCGCCTGAGGTGGCCAGTGACATGGCATTGGGCTCCAGAATGCCGGCCTCACGGGCATCCTCGAACCAGGCCTGGAATTGTCTGACGGGGTTGTCATCAAGGGCGTCGCGCTCAAGGCCTTCGCTTTCGAAGTCGCGGCGCATATCGCTAATATCCATCCGGGTTTCCTGAATGAGGGATTTCGTCGCCTGATACGGTGAAAACAGAATATCGGGTTCGTCGCTCCATGTCAGTCCATCGTCCTGTCCGGCTGACAAACCGGTGACTGGCGGGCTATCCTTGGTGGACAGATTGGCGACAGACTGCGCCTGTCAGCAATGAAAAACAAGGAGAGCCCGGTGGCTGCGAACCGCAAACGACGATTGTCTGCCAGAAACATCTCGATAGTGGTACTGGTTCTGGTAGTGATCTATGCCCTCGCCGGGTTTGCGATACTGCCATGGTGGCTGGAGCGAACGCTGCCGGAGCGGCTGGAACAACACATGGGATGGCAGGCCGAGATTGAAGAGATCCAGGTGAATCCCTTTGCCATGAGCGTCGAAGCCCTTGGGCTGGAGGCCAAGGACGCTGAAGGGGAACCGGTGGTTGCCTTTGACAGCTTTTATGCCAACCTCGGCGTCTGGCGATTGCTCACCGGAATCATCGGGCTGCAGGACATCGAACTGGAAGAACCCTATGTTCGCCTGGATTTGCTGGAGGACTACAGTGTTAACTTCGCCCGGGACTGGCAGGCCAACAACCCGGCTGGCGAAGAACCGGCGACCGACGACGCGGATCCCGGCGAGCCGCCCAAAGTCTATTTTGACCGGGTCAGGATCTCTGGCGGCGAACTGCTGTTTCGGGATTTCAGTCAGCAAGGTCAGGAGGAATTCCGGGTTACGCCCCTGGATCTGGCATTGAACGACCTGGCAACCTGGCCCCGTGACGACGGTGACAGCAGCTATTATCTGTTGGCGGCCGTCGGCAGCCAGACCATTGAGTGGGAAGGCAACCTGAGTATCGCCCCTCTTTATTCAAAAGGGTTCCTCAAACTGGGTAACGTGTCCCACGAAACCCTGCAGCATTTCCTCAAGCCCTATCTTCCCTACCAGCTTCGTAACGGCAGTGTGACTCTCAGCTCGCAGTACGAACTGCGTTCTTCCGGTGAGCTGTATCTAACCACCTCGGAGGGCCAGCTCACCATTAACGATGTCGATCTCGGCCTCGAGACTGGAAACGACGATGAGCTGCTGAGCGCGGACCGCCTGAGCGTGGGTGGTATCCGTTTCGGGCTTAACGAACGGGAACTGTCGACAGGTACCGTGAATATTGATGGTGTCAGCCTGTCCCTGCATCGCGACACGGATGGCCAGCTCAATCTGCTAGCACCGTTCCAGGATGGTACGGACGGAACAGGCAGTGACGATGGTGGAGCAGGTGCGCCATTTCGCTGGTCGGTGTCCGGCGTGGAGTTGGCCAACAGCAACGTGAATTGGCGGGACGAGCAGCCGCAAATTCCTGCTGAACTGGCCCTTGAAGACCTGTCGATCAGTATCGATAGGATGTCCAATCGCCTGGAGGAACCCGTCAACTACAGCGCCAATGCTGGACTGAACGGCGGTGGAAGACTTTCGATCAACGGTCAGGCCACATTGGCGCCTTTCACGCTGGAAGCCGGGCTATCTGGCAGTGGGATTGCTCTTGCGCAGTTTGGGGCCTATATCAATCAGGCGGCGAACCTGGAAGTCAGGAATGGCCTGTTGTCCGTCGATGGCAACCTGGATCTGGACCAACAACAAGACCCGATGACGGGTACGTTTAGTGGTACTGGCGGGGGGGAATCCCTGGATCTGCGCCTTGGCGACAGTGACCAGCCCCTGATCCGTTGGCAGAGCGTGCGCCTGGAGCCACTGGAATACAACGTCGCGCCTGCACGGCTGCAAATTGGCACCATTACCCTGGCGGGTCCCGCGGTGAACGTGGTTCGTGACAGCAATGGCGTTCACAATGTTGAGCGGATTGTCAGATCTTCGCCCTCGGATGAATCCTCGCCAGCCGAGGAAACAACCAGTAGCGACGGCGAACCCGACTTTATCTTCCGTATTGGCCAGCTGATGCTGGAAGAGGGTGACATCTCCTACACCGATCGGACCCTGGACCCGACGTTCGCAACCCGGTTCGATCAGTTGCGCGGCTCGGTGACCGGGCTTAGCAACGTGGCGCCGCAACAGGGCCAGGTCTCGATCCAGGGACGGGTTGGCGATGTGGCAACCATGGCATTGGATGGTTCTGTGGGCACACTGGGAACCGATGGTGCCAGCGATCTGAAGCTGACTATGGAGAACGTTTCATTGCCCATGCTGTCGCCGTATTTTGGCCGTTACCTGGGATACAGCGTGGACAGCGGCAAGCTCAAGCTTGATCTGGATTATAAGTTTTCCGGCAGCCGTCTGGATGCTGCAAACAGCGTCATCCTGGATCGGCTGGAGCTTGGCGGCCCCGTTCCGAGTGACGAGGCCGTCAGTGCACCGGTCAAGCTTGGCCTGGCGTTGCTGCGCGACCGGCAAGGTGTCATAGATATTGACCTGCCCATCAGCGGAGACCTGGAAAGTCCGGACTTCAATATTGGTCAGGTTGTGATGAGAACATTCGTAAACCTCGTCGCCAAAGCGGCCACTTCGCCATTCAGCATGCTGGGGTCGATTGCGGACTTTGCGGGCCTGTCGGGAGAAGAGCTGGGAAGTGTGCGTTTTGAAGCGGGGCGCACCGAGCTTGCCGATGGGGAAGACGTCAAACTGGAGGCACTGGGCAAGGCTTTGAATGAACGCCCTGATCTTGCACTCAAAGTTCGTGGAGCGGTCGCACCGGAGGCGGACGGAGATGCGTTGCGGCGGCAGAAACTGTTTGAGCAACTGGGCATCGCGAATGGAGCTGCCGCGTCGGCACGTATCGATCGGCTTGAGCAGGCGTACGCGGACTCTGATTATGTGGCGTCGGTGGAGGCTTTCCGAAACGACGTTGCCGGCGGGAACGCAGAACCCGGCGAACGGGAATGGGAGCAGGCGCTGGTGAAGCGATTGATAGCGAATGTAGAACTGCCGCCGGAGGCCTTGGGCAACCTGGCAACATCCCGGGGGGTATGGCTCCGGAAACAAATGTTGCAGGAGCATGGAGCGTCGGAAAACCAGGTATACCTGCTTGACCCCGTTCGCGATGCCACGGCCGATGAGGCCGCCACCGTAACCATCAGCTTTGAGCTGGATGTGCGGTGACAGCGGTCGGGATCAGGGCGCTGCCGGGTTGGGGATGCCCGGCGGTAACTGGAGGTTGCGTTGACCGACAAATTGCTGGTAACGCCCGTCTTTGAACAGCGGTGACAGCAGCTGTTCCAGGTTGTCCGTGTCGATGGGGCCATTTTTCCGTGCCATGATATGTAAGAGGTAGGTCTGATCGGGGGTATCGGACACCAGGAACCTGCCCCTGTCCTCGGGATGGTCGTTCAGGTGACTCTGAAGATAGGAGCGGCTGATTACGGCCACTTCGGCCAGTGACGGTCGGTCTGCCTTGATCAGTTCAAGATTGCGGCTGTGGCTGTGGGAAAACTCGATGCTGAACCGCTTCTCAAGCTCGGCGTTATCCGTGGACAGGCCGGCGAAGCCATAGTGATAGCCCGAGATGGCAACGATGTGTCGCTCGGTGATGTTGTCAAAGAAACTTTGGTCACGACCGGGTTTGCTGAGCGCGACATAGACATCGTCGTCCATCAGGATTGGTCGGGAGGTGCTAACGGGCAGGTTTTCCCAACCCCAGCTCGGGTTTTCAAAGAAAATAACGTCGTACAATCCCGCGTGGAAATCCATGTGCCGGCGCTTGGGGGAGGTGTAGACAACTCGGAATGTGACGTTGTTGTTTGTTGAATCCAGCTCCCTCAGCAGATCACCGAGTAGGCCCTCGGCCTGGTTTTTGCTGTTCACACTGGCAATAGGAGGGTAGTCATAGACGCCGACAGCAATTTCGGTCTGTGCGGAAACCGTGGTTTTAAAAACGATAGTCAGCGTAAGGCCCAGTATTAAAAGAGTGGCTTTCGGCATATGTCTGCGATTGAATCGGTGTCGGAGTTTCAAGGTGGAGTGCTTCCCGGCAGCAAGGTTTGAACGTCTGTTCACATTACCATTGTTTAATCTTGGTCAAAAGAGGCCAACCATAAACTCATGCAAAACGGGAAGCGTCCGATATGAAGCGCCCTCTCAGCCATTTCTTTGCCTATGTGTCTCGCCTGCGGTGGATCAAGCGATGGGGGCTGATGCGCAACGCGATCGAGGAGAATGTTGCCACTCATTCCTGGGAGGTGGCTACCCTGGCTCATGCGCTTGCGATTATCCGTAACCGCCATTTTGGCGGCCGGGTCAACGCTGACCGGATCGCTGCCGCAGCGCTTTACCACGATGCCACAGAGGTTATTACAGGTGATATGCCGACACCGGTCAAATACCATTCCCGGGTTATGCGGGAAGCGTTCGGAGACATCGAACACAAGGCTGAGGCCGAATTACTGGCGCTACTACCGGCGGATCTGCGGGAGGATTTTGCGCCCTATGTTCGCGAATCCGGATGGGGCCATGAGGAGAAAGAATTGATCAAAGCGGCCGACCGGCTCTCGGCATTGTTGAAATGCCAGGCTGAGATGCAGGCTGGCAACAAGGAGTTTGAGCCAGCGGCGGGTCACATCCTGAAAAAGCTGGAGGATGACGGACTGCCGGAAGTGATGTATTTCCTGGAAGTGTTTGCGCCGGGATACCAGCAGCCGCTCGACAACCTCCTGGAATAGGGGTTGCCGGAGCCGCTGAGGGTTCGGGGGCTAGCTGTTACCGGCTGACGCCACCATGCCACCGCGCAGGCCATCCTGTTTCACACTCTGGCGTACGATATCTTCGGGGCTGCCAGCCAGTTCCCGGAACATACCCATGGACCCCAGCAGTGCGGAAGACTCGTACGGCACGAAGACCCGCTCACCGTCTTTGGCCATATTCGGTAGTACCTTGATGTAGCTTTGCCCCAGAAGATAGCCGATGACGGTTTGTTTGTTCTCTTCGGTCTCACCCATGGCGCTCAATACCAGGCGAATGGATTCCTGCTCGCCCTGGGCTCGGAGGATGGCGGATTCCTTGTCACCCTGGGCATTGAGAATGGCCGACTCGCGCTGGCCCTGGGCCATGGCAATGGCCGCGGACTTTTCACCCTCTGCTTCGGTTACCGTGGCGCGACGTTTACGCTCGGCCGCCATCTGCAGGCGCATGGCTTCCTCGACTTCCTCCGGCATGCTGATGTCCTGAACTTCGACACGGGTGAGCTTTACTCCCCACTTTGATGCCGCTTCTTCCATTTCAGCCTGGATGGCGTTATTCACCTCACTGCGCGATTCGAACAGCTTGTCCAGTTCCATCTTACCCACCACTGAGCGCAGGGTGGTTTTTGCCAGCACCTCGACTGCCTGGCTCATGTTGGCCACTTCGTAGACTGCCCGACGTGGGTCGATGATCTGGTAATACAGAGCACCGTTGATGGTAACTGTCACGTTGTCGGTCGTGACCACCGGCTGGCCGGGAAAGTCCATCACCGTCTCGCGTCGATCAATGCGGGTTTCAAAGCTGCTGCTGGGATGGTACTCGTCGCCGATGCGCACATACCGGGTCATGGTGATGGCACGGGGACGTTCGATAAAGGGGATAATGATGTTCACACCGCTTTCCAGTACGCGGTGGAACGAACCCAGCCGCTCGATCACCATTACCTCTGACTGGCGCACAATTACCAGGCCCTTGGTGATGATGAAAATACCGATGACAACGAAAATAAGGCTGATAACCAGCCCCGGGGAAACAACGTTTTCCATGTTTACTGCTCCTTGTGAGTGATCGTGTGAACAACGGCCGTGCTGCCGTCAAACCGTTCGAAAATGACGTCGGTGGCTTCAGGCAGTTCGGTCATACCGGTATCGCTGGTGCGTATACGGTAGAAATCACCATTGACCTTGATGCCGCTGGCCCCGTCGAAATCCCGTTTCAGTGTTCTGAAAGCCTTGCCGTGCTCAACTCCGGTGCCCGTTGTTCCGTAAGCGACGCCTTTGGGCGAAAACCTTGGTCGGATCCAGCGAATGGCAATGGGAACCAGAACGCCGGAGAACCCCCCCATGCCTACCAACTGCCATTCAAAAGGGGCGCCCAACGCGGTCAAAACCGCAGTCAATGCTGCTGCTATGCCCAGTGCCAGTAGCACCAGCACACCGGAAGTCAGCTCGGCGAGACTCAGTACGAGCGCGAGTATCAGCCAGAAGTGCGTGAGACTCCATTCCATAAAATACATCCGTCGGTGACAGAAAAAGGGGTAGATCGGCGATTGTAACCAAATCGGACCGGATCGTGGTGAATTGTGCACGTTCATTGAGTGGGAGTCACGATTCCGACAGTGGCCGGAAGGTGGCCCGAATGCCCCGATGGGCAGTGCGCTTATGCCATATCCCGTAGCTCGACACCTGATAGAGTAAGCAACACATCGCACAACAAGAGATCGTGGACCATGAAAAATCTGAACAACAAAGTAGCGGTAGTCACCGGCGCAGGTTCCGGTATTGGCCGGGCGCTGGCCGTCGCGCTGGCGGAAAAGGGCTGTCGCCTTGCGCTGTCCGACGTCAATGAGGCAGGCCTTGCCGAAACGGCAGCCGGTTGCAGTAACGTTGAGGTTCGCACCTATACTCTGGACGTGTCAGGCCGGGATGCCATTTACGCCCATGCCGAACAGGTGATGAAGGATTTTGGCCAGGTAAACCTGGTGATCAACAACGCCGGTGTTGCTCTCTCGGCGTCAGTGCGTGAGATGACTGACGAAGACTTCAAATGGGTCATGGACATCGATTTCTGGGGCGTGGCCCATGGCACCCGGGCCTTCCTGCCACACCTGATTGCCTCAGGTGACGGGCACGTGGTGAACATTTCCAGTGTGTTCGGGCTGATCGGTGTGCCCAAACAGAGTGCCTACAATGCTGCCAAATTTGCGGTTCGGGGCTTTACCGAGTCTCTGCGCCAGGAAATGAAGCTTGAAAAACAGCCAGTTGCGGTGAGTTGCGTGCATCCTGGCGGCATCCGCACCAACATTGCCAACGCCGCACGTATGGGTAAATCGGAAAACGCCAATGCTCAACGCAAGGGGTTCGACAAGCTCGCCATGACCACCCCTGAAAAGGCGGCTGAAACCATCGTTAAAGGCATCCTGAAGAATGAATCCCGAATTCTCGTAGGGCCAGATGCCTGGGGAATAGATGCCCTGAACCGGGTGCTGGGATCCGCTTATCAGCCGCTGGTGGAGCGTTTTTCCCGCAAAAACCTGTACGTTTGAGGTTATTTAACCTGCCTTTACCGTGCCACCGGGCGATAGCATACGGATTTGATTGAAGCCCGGTGGCAGCCGCTGTATATTTTCCATACAGTCGTCGATACCCGAACCTCGCTGTATTTCAGGGAAAGAGGCAGCATGAATACACCCTTGCACCCGGATCTTGGCGCGTCGCTGGAACAAAGCCGCTCAGGACTCAGGGACACTCAACGTCGTTCGCTGATGCGATCGTTGTTTCTCGTGACCGGTTCTGCGCTGGTGATTTTTGGTTGCCTGCAGATTCTGAACGGCTATATCTGGCTCGCGACAGGGGAACTCATTGCAAGCTTGATCCTGTTCTTTGGGATCACCCGAATCAATCGCACGCCTCGCCTTCAGGTCTGGATCTACAGTTATCTGGTGACGGGATTTTCCTTCGCCTTGCTGATCATGCTGGTACCCGAAGCCTCGGTGTCTGCCTTCGTGTGGGTGCTGATGATACCGGTTCTGGCGTATTTGCTGTTGGGGAAGAGAGAAGGTTTCCTGCTCAGTGCGCCGTTCGTTGCAGCAGGCTGTGTCACCTACTACTTCCACCTGGAGTTCGTCGCTGATGCCGGCGGCGTGATTGACCTGCTAAACATGGTGCTCTGCGCCATCCTGATGCTGGGTTTTATCCATCTATACGAAACCCGTCGTGAGGAAGCCGAGCAGAAGTTGTTCACCCTTGCACAGACCGATGCGCTTACCGGACTGGCCAACCGTGCGAACTTCCAGAGCACGCTGGACCGCACCCTCGCGGAGTGCGCCCGCAGTGGCTCGGGATTTGCCCTGGTTATTATGGACATCGACCACTTCAAGGTCGTGAATGACACCATGGGCCATGACGCTGGAGACCATGTTCTGCAAAACATCGGCAAGCAGCTCACCGAACGTCTGCGCATCACCGACGCAGTGGGGCGATTGGGTGGAGAGGAATTCGGGTTGATTCTGCGGGATGTGAAACTCGAGGATTCTTTCCAGTTAATGGACGAGTTGCGTCAGCGTATTGCCGACAGCGAACTACCCTATGGTGATGCCCTGATCCGGGTGACCGCATCGTTCGGAATTGCACATTATCCCGATCACGCCATCGACGCCGAGACGTTGTTCCGGATTGCCGACCGCTGCCTGTTCAGCAGCAAACGGTCCGGGCGCAACAGGGTCGCCAGGGCGGGCCTTTCGCCGGTCAAAGGCCCGCGTGCGACAGCACGGACTTAGTGATCATCCAGGGTTACTGACATACAGGGTTACTGACATACAGGGTTACTGAATAGTCCGGCGATTTCCCTTCTGATACTGCGGGGCAATGTACTCGTTGATCTGCTCCTTGAAGCGAGCAATCAGTTCGCTGTTGTCGTGGTCCCATGGGTGGAAGCCCGGCTTGAAATACTCCAGCCAGGTGGGGACCAGGCTGGAGAAAGTGCCGTTCTTGCCCCACATGCGCCACAAGCCAAGGGCGGAATCCTTCAGTGAAAAATTCTTCCGGTCATTCAGCATCATCCGGGTGGTGAAGTAGCTGGCCACCACACCCAGTGCGGCAGTGCTGAACGCCAGATAGAACGTACGCTCGGCGTAAGTGCCGCCCACCTGTTTGAACACATCGTAAGTGACCGCCTTGTGCTCGGTTTCCTCAATGGCGTGCCACACCCATAGCGGGCGCATGGTTTCGTGCATGTCTTCGCGAACATCGCTGCGCTCCAGCAGCATGTCTGCCATCATCGCCGTTAGATGCTCCAAGGCGCAGGTGATGGCCAACTGGTGTCGCTTGGGCAGCTTCTTGGCAATGCCCAGCACCACTTCCAGGTGTTCTTCCAGTTCCTCCACCGGCATCCCCTGATCCCGCACATGCTGGTTCATGGACTTATGTTCCAGCGAGTGCATGGCTTCCTGGCCGATAAAGCCCCTGACTTCTTTTTTCAGCTTGGGATCGTTGATCTGGTCCTGGTAGTACCGCACCGCATCGACGAAAAACTGCTCGCCCTGCGGGAACAGCACAGACAGGGCATTCATCGTGTGGCTCAGGATGTAGCTGTTGTCCAGCCAGTAGTGGGGAACCTTCTCCCCGAATTCAAACCCCATACGCTGTGGCTTGATGGCAACGTTGTCCGGGGTGCGTGCAACCGGCTTTGACTCAGTGGTTTTCGTTCTCAGCATGTCATTACTCCTGCGCTTGGGCACTATGGCTGATGGGATGGGACCAGTGTGTGTGAGTCAACGCGGGCTTTGAATGCGAAAAGGGGACGGCCATCGTGGAGGAAGGGCCAGGGGCGGCCTCAATTGACTATGCTGACGTGGTTGCCGGTGACTCCAGTCACAGTGTGGCTGTGCCGGGCTTCTGATAGCATCGGTGGCAGTGAGTCTTCCCACAACAAATCTCACACAACGAGAAGGAACCTGCATGGCAAACCCGGGCCCGGAAAAAGAACGGCAGATGCTGGGACTGTTCCTGGTTCCCGGTGTGTACCTCCGGGTGCTGGCCGATGTGGTGCGGCAGTTGGGCTACAATGACCGTGTTCTGTACGAAGGCATGGCGTTCACGCCCCAGGATCTGAAATCCAATGACAGCCGGGTGTTTGTTACCGACGCCATCGTGATGGTGGAACGGGCGCTGACCCTGGCGGGAAAAGACGGCCTGAGCTTTACGTTGGCTCGCGAGCTGCGGGTTACCATCCACGGCACCCTCGGATTCGCGGCTCTGACCAGCCCCACCCTGGCCGGCGCCCTGGACTCGGTGCGGCGCTACCTGCAACTGCGGGTGCCCTTTCTCACCATGACCGTGACCGATGCCGGTGACCATGTATTGGTGCGGTTGCGCACGGAATTCGACGTGCCTACCCAGTACCGCTTCCTGGCAGAAACCGTCAGTGCCACCCTGATGATGCTGGCGGAACAGCTGATCGACCGTGACGACGCGGAGAAACGCGGATTCGCGCTGGAAAACGGCAAGCTCCCGGGTGTGAAGGTTCAACTGACATCCCCGGAACCCACCTACTACACCAGGTTCGCCCCTCAATTGCCGGTGCCCTTCGAATACGGCCAACCCGAGGAAACCATGGTGTTTCCCAAGGGATTGCTGGATACCCGAATGCGACTGGCGGATGCCGAGGCCTCGCGGATGGCACGGGACCAGTGTGAGTTCGAACTGCAGAAAGCCCTGAAAGACCAGGGCGACATTTCCTACGCCATCCGCAACATGCTCCACGTGATGCCCGGGCCATTGCCGTCCCTGGAGTCCATGGCCGAGCGTTTCTGTGTATCGTCCCGCACGTTGAAACGGCGGCTGGCGGAAAAGGACACCACCTACCGCGAAATCGTGGAAGCGGTGCTGAAAGACCGAGCCATCCAACTCCTGCGGTACACCAACCAGTCCGTCAGCGAGATCGCCTATGAGCTGGGCTACGCGGACCTGTCCAACTTCAGCCGGGCCTTTCGTAAGTGGACTGGCAAGTCGGCCAGCGAATTCCGCGAAGGCGGCCCGGACCCGGCACCCGAGGTCGGCCCCTGACCACGCCCTTGCTAATGCGACAGATTAAAAATGCTGTGCTAGCTTAAAAGTTCGCTACAGAAAAACAGCAGTCCATGGCCACTCGGCTGTCTGACTGGCTCACTAACGCATTGAGTGGGGTCTGTGGATGCCACCTTTCGTCAACGGATACATCCGTTTCGTGGATGCCGTGAATTACCGTGTTGGTCGAGCGGTGATGTACGGCATCTTTGTCATGGTCGCTATTCTGCTGTGGTCGTCCATTTCCAAAGCCTTCTTCCTGCCCTCGTTATGGACGCTTGAAGCCGCGCAGTTTGCCATGGTGGCGTATTACATCCTGGGCGGTCCCTATTCAATCCAGCTGGACGCCAATGTACGCATGGACCTGTTTTACGGTAACTGGTCGGTTCGTCAAAAAGCCTGGTTCGATGTCTTCACCATTTTTTTCCTGATTTTCTTTCTGGGCGTGCTCCTGTACGGCGCCTACGACAGCACCAGCTATGCGATTCAATATGGCGAACGCAGCCCATCGGCGTGGCGACCCTACATGTGGCCGATCAAGGTGGTGATGTGCATCGGCTTCTCACTCATGCTGTTGCAGGCGGTATCGGAGCTTTTCAAAGACATCGCCCGCATTCGGGGAGAAGACATCTGATGTCTTACGATCTCATCGCTTTTTTCATGTTCGCCTC
>PBRG01000219.1 GCA_002726615.1 Marinobacter sp.
CGAAAATGTGCGGAGCCATGGATGGCGGAGCTCAAGCGCCACATGGATGTGCCCGAGCGTGTTTCGGGAGGGTATTCCCTCCCCGGTTCTCGCAGCAAATTACGAGGACTTGTTGTTCCCGGCTCCCAAAAACAGCTGATAAGCCTCGTTATCAGTCATGTTCTCGTAGCGGAAGCCAACCTTGCCGAGCATTTTCTCGAAGTCCTTCACTTCGTCGTCTTCCACCTGGGCTCCCAGCAAAACACGGCTGTAGGCGGCACCGTGGTTGCGGTAGTGGAACATGGAGATGTTCCAGCGGGTGCCAAGCGACATCAGGAACTTCAGCAACGCGCCCGGACGCTCCGGGAACTCAAACTGGAAAACCTTCTCGTTGGTTATCGTCGGGGCGTGGCCGCCCACCATATGACGAATATGCTGCTTGGCCAGATCGCTCTCAGTCAGGTCTATGACAGAATAACCGGTTTCCCGCAGATCCTGGATAAGGTCTTCACGGCCATGGCCGCCTGCCGCAATCTGGATGCCCACGAAGATGGTCGCATTGGTGGCATCGGCGTAGCGGTAATTGAACTCGGTGATGCTGCGCTTGTGCAGGGCGTTGATGAACGTCTTGAAGGCCCCCGGTTTTTCTGGAATGGTCACCGCCAGGATCGCTTCGCGTTTTTCGCCGATCTCCGTACGTTCCGAGATATAGCGCAGGCGGTCAAAGTTCATGTTGGCCCCGCTAAGGGTGGCCACCAGGTTTTCATTCTCGATCTGCTCGCGCTCGATGTACTTCTTGATGCCAGCCACGCCGAGCGCACCGGCCGGCTCAGCGATGGAGCGGGTATCTTCGAACACATCCTTGATCGCGGCGCAGATTTCGTCGGTGGAGACGGTGATCACCTCATCCACGTAGTCCTTGCAGATCT
The DNA here is from genome assembly GCA_002726615.1 of Marinobacter sp. Classification (GTDB taxonomy): domain Bacteria; phylum Pseudomonadota; class Gammaproteobacteria; order Pseudomonadales; family Oleiphilaceae; genus Marinobacter. The sequence continues at coordinate 909 of PBRG01000219.1, forward strand.
CCCAGGGGTATTTGCCGATCTGCTTGACGGCTACGCCGTCCGCGAAAATGCCCACTTCATCGAGCACCACCCGCTTGCCGGCCTTCATGGCCGCCTGCAGGCAGTTGGAATCCTCGGGTTCAACACCGATCACCTTGATTTCAGGGCGCAGGTATTTGATGTAAGCCGCTATGCCAGCAATCAGTCCGCCGCCGCCAACACAGACAAAGATGGCATGGATGGGTTTGCTGAACTGCCACATGATTTCCATGGCCACCGTGCCCTGCCCGGCGATCACGTCTGGATCGTCAAAGGGTGGGATGTAGGTGTACCCGTGCTTTGCAATCAATTCCTGGGCATGGGCTGCAGCTTCGTCAAAGGCATCGCCCTTGAGAACCACTTTGGCGCCGTGATCACGCACAGACCGCACTTTGATCTCTGGCGTGGTCTGGGGCATGACGATAACGGCCTTGATGCCCAGGTTCTTGGAAGCCAGGGCCACGCCCTGGGCATGGTTGCCGGCGGAGGCGCAAATCACACCCTTGGCTTTCTGCTCTTCAGAGAGCTGCGCAATCCGGTTGTAGGCACCGCGAATCTTGAAAGAAAACACCGGCTGAAGGTCCTCGCGCTTGAGCATAATGTTGTTGCCAAAGCGCTTGGAGAGGCTGCGGGCCTCAGTCAGCGGGGTCTCGATGGCCACATCGTAGACACGGGCATCGAGGATTTTCTTTATGTAGCGTTGCGGCATGGGTCCGTCCGGAGTTGGATTGTCGTTGGGAAAACGGACAGTGTAGAAACTTTGCCGGGGTTCCGTCTATAAGCTCGCCCCACAGACGGGCTATAATGGCGGTTTGAACCACACTTTCCTGCGAAACCGGAGTTGATCGATGAATCAGGACGAACTGAAGAAAGCCGTCGCCAAGGCCGCACTGGACCATATCAGGCCGCACCTGGATCAGGAGAGCGTTATCGGCGTGGGTACCGGCAGTACGGCCAACTGTTTCATCGATTTGCTGGCGGATATCCGCACCGATTTCGATGGGGCCGTCGCCAGTTCCGACGCCACGGCAGAGCGCCTGAAAAGCCATGGTATTCCGGTGTACGACCTCAACAGTGCCGGCCCCCTTGAGTTTTATATCGACGGTGCCGATGAAACCAATGAACGCCTGGAGCTGATCAAGGGCGGCGGTGGCGCCCTGACCCGGGAAAAGATCGTGGCGGCAGTGGCCAAGACGTTTATCTGCATTGCCGATGGGTCCAAGAAGGTGGATATCCTGGGCGCGTTTCCGCTTCCGGTTGAAGTGGTGCCCATGGCCCGCAGTCATGTTGGCCGCGAAATCGTCAAGCTGGGCGGCGACCCGGTTTATCGTGAGGGTTTTACCACCGACAACGGCAATATCATTCTGGATATCCACAATCTGGATATTTCCCGCCCGATTCAGGTGGAAGAGCAGTTGAACAATATTGTGGGCATTGTGACCAATGGGCTGTTTGCTCGGCGGCCTGCGGATTTGTTGTTGCTTGGTACTGACGATGGGGTGAAGACGATCTCCCGCAAGGATGACTGACTTGGGAGGAAGCCACGAAGAGGTGGGGTCATCAGGGGCACGCTGTTAATACGTCCGTGTACGCTCGACAAAAACATCCCTGTTTTTGACGCCCCCTGATGACCCCACCTCTTCGTGGCTCTGACTCTTTTTGGGCCCTCCATGAACCAAGCGCTTGCTTGGTTCCTTTTTTTGCGTGAGACTGCTCTCATGATTTCCTATTGAGGGAGGCTTTCCGTGTCTGATTATTTCAACGATACCCATGAACAGGTTCGCCAGAGTGCCCGCAAGTTCGTTGCCACTCATGTGTTGCCCTATATAGACGACTGGGAGGAAGCTGGCGAGTTCCCCAGGGAGCTCTATAAGACCGCTGGGGATGCCGGGCTGCTTGGGGTCGGTTTTCCGGAGAGTCTTGGCGGCATTGGTGAAGGCGACATCTTCATGAAAGTCGCCGTCTCCGAGGAGCTGATGCGCTCCACCTCAGGCGGCCTGGTCGCCGGCCTGGGGTCGCTGGATATCGGCCTCCCGCCGGTGGCGAAATGGGCACGACCGGAGGTGAAAGAGGCCATCGTCCCGCCGGTGTTACGTGGTGAGAAAATCGCTGCCCTGGCCGTCACCGAACCGGGCGGTGGTTCTGACGTTGCCAATATCAAGACACGGGCCGGCAGGGACGGCGATGATTACATCGTCAACGGCAGTAAAACCTTTATCACCAGTGGCATGCGCGCCGATCATTACACGGTTGCGGTTCGCACCGGTGGCGAAGGCCATGGTGGCATCAGCCTGTTATTGATTGACCGCGATATGCCCGGCTTTTCCACCGGCAAGAAGCTCAAGAAAATGGGCTGGTGGGCCAGCGATACGGCGGAGCTGTTTTTCGAGGACTGCCGGGTGCCTGCCAACCGCCTGATTGGCGCCGAGAATGCCGGCTTTATCGCGATCATGAGCAATTTCCTGTTCGAACGCCTCAGCTTATCGATCATGGCCTACATGACGGCTGAAATCGCCCTCGAAGCCTCGATAGCCTGGGCCAGCCAACGGGAGGCGTTTGGCCGGCCCGTGAACAAATTCCAGGTCACCCGTCACAAGCTGGTGGACATGGCCACCCAGGTCGACGTGGCGCGGGAGTATACTTATCGCTGCGCCGCACTGATGCAGGCGGGCAAGAACCCCATCAAGCAGGTTGCCATGGCGAAGAACTTTGCGGTGGAGGTGTGTGAGCAAGTCACCCGCGAAGCCGTTCAGATCCACGGCGGCATGGGGTATATGCGTGAATCCGTCGTAGAGCGGCTTTACCGGGATGGCAAGATCCTGTCGATTGGTGGCGGTACCGATGAGATCATGAAGGAATTGATTGCCAAACAAATGCAATTGTAGCGGTAAGGCGATACCAACGTTTAGTTTCGATCCACACCATTGTCCCGTATAATTGCGCCCACTTTTTAATCGCAGTTAAACGCACTTCAGAAAGGATCGATCATGAACTTCGACCATATCCCTGCTGGCAAAAACCCGCCGGAAGACATCTACGTCGCCATCGAAATCCCGTCCAACAGTTCCCCGGTGAAGTATGAGCTGGACAAGGACATGGGCGCTCTTCTGGTAGACCGCTTCATGGCAACTCCAATGTTCTACCCGGCCAACTACGGCTTCATTCCCCATACCCTGGCTGACGACGGCGACCCGATTGACGTGCTGGTGGTGACTCCGTATCCGGTACAGGCCGGTTCCGTGATTCGCTGCCGCCCGGTTGGCGTGCTGAATATGGAAGACGAAGCCGGTGGTGACGCCAAACTGGTTGCCGTCCCCCACGACAAGCTCACCAAGAGCTATACCGACGTAAAAGATGTCGAAGATCTTCCGCAACTTCTCCGCGACCAGATCCAGCACTTCTTCGAGAACTACAAGACGCTGGAGCCGGGCAAGTGGGTTAAGGTTCAGGGCTGGGCCAATGCAGCCGAAGCCAAGAAGGCCATCGAAGCGTCCGTGAAGGCCTACAAAGGCTGATCGGAGGAGCCTTCAGGCAACGACAAAAAACCGGGCTGCGTGGCCCGGTTTTTTTATGCGGCGATGCTGTATCGGCATCAGCCTCGGGTCAGCAGGTCACGCATGTCGCTGATCGCAGCGCTGGCGCGGGACAGATATGCCGCCATGGTCAATGAGTGATTGGCCAGCACACCGAAGCCGCTGCCGTTCAGGATCACGGGGCTCCACATTTCGCCCTGCGCACCTTCCAGTTCGATGATGATCTGTTTGGCACTGGCCAGGGCGTTCTTGTCGTTAAGCACCTTGCGGAAGTCCACTTCAATGGCACGGAAGATATGCAACAGGGCCCAGGCACTGCCGCGCGCTTCGTAGAACACATCGTCTATCTTCGTCCAGGAAGTCTTGACCTCCTCGCCCATGACATCTTCCGACAGCGGGTCTCCGGGATTGACGTTGGACACAGCGTCAGACACCGACGCTTTACCGACGCTCTCACCAAGCGTGCGCGAAAGACTGCCCAGGCGGGTTTCCAGGTCTGCCAACCAGTTGGCCAGATTATCGGCCCTGGCGAAGAACTGGGCATTGGGCTGATCCGGGCGCGATAAGCGGTCCAGGTAGCTGCGAAGCGCCTGGATGCCACGCCGATATTCCGCCTCGGTGGACGGAATAGCCCAGCTGCCGCTGTCAAAGTGGAACTGGGGCTCGGCAATCGTCAGGTCCGGGTCCTCCGCAGACTGGCTCTGGGAACGGCTGATGTCCTTGCGCATGGCGCGAGACAGGTCGCGAAGCTGAACGAGCACACCGTATTCCCAGTTGGGCATATTGTCGAGCCAAAGCCCCGGCGGGAATATGTCATTGGAAACGTAGCCGCCGGGCTTATCGAGAAGGGTCTCTGCAACCCGGATCATGGTTACCGTTGTTGCGAAACCGGCCACGGGTTCACGTTGCATTTCGTCTGCCACAGTGCGTGTGTGTTCGCGTACCGAGAACACGTCTGGCTCACTACTCCAGATCATGCCGAGCACAATCGCAACAAGCAGGTAGACAACCACGACGGCCAGTATAAATTTACCGACAACCCCGCCACCGGTGTAATCCCGAACATCGTCTTTGCGATCACTGAAATACTGTCTGATTCTTCCTGGCATCGGTTTTCAGTTCCCCTGTCTGTCGTTATATCCCGTACGCTATCCGTTTACACACTGCGAATACCATGAAGCAACGGCAACGTTTATGCAATTTGCGACGTTTCTTGCGGCACTGGGGCCGCGATCAAACACTAGTATTCCGTCTCAAACGGCCGGCCTAGATGGTAACCCATTGCGCCATCAATACCGACACCCTGAAGTGCCGCATATTCACGGGCCGTTTCAACACCTGCAACGTAGACTCGAACGCCGCGACTGTGGGCGATGGTGGTCACGGATTCGAGGTAGAAGCGATTGTCGTCATGGCTATCGATATCATGAACGAAGCTGTTATCAATACGCAGCGCCTGGAACCTCAGATCCTTCAGGTAACTGAAGGGCACCCCACCTACACCGAACCGGTCGACAATCACAGGCAACTTGAGCCGGTTCAGCTCACGCACCAGGAGTCCCACCGCCGCACGGTGGTGGTGAATAGCTTGCTCTGAAATGCCGATCTGCATTCGCCGGCGCTCGCTGCCTGCAGCGGACAGCTGTTCCAGGAAATCCTTACGAAATGCCTCGCTGGCCACAGAAACCATGCCCAGACTTAATGCCAGACGGGTGTCCGGCTCCTGACGCAAAAGCACCAGGGAACGTTCAAGCACCCAGCGATCAATGTCAGGGATCATGCCGAACCGTTCCGCCATGGGCACAAAAATACCCGCCTTGATCCAGCCGTCCACCGTTTTCATTCGGGAAAAGACCTGGTGAAACAGCACTTCATCACCACCACTACTGATCATGGGCTGCATCCACAATGACATCTGTCCCTGTGCAATCGCTTCGCCAATCATGACTCGCCATTTTTCACTGTCATGGTGCTCAGGCCGGTCGCGATCAGCCGCATGACAGGCAGATCCCTCCTCCATCTGTGCTTGCCGGAGCGCTTCGTCGGCCGCCGACATCAGCTCACCCGCTTTGCGGGTTTCGGCGGCCTGGGCAATGCCTGCGTGAACAGCCACATCCATGGGAGCGGAGAGGTCCGAGTAGATGCCGTCCAGCTCCTCGACCAATTGACGACACCAGATCACGCCGTCGGCGCGTGAAACGCCAGGCAGGAAGACCGCAAACCCGGCGCCAGTCACGCGGCCGGCGAACGAATCGCTGTGGGCGTTAACAAAGGCATTCAGCGCACCCGCAATGCGAATCAGCATACGGTCGGCCTCGTCGCGGCCATAACTCTGGTTATACTGGGCGAACGCTCCCAACTGAATCAGGAACAGCACCCCTGGGGCGGACCGCTCTTCCGATTCCACTTCAACCTTTAGGCGCTGTTCGAACGCCCCCCGGCTCGCAAGCCCGGTCAGGCTGTCTTCGTTGTTGACCTTGCGCAGGTGCTGAATCAGTTTGGCCTGGCCCTCAAAGAGTCGACCGAGGTCATCCGCCATCTGATTCATGGCGTGGGTAACCTGGTTCAATTCCCGCGTGGAGGTAATGTCAACCCGGCGCCTGAAGTCCCGTTTACCCAAGGCCTTGGCCTGCTTCTCAACAGCCCTGAGCGGACGCATCAGGCGTGTCATCATCCAGAACAGGCCGATCAGCCCAAGGCCACCAATCAGGGCAGAGCCGGCCACGATTCTCACCGTCACCACCCACAGGTCTTCGTAGGCCCGGCCAGGGTGGCTTACGACCCGCACCTTGCCCAGCCGGCTCCAGCCACGCACCACTTCCGCTTCGCCCGCCGGCAGGGGCAGATCCGCCAGCGCCATAAACCAGTCCGGCACATCGACCTCACGCAGTGAGGTTTCCCGCCCGACCACTTCCTCACCCTGGTTATTGACGTAGACCACAGAGAGATAACGGCCACTGTCGAAAACCGCATCGATCAATGAAGATGAGGCCACCGGGTCGCGACCATCAATGGCACCGGACAATGAAAGGCCGATGGCCGTGGCGCCGTCCCGGGCGTGACCCTGGAGCTGGCCCGACAGGTAATCCCGGAACCGGTCAAAACTGACGCTTGCCGCTGCCACCAGGACGAGTAGTAACATGCCACCGGTAAACAGCAGCAGCAGACTCCGCAAGGTGATTACACCCCGCTGGCGAGAAACATGTCTGTCGTTTTGCGTCCGTGCCATCACTGGCAGCCCCTGTCTGAAGCAAGGATTGTCGGACATCTGATGTGACCTGTCCCGCAGAGTTGACAAACATTTACACTGCGTCACCTACGCCGACAACACTAAACACTATAGACTCTGCAAAAAGATTACTGTTGAAAATATCCGTCTGTACCGGAAACGGGCGGCTCAGAACGAGAAAAACACAGGCCGGAGCACCATGAACGACGAAAGCCAGAAAGACAAACTCAGGCAGCACTTCGCTCGCCGTGTCACCACCCAGGCACGCGTGGTCCTGGATACATGGCAAAAAATCCGTGAAGACACCGGCCAGTCTGCCGCTTTCAAGGGCGATTTTGCCAGGGCAGCCGACAAACTGGTTCGCTACGCAAAGCGCTTCGACATGGAAAGTCATGCCGATTCCGGGCGCCAGGTGTTTGACCTGATTGGTGAGTGGCCGGAAGGCAGCATGCTCCCCGAAGGCCTGGGTCGCAAACTCCAGGATGCCATTGAGCAACTGTCTCACTGCACGTCAAGACGGACCGACCAGGAAGCCAGTGAAGCCCCCCAGCAATATCGACGTACGCCTGTCTATATTGCTCTGGCCAGTGAAGAAATGGCCAGCCGCCTGATCCGCCAGCTTGAGTTTTTCGGCTTTCGTGCGTCGGCATTCAATACCGCCGACAAGCTGATCGAAGCCTGCGCACTCCACAAACCCGAAACCATCCTGATGGATGTTAACTACGGCGGCGAGCCCCTTAGCGGGATTGCCACCATTGAACGGCTTCAGGAACGCCACGACACTCCCATTCCCATCATCTTCATGAGCGATGAGGACGGCACCATAGAAACCCGCCTGCGGGCGTCCCGATGCGGTGGCGAGGAATTCTTTTACCCAGCAGTTGACCCCGGCCAGCTGATCGAAAAAATTGAAACCTACACCCATGGCAATACGGTGGAGCCTTACAAGGTTCTGGTGCTGGATGATTCTCGCGCCCAGGCCAAGTTCATGGAGACGGTGCTGAAAAAGGCCGGCATGAATGCCCACATCATCACCGACCCCATGGAAATCATTCATGCACTGGAATCGTTCTCGCCAGAGATCATCATTCTGGACATGTACATGCCCGGCTGCACCGGCATGGAGATCGCGCGGGTGATCCGCCAACAGGACCGTTTCCACAGCGTGCCGATCATTTACCTTTCTGCGGAGGAAGACGTTACCAAACAGCTGCATGCCATGAGCCTTGGGGGCGATGACTTCCTGACCAAGCCGATTGACCCGAAACATCTGATCTCCACGATACACAATCGTGGCCGCCGTGCCCGATCGCTGCTGGCGCTGATGATCCGCGACAGCCTTACCGGCCTGTTCAATCACACCCATACCCTGCACCTGCTTGATCAGGAGATCGTACGGGCGCGGCAGAAAGACCAACAACTGTGCTTTGCAATGATCGACATCGACTACTTCAAAAAGGTGAACGATACCTTCGGCCACCCCATTGGCGACCGTGTGCTGCGAAGCCTGTCCATGTTCCTGAAACAACGATTGCGCAAGACCGACCATATTGGCCGATACGGCGGCGAGGAGTTTGCCATTATCCTGCCGGCCACCCGCGAGAGTGACGCCCGCAATGTACTGAACGAAATCCGCGAGCGTTTCTCAGAGCTCTTGCAACCGGCTGGTGACCGAGAGTTTAACGTCACCTTCAGCTGCGGCGTTGCCGCATGGAAAGGCGATACATCTCAGGCCATCTGCGAACGTGCGGATAGGGCGCTTTACCGGTCCAAGGCCCAGGGCCGCAATTGCGTGACCGCCGCCGGCGACTGAATCCAACCGACACTGATTGGCCCTCCCCACCAACGGCCCCGCCCCGCTCTCGGGGCCGTTTTATGAAACCAACGTCTTATAGAACTCCTGATCACCCTTCACGACAATGACCGTGCAAACGACAAAGATTGCTTTTGTGTGGGTGAGATACTTTTCGACACATACCCGATTGTCAAAAAGTGTTGATCTGAAGACTTCAAGAACGCACTATTGAGGGAAAATGTCGCTAAATTCGGCGATCCTGTAAAAAAGTCAGCAAGGCAGACGAAATCATGTCGACCATACTCGTACTTCATGGCCCCAACCTGAACATGCTGGGAACCCGCGAGCCGGAGGTGTACGGCCACGAGACATTGGCGGACATTGACGACCGTTTGCATCGGAAAGCCGCCGAAGATGGCCATCACCTGCTACATTTACAGTCAAACGCGGAATATGAACTGATTGAGCGGATACATGAAGCCAGATCAGAAGGGGTTGATTTCATCATCTTCAACCCGGCGGCGCTCACCCACACCAGTGTTGCACTGCGGGACGCCATGCTGGCCTCGGGCATACCGTTTATTGAGGTCCATCTTTCCAACGTGCATGCGCGGGAAGCATTCCGTCATCACTCATACTTTTCTGATATCGCCGATGGCGTTATCTGCGGGCTGGGCAGCCTGGGGTACGACCTTGCACTCGAAGCCGCCCTGCAACGAATTCATCGATAGAACTGATTAAAACGGGATCGGACTGACTATGGACATTCGCAAGATCAAGAAACTTATCGAACTGCTGGAGGAATCCGACGTCGAGGAGCTGGAGATTCACGAGGGTGATGATTCTGTTCGCATCTCCCGACGCCGTGAACAACTGGCTGCGCCACAGTATATGGCCCAGTATCCCTCACCAGCACCCCAGCCCGCCTCACCGCAGCCGTCCGCGCCAGCCGCCGACGAGCCCGCAAAGCCGGCAGAGCCCTCCGGCCACGCGGTGAAGTCGCCAATGGTCGGCACCTTCTACCGCTCGCCCTCGCCCACCGCGAAAGCGTTCGTGGAAGTCGGACAGTCAGTGAAAGCCGGCGACGTGGTGTGCATCGTCGAAGCCATGAAGATGATGAACCAGATCGAGGCAGACAAGAGCGGCACCGTCGCCGAGATCCTGGTGGAAAACGGTCAGCCGGTCGAATTCGACCAGCCGATGATCATCATTTCCTGAACCCGGTGATACTCTCATGGCTATGTTAGAAAAAGTCCTGATCGCAAATCGCGGCGAAATTGCCCTGCGCATCCTGCGTGCCTGCAAGGAGCTGGGCATCAAAACCGTGGCTGTCCACTCCCAGATCGACCGCGACCTCATGCATGTTCGCCTGGCGGACGAGTCGGTCTGTATCGGCCCCAACAGTGCCACAGACAGCTACCTGAACATCCCGACCATTATCAGTGCGGCTGAAGTGACGGACTCCGTCGGTATCCATCCCGGTTACGGCTTCCTCGCCGAAAACGCGGATTTCGCTGAACAGGTCGAAAAAAGCGGCTTCCGCTTTATCGGCCCCAGAGCAGATACCATTCGCCTGATGGGCAACAAAGTCTCTGCCATCAACTCAATGATTGCGGCGGGTGTTCCCACCGTGCCGGGCTCCGACGGCCCATTGACGGATGACGACAACCGCACCCTGGAAATCGCCCGTAAAATTGGCTATCCGGTCATTATCAAAGCCGCCTCTGGCGGCGGCGGTCGTGGCATGCAGGTGGTTCATTCCGAAGCGGCCTTGCTAAAGAGCGTGCAGGTCACACAGTCGGAAGCGAAGAACTCTTTCGGGGACGCTACGGTTTATCTCGAAAAATATCTGGAACGCCCCCGCCACGTCGAAGTGCAGGTACTGGCGGATACCCACGGCAACGTCATTCACCTTGGCGACCGTGACTGCTCCATGCAACGTAGGCACCAGAAGGTCATCGAAGAAGCCCCTGCGCCGAATATCGACCCGGAAGCGCGCGAGAAAACCCTGAAAGCCTGTGTCGACGCCTGCAAGGAAATCGGCTACGTGGGTGCAGGTACGTTCGAGTTCCTGTACCAGGACGGCGCCTTTTACTTTATCGAAATGAACACACGGGTACAGGTGGAGCATCCGGTGTCGGAAATGGTGACCGGTGTCGATATCGTTCGCGAGCAGTTGCGTATCGCCAGTGGCCTACCCCTGCAATACAGCCAGGACGAGATCAAGATTACCGGCCACGCGCTGGAATGCCGCATCAACGCAGAAGACCCGCAAACCTTTGTACCTAGCCCAGGCAAGGTCAAACACTTCCATGCGCCTGGTGGTAACGGCGTACGGGTCGACTCTCACCTGTACAGCGGTTATACGGTACCCCCGTTCTACGACTCCATGGTTGCCAAGCTGATTACCTGGGGAGACGATCGGGAGATCGCCCGCCGCCGTATGAAGAATGCGCTGGATGAACTGGTGGTCGAGGGCATCAAGACGAATCAGGCGCTGCACAGGAAACTGGTGCGCGATGGTGGCTTTAAACAGGTAGACTTCACCATCCATTATCTGGAAAAACTGATACGGGACTGACCCGATCAGTCGATTCGTCTACCAAACAGGACACCCACATGCCCTGGATACAACTACAGATCCCAGCTGATCCGGAGAACGCGGACCAGCTTGAGGATCTGCTCATGGAGATGGGCGCTGAGGCCGTCTCCATGGAAGATGCCGCAGACCAGCCCCTGTACGAGCCCGACCCGGGCACAACGCCGCTCTGGCACCAGACCAGCGTCACCGGCCTGTTCGGGTCCGATCGCGACATCGAAGAGCTCTGCGCCGCCGTTAAGGATGCCTGGCATCAGCAGACACAACAGTCACTGCCCGACATCGACGTTACCCTGGTGGAGGACAAGGACTGGGAGCGTGAATGGATGGACGATTTCAAGCCGCTGCGCTTCGGTGACCGGCTATGGATCGTACCCAGCTGGCATGACGCTCCAGACCCACACGCCGCCAACCTGCTGCTGGATCCCGGCCTGGCCTTTGGTACCGGAACCCACCCCACCACGGCTCTATGCCTGGAATGGCTTGATGGTCAGAACGTGACCTCACGGCAAGTGATCGACTATGGCTGTGGCTCCGGCATACTGGGTCTTGCGGCCCTGTTGCTGGGCGCCGACCACGTTATCGGGGTCGACACAGACCCCCAGGCACTGGAGGCCAGCCGGGAAAACGCGCGCCGCAACAAGGTTGAAGAAGACCGGCTGGACCTGTTCCTGCCCGGGGATGAACCCGATACCATGGCGGACATCATGCTGGCCAACATACTGGCTCAGCCATTGATTGGCCTCGCGCCCAGGTTGGCTGCAAAGGTAAAACCGGGCGGTGATATTGTGTTGTCCGGCATACTGTCCAACCAGGCCCGGGAGGTCATGGAGGCCTACGAGCCCTGGTTCATCATGGACGAGCCGGAACAACGCGAGGAGTGGATACGGCTCACAGGACGGCGCAACGACAGGTGACGAACTCTTACGAACCAACTAAACTCCGTGACTCGTAGCGACGCCGCTTACAGGAAAGAAGCATGACCCAGAGCAGCCTGCAGACACGATGCCCAAAATGTGAAACCCGATTCCGGGTCACCGACGCACAGCTGAGCGTAGCCAGCGGAAAAGTGCGTTGCGGCAACTGCATGGCGGTGTTCAATGCCGTCGAACACCGGATAAGCGAGGGCGCTTCAGGCATTTCCAGCCAAAAGAGCGGCCCGGCCGCATCGGAACAGCAGGATGCTCCGGCAGATCCAGGGTTCACCTCGGATGATGACCTGATTTTTGCGGACAACCCTGAGGAAGATGCTGCTGAGGGCCCATACGCCGGTACCCGGCTGACCTTCTCCGACGACGAACTGAGCGACAGCTTTCGCACCGTCGACGAGCGCAGCAGTGGCACGTTCGAGACCGACAATGGCGACGTAACCGACGAAAAAATCGATGAAAGCTGGGCCGAGGCGATGTTGTCCGAAGAAGACGACACCAGACGCAGGGCCAAGCCCGCCCCTACAGAACCCGAGCCACCAGAAGAACCTGTGGAGTTCGACCAACCACAATCAGAGCCCCCCGAAAACGAGCCATTTGAAGAACCGGCGTGGGATGAGCCCGAAGAAACACCACGGGAACCCGAAGACCTGAGCCTGGAACCCGTAGACAACGCGGATGGTTTCTACGTCGATGAACCTCAATCATCATCCTTCGACTATGACGCCGGCCCGGTGACTGACAACGAACCTCTAGTCGCCGTTTCCCCGTACAGCAACCTGCGCAGGGAACCGGTCTCTGTGGCAGGCAATGGCAGGGGGCGCGTGAGAACGGCGCTATGGACCCTGATCGTCCTCGCGCTGCTCGGCGTCCTGGTGGCGCAAGTCACCTGGTTCCAGTTCGACCGCCTGTCTTCCATACCGGAACTGCGCCCCTTTTACGAACAGGGCTGCGAGATCGCCGGTTGCGAACTGAACCCGCTACTCAATGTGGATGCCATCCAGAGCCGCAAATTGGTAGTTCGAACCAACCCGGAAAACCGCAGCCAACTGGTGGTCGATGCCGTCATCATCAACCGGGCCGCTTTTGAACAGCCATTCCCCGCCATCGCCCTGACGTTTTCCAACCTGAATGGTGATGTGGTCGCCCAGAGTGTGTTCACACCGGACGAGTACCTGGCGGGAGACGGCCGTGATCTTGAGGCAATGCCCACCGATACCCCGGTCAGAATCGTCATCAACATCCGCGACCCTGGAAAGGACGCCGTGAACTACAATATAGCCTTCCGCGCCTATCAGGAGTAAGCAAGTCCTCACTCAACAGAAAATGGGTGCGGCCACCGAATAGACCGAAAGTCAACCAGAAAGGACGAAAAATAATCAATTTTTTCATGGCTTCGCCCCTTCAATAGGATCTCTGCCAGCGGTATCATTACCGCCCTTCGGATCAGGATCGATTACTTATTGAGCAGCCGATCACATCCGACGTTCGCTTAACCCGCTGTTACACGGATTCAGATCATGCTGCCAACGGCAAAAATCGGGCCGTATACCCTGCCCAATCCGTTGATTGTTGCACCCATGGCCGGTGTAACAGACCGGCCTTTTCGCCTGCTCTGCCGGCGAATGGGCGCTGGGCTGGCTGTATCCGAGATGGTCATTGCGGACAGCAAACTGTGGCATACGCGCAAGTCACAAACGCGCATGAACCATGAAGGCGAACCCGAGCCCCGCTCTGTGCAGATTGCCGGCGGCGATCCTGAAATGCTGGCCAACGCCGCAAGGCTAAATGCCGAGTTCGGCGCCCAGATCATCGACATCAACATGGGGTGCCCGGCCAAGAAGGTGTGTAACAAGGCCGCCGGCTCAGCACTGATGAAAGATGAGGCGCTGGTGCGGGATATCCTGGAAGCGGTCGTGTCCGCCGTTGACATCCCGGTGACACTGAAGATGCGCACAGGTTGGGACAGGGAACATCGGAATGCGCCACTGATTGCCCGCATGGCAGAAGACGCTGGCATCCAGGCCCTGGCCATTCATGGTCGTACCCGCGCCGATGCCTACAAGGGCGAAGCCGAGTACGACACGATCGCCGACGTGAAGTCCCGGGTGAGCATTCCAGTATTTGCCAACGGCGACATCAACTCGCCGGAACAGGCACAGCATGTACTGAAGTTCACCGGTGCTGACGGGCTGCTAATCGGCCGTGGCGCACAGGGCCGGCCCTGGATTTTCCGGGAGATCCTGCATTTCCTGGAAACCGGCAGGCACCTTGCAGAGCCGCCTGTGGATGAGGTGGAACAGGTACTAAGCGAACACCTGGACGCCCTGCACCGCTTCTACGGCGAAACCATGGGCGTACGAATTGCCAGGAAACACGTGGGCTGGTACCTCCAGTCCCACGACGAAGACAAACAGTTCAGAAAACGCTTCAACGCCATTGACGACGCGATGGCGCAGAAAGACAGTATTCAACAGTACTTTGCAGGCTTACGAAATGGAGAGGTATTCGCAGCATGACCGCTGAGACTTTGGCTAAAGAGAACCTGACCCCACCGGCCAACGATGATATTCATCAATTGCAAACGGTGAACGGCAGCGGCAACACGGTTACCCTGCGCGACAGCGTGGAAGTTGCCCTTAAAAACTATTTCGCCCAACTCGATGGCGCCCCAGTGACCGAGGTCTATCAACTGGTGTTATCGGAAGTCGAGGCTCCGCTGCTCGAACAGGTGATGAAATACACCCGCAACAACCAGACCAAGGCATCGACCATGCTTGGCCTGAATCGCGGCACCCTGCGCAAGAAGCTCAAACAGTACGGTCTGCTATAATCCAGCTACCCGATTGCAACGAGGGCCTCCCGGACACCATTCGCGAGGCCTTCATTCGTTCATACCCAGCAGAAATAAGTGACCCATGGCAAATCAGGCTAATACCCCCGTCCGTCGTGCGCTGATCAGCGTGTCTGATAAAACCGGTATCGTTGAATTCGGCCGTGCACTGACCGATCGCGGCATCGAACTGCTCTCTACCGGTGGCACCTTTCGCCTCCTCCAGGACAATCAGGTACCCGTCACCGAAGTCAGTGACTACACCGGCTTCCCGGAAATGATGGATGGCCGCGTCAAAACCCTGCACCCGAAAATCCACGGCGGCATCCTGGGGCGTCGCAGCATCGACGACGCGGTGATGGCAGAGCACAACATCAACCCTATCGACATGGTGATTGTAAACCTCTACCCATTTGAGGATGCCATCGCCAAGCCGGACTGCGACCTCGCCACCGCCATTGAGAACATCGACATTGGCGGGCCAACCATGGTTCGCGCGGCCGCCAAGAACCACAACGATGTGGCCATTGTGGTGAACGCCTCCGATTACAGCCGGGTCCTGAAAGAGCTGGAAGCCAACGACGGCGAGCTGAGCTACACCACGCGCTTCGACCTGGCTGTGAAGGCCTTCGAGCACACTGCCGGCTATGACGGTGCTATCGCCAATTATCTTGGTGGTCGCACCGCCGATAACGACAACGCCGACTTCCCTCGCACCTTCAATACCCAGTTCCTGAAGGTTCAGGACATGCGCTACGGAGAGAACCCCCACCAGCGGGCTGCCTTCTACACCGAGCGTAACCCCAGGGAAGCCTGCATTGCCACGGCCAAACAGCTTCAGGGCAAGGAACTGTCTTACAACAACGTCGCCGACACCGACGCCGCGCTGGAATGCGTCAAGCCCTTCGCCGATCCCGCCTGCGTGATCGTCAAGCACGCCAACCCCTGCGGTGTGGCCATCGGTGCTGACATCCTACAGGCCTATGATCTGGCCTTCGCCACCGACCCCACCTCTGCGTTTGGCGGCATCATTGCCTTTAACCGAGAACTGGACGCGGAAACCGCCAAGGCCATCATTGACCGCCAGTTCGTGGAAGTAATCATCGCCCCAACCATCGCTCCGGAGGCATTGAAGCTGGTTGCCGCCAAGAAGAATGTCCGCCTGTTGGCCTGCGGCGGATTTGATGGTGAGCGCGCCAAGTCCCTGGACTACAAGCGCGTCACCGGTGGTCTGCTGGTTCAGGACCGCGATCTGGGCATGGTGGCGATGGAAGACGTCAAGGTGGTCAGCGAGCGTGAGCCGTCCGAGCAGGAGCTGAACGATCTGCTGTTTGCCTGGGAAGTGGCCAAGTACGTCAAGTCCAACGCGATCGTTTACGCCAAGGCCGGGCGCACCATCGGCGTGGGAGCCGGCCAGATGAGCCGGGTATACAGTGCGAAAATCGCCGGCATCAAGGCCGCCGACGAAGGCCTTGAAGTCAAAGGCTCGGTGATGGCATCCGATGCCTTCTTCCCGTTCCGGGATGGTATCGACGCCGCCGCTGAAGCCGGCATTACCGCCGTGATCCAGCCAGGCGGCTCCATGCGCGACCAGGAAGTGATCGACGCTGCCAACCAGCACGGCATTGCCATGGTGTTTACCGGCATGCGCCACTTCCGGCACTAATCCGACACACAGGAACCGACCATGAATATTCTTGTTATTGGCTCCGGCGGTCGCGAACACGCCCTCGCCTGGAAAGCCGCCCAGTCACCGGGCGCGGATCGTGTATTTGTCGCACCGGGCAACGCCGGCACCGCCCGCGAACCCGGCCTGGAGAACATCAACATTGACGTCATGGACCTCAATGGTCTGGCGGACTTTGCCGCGGCCAACCATGTGGGCCTGACCATTGTCGGCCCCGAGGCGCCGCTGGTTGATGGCATTGTGGACCTGTTCGAAGAGCGCGGTTTGCGGGTGTTCGGCCCCAGCGCCGGTGCCGCGCAACTGGAAGGCTCCAAGGCCTTCACCAAGGACTTCCTGGACCGTCAGAACATCCCCACCGCCGCCTACGCCAATTTCACCGACGTGAACCAGGCACTGGATTATGTACGCAAGCAGGGCGCGCCTATCGTCGTAAAAGCCGATGGCCTCGCCGCCGGCAAAGGCGTGATTGTCGCCATGACGCTGGAAGAAGCCGAAGATGCCATTCGCGATATGCTGGCGGGCAATGCCTTCGGCGATGCCGGTAGCCGCGTGGTGGTCGAGGAGTTCCTGGACGGCGAGGAAGCCAGTTTTATCGTGATGGTGGATGGCGAGCACGTGTTGCCCATGGCCACCTCCCAGGACCACAAACGCGTGGGCGATGGCGACACCGGCCCCAACACCGGCGGCATGGGTGCCTACTCCCCGGCTCCGGTGGTCACTCAGGATGTCCATAAGCGAATCATGGATGAGGTAATCTATCCCACCGTTCGCGGCATGGCGGCGGAAGGCCATCCCTATAAGGGATTCCTGTACGCAGGCCTGATGATCGATGGCGAAGGTGCCCCCAAGGTTATTGAATTCAACTGCCGCTTTGGCGATCCGGAAACCCAGCCCATCATGCTGCGGATGAAATCGGATCTGGTGGAACTCTGCGGTGCCGCCATTGACGGCAGGCTTCACCAGTGCCGTTCAGACTGGGACGAGCGCGCTTCCGTGGGCATCGTGCTGGCTGCGGGCGGCTATCCTGGCAGCTACAACAAGGGCGACGTCATATCCGGGCTGCCAGAATCGGAAACCGAGGGCGAGAAGGTCTTCCACGCCGGTACCCGTTTGAACGGGGAACAGGTGGCTACCAACGGTGGACGAGTGCTGTGCGCCACGGCCCTGGGCAATACCGTCACGGAGGCACAGAAGCGCGCCTACGAGGTAGCTGCGCGCATTTCATGGGACGGTGCCTTCTATCGCAAGGACATTGCCTATCGCGCGATTGCCAGGGAAAACACCTGATAGCGCAGGCCCGAATCTGCCCACTCTTCGCAAGGAACGCTCTGATGGCTCAACGATCTGTCCTGTCGACCCTCTCAATACTGATCATCACCTTGATGATCAGTGCCTGTTCCCGCCAGGCTCTGTATGACAACGCCATTGGCTGGGAACGCTCCAGTGCCGGGCTGGAGGAATCCAGTATCACCGTTGGTGAGATGACCATTGCCTACCTGAGCAATGCAGAGCCGGTGGACGGCGACACCATCGTGCTCGTCCATGGCTTTGGCGCCAACAAGGACAACTGGACCCGACTGGCGCGGCAGTTGACGGATGAGTTCAACGTTTACGCCATCGACCTGCCCGGCCATGGTGACAGCAGCAAGGAGCTGGACCTGGGATATCGATTCGAGGATCAGGTCAGGCACCTGTCGAGGATTCTCGATGCTCTGGGCGTCCAGAGAGCGCACATGATGGGCAACTCCATGGGCGGCGCCATCACCGCTCTCTATGCAGCGACCTACCCGGACCAGATCCTCACCGCCACCCTCTTTGATCCGGCGGGAATTTTTGAGTACGACAGCGAGTTGGTCAGCCTGGTCATGGGCGGTGACAATCCGCTGATCCCCTCCCAGGAGGGCGACTTTGAACGCCTGGTTGATTTTGCGCTGGAGAAGAAACCCTTCGTGCCCTGGCCCATTTACGACATCATGGAAGAGAAGGCCATTGCCAACCGCGACGTCAACGAAGTGATTTTCGATGCCATCCGGGATACCGGTTACGAGGATGACTTCCGCAATGCCATCACCCGCATCCAGGCACCGGTTCTGGTGGTCTGGGGTATGGAAGACCGGGTGATCAACTATCGCAACGCTGATGTGTTCGTCGAGCGAATCCCAGATGCCCGTAAAGTGCTTCTGGAAGGCGTCGGCCACGCCCCCATGGTCGAGGTGCCAGAAGAATCCGCACGCTTGTTCCGCGAGTTCGTCGCAACCGCCACCGGCCAGGGAAAGTGATCGCCAACGCGTGATAACTGGCACGACAAGTCAGTTTTGACTACACGGCCCGACAGAAACACGGTAGCCTTGCCAGAGTCGTATTTCTAAACCGTGACGTGACCCATGCCCGAAGCACTATGGATTTCCTTTGCCTTTGTCCTCGGCCTGACGGTCAAAGCCATTGGCCTGCCGCCCCTGGTGGGATACCTGGCAGCGGGGTTTGTGCTGAGTGGTCTCTCCGCCGCCACTGACCTCGCCATTGAAGCTACCGATGTTCTTGAACACATTGCCCACCTGGGCGTCCTGTTGCTGCTGTTTACCGTTGGCCTGAAGCTCAAGCTACGCTCCATCATCAGCCCTGAAGTCATCGGTGGCAGTCTGCTGCACTTTGGCATCACCTGTGCGGTGTTTACCCCCGGCCTCTACCTGCTGATGGAGCTCACGTGGCAGACCGCATTTCTGCTCGCCATTGCGCTCTCTTTTTCCAGTACGGTACTGGCGGCCAAGGTGCTGGAGACCAAGCGTGAATTGAGGGCCTTCCATGGACGCGTCGCCATCGGAATCCTGATCATGCAGGATCTGGTTGCCCTCGTGGTGATGAGCCTGGCCGCCGGCCAGACGCCCTCCCAGTGGGCGCTCATCATCTTTGGCCTGCCCCTGCTCAGACCACTGCTGTTCAAACTTCTGGACGCCAGTGGCCACGATGAGTTGCTGGTTCTGCTCGGGCTCCTGCTGGCCCTGGTGCTTGGCGGGCTCGGCTTTGAAGCAGTTGGGCTGAGTTCGGAGCTTGGCGCCCTGGTGTTAGGTGCCATGCTGGCCAATCATCCTCGCGCCCAGGAGCTGACCAAATCGCTTTGGAGCGTAAAGGAAATGTTCCTGGTGGGCTTTTTCCTGCAGATTGGTATCGGCGGCCTGCCGGATGGTGAGGCATTGCTATTTGCAGCCGTAGCGCTGCTAGTAGTGCCCCTGAAGGGAGTACTGTTTTTTTTCCTGTTGTTGGCCTTCCGCCTGCGCTCGCGCAGCAGTTTCCTGAGCGCCCTGTCACTGACCAATTACAGTGAGTTTGGCCTTATCGTGGCCAGTGTTGCCCTGCCGGAATGGTTGGTGCCGCTGGCCATCACCGTAGCGCTGTCCTTCGTGGTGTCCGCCCCCGTGAACCGGCTTTCCCACGCGGTCTATGAGCGTTTCAGTGCTCGCCTGGCTCGTTTCGAAAGCCAGCGGCGCCACCCCGATGAGCAACCCATCTCCCTGGGTAACACCAGATTACTCGTGATGGGTATGGGTCGTACCGGCTCAGCCGCCTATGACCAGCTTGCTCATGAGGAGCCACTGATCAAGGCGCTTGACTCCGATCCGGCAAAGGTGGAAAAACACCAGAGGGAAGGACGCAATGTGGTCTTTGGTGACGCGGAGGACATCTCTTTCTGGCAGGGGCTGCACATGCCGGCGGTTGAAGCCGTCATCCTTGCCATGGGCGACATCGAAGGCAAACTGATCGCCGCCAGAAACCTTCGGAAAAAGGGGTTCACCGGTTATATCGTGGCGCATACCCTGTACGCCGACGAAGCAGAACGAATTCGCGAAGCCGGTGCGGACGAGGCCTATCTCACGATGAGCGAAACCGGTGTTGCCCTGGCAAGCCAGGTGTTGCACCGCAACCACCAGGCACCACCACCGACGGAGAACGCAAAAGCCTGATGCACGAACTTATGGTTCCGGACGGCATGATGACCCAGATGACATCCCTGCACGAGGAGCGTCTGGATTTCGTATTGCGTACTCTGAAGTCAACCGGGGCAAAGCGTGTACTGGACCTGGGTTGTGGTTCCGGCTCCCTGCTCTACCGGATGCTGGCGGACGACCAATTTGAGAGCATAACCGGCCTGGAAGATTCCGGTGTGTCTCTGCAGCAGGCCCGTGCCGTGCTCGCCGAATACCTGCGCGAGGAAACCCCGAGAATCCGACTGGTCCGCGGCTCCTACGCCGAGAGCAACGCGGCCCTGACCGGCTACGACGCGGCCGCCATGGTAGAAACCATTGAACATGTCCCGCCGGAGCAGCTATCAAAGGTGGAACGCGCGGTGTTCGGGGAATACCGGCCAGGGTATCTGTTTATGACCACCCCAAATCGGGAGTATAACCCCCTGTTCGACCTGGCACCGGGTGAATTCCGCGAGGAAGACCATAAATTCGAATGGGACAGAGCCAAGTTCCAGCGCTGGGCCAGTGGCGTGGCGGAGCGCAATGGCTATGACGTGCGATTTGGAGGTATTGGAGACTATGTACCCGGGGTTGGGCACCCCACGCAGACGGCGCTTTTTGCCCGCCGGGACTGATCATCGGATTCGACGCCAGGCACTGAGCTCCGCAATGGTGTGCTGAAACTTACGCCGGGTTTCCCGAATGACAAACGGCACGTCCCTGGGCGGCTGACTCTCTTCAAAATGATGCGAGAGTATCTCTTTCATTCCCTGATAGACCGTATACGGCTGGCCATTGCGTTCGTACCCGCCGATCCAGTTGGCAATCGGGGTGAATTCATCCATCAAGGTGTAGGGCGAGCTGATTACCAGTGAGCCACCCACCGCCAGGCGTCGATGGATACTTTCCAGAAAGGCGCCCGGATCCTGAAGGCGGTCGATCAGATTGCCGGCGAAGACCAGATCATAATCCACATGTTCCGGCCCCAGGTTGCTGGCGTCACCGGTGGCAAATGATACTTTTTCAGCCGCCCGGTCGAGACCCAGGGCATTCAGGCTCACCGTTATCCGCTCGCCAAGCTCCCCTTCGTCGCGGCGAAAGTAATCGATCTCACCGGTCTTCTGAAGCGTTGTAGCCGCATCGATAAACCGGCGGGAAAGATCCACCCCCACCACATGATCAAAGACCCGACCAAGCTCAAAGGCGGTTCGGCCTACGGCACACCCCAGGTCAAGCGCCCGTCGTTTATCCCGGCCCGCCATCAATTCCTGGCAGATACCGGCGCAGCGGGCGGGATAATTTCCTACCCCAAAGTGGCTTTCACCAAAATGAAACCCCAGGTACTGCCCGAGTAATTCGTCAGTCTCGTAAACGTTCATATATGATCCTCACCGTGTACCGGAAGCTGCATCAGACAGCGCACAGGTGCGAAACCCGGTGTACACGTCGTTGCGCAGGGGCAGGTAGGCTTGTCGGTAAGTACCCCGAATCAGGCACGAGGATGTCGCACACCCGCCGCCCCGGGTCACCTTATGATCACCGAACTGCAAGGTGGACATAAAGGGGTACATATCGACCCTGAATCCGTCGTAGGGAAGAAACTGACTGCTGGTCCATTCCCAGACGCCGCCAATCATCTGGCGACAGCCGGAACGGCTCTCACCCGCCGGATAATCCCATACCGGCTGTTGCGCCATATGGGTGGCGTCGAGATCCGCGTGGTCGGGAGTTGGCCGTTCATTCCCCCAGGGAAAACGGCGAAATTCCTCGCCACTCCGGTTACCCAGTGCCGCTGCCTCCCACTCCACTTCTGTTGGCAAGCGCCGGCCCGCCCAATGGCAATAGGCCTCAGCCTCCCAATAGCTGACGTGGGCGACAGGCGCATCCAGGTTCAGGGCCTGCCAGCGGTCAAACACACGCTCCTGCCATTCGCCCTCGTGCCAGCGCCAGTAAAGCGGGTGCCTGGGCTCCCGTAACATTGGTTGGGCGCTGCCATGCACCAGGGAAATATCAATATCGGTACTCAACCACTTGCGCCCTCCGAAAGACCAGAGTTCCGGTCGCCGGTAGCCTTCATCCTCAACGAACGCCAGAAACTCCCGGTTGGACACAAGGGGGCGGGAGATGGCAAAGGGCTCCACCGGGGTTTCGAAACGCGGCTTTTCCCCATCAAAGGCAAAGTCTGTGGTGGCGTAGCAGGCAGACTCGCCCGGCATTCCGATCTGGTAGCGACCGCCGGGGATGAGTGCATCCCCGGCCAGAGGTTCCGAACGCTCTGGCAAGGCGCCAACAAAGCCAGGGGGAGCTGGCAGGTCAACCGTCTGCCGACACCACGTCATCGATTCAATGTGCATGTGCTGGTGATAAATGGCGTAACGATAGAGGTACAGGGCCTCGTCGGTCAGTGGTTGCTGTGCGATGCGCGAGGCAACGCGATCGTAGATGATGTTGAAATACTGAAGGGTTTGCTCTCGACCGGGGAAGAGCTTGCGACTCCAACGGTCTCCGTGGTCGATGTGAAACGAATCCCAGAGGTCGTCCATGGACGGATCGTAGCTCGGGGTACCATCCAGACGGTTAAAAACGAACACTTCGTAGAAAAAGCTCGCGTGCCCCATTTCCCAAAGTGGCGGGTTCACACCCGGGTGGTAGGGCACCTCAAGCTGCTCATCACTGAGGGAGCCAACCAGTTCAAAGGTCCGGTGGCGGGTCGCTTCCAACTCGGCCAGCAATTCTGTTTTTTGCGCCTGTTCGCTCTGCGTCATGTCGGCTCCGTTGATTTACCCGTTTCTCGCTTTCAGCATAACAGAGAGGCCGGCACAGGAAACGCTCTCGATGCCCGACCCATTACCCCCAAACCAGCAGGATCATCGGTACGGCAACAGCAGTGACCAGGATCGACAGTGGCAACCCCAGACGCCAGTAATCGCCAAACTGATAACCTCCGGGCTCCATCACCAACGCATTCGACTGATGACCAATGGGCGTCAGGAAGGCGCAGGACGCGCCGACCGCAACCGCCATCAGCACCGCATCGGAGGCCATACCAAGTTCAGCGGACAGGCTCAGCGCGATAGGCGCGACCAGAATGGCCGCCGCTGCGTTATTGACCACATTCGACAACAGCATGGTTCCCACCAGAACCATGACCAACACGGCCGACGGGGCCAGTCCGTCGCCAATTGCCAGCATCTGGCCGGCGATCAGCTCTGCGCCACCCGTGGTTTCCAGCGCCTGTCCCACCGGGATCATCGCCGCCAGCAGCACTATCACAGACCAGTCGATGGCCCGGTAGGCACCGGGGGCGTCAATCAGCTTGGTCAGTACCATGGCCACAGCGCCAGACACTAATGCCACCGGGGCTGACAGCCAACCGCTGACAATGGCAACGATACTGATGATAAAGATGCCGGATGCCAGTAAGGTCTTGCGGGAAGAGCCCAGGCGCAACCCACGTTCGGCCAGGGGCAGGCAACCGATGTCGGACAACGTCGAGGTTAGTGTGTCTTCGAAGCCCTGCACCAGCAGAATATCACCGGCATTGAAGCGAATATCCCCCAGACGGCGCTTCAGCCGATGCCCCTGTCGGGCAACGGCAACAATATTGAGGCCGTTGCGCTCGCGCAGGTTGAGACGGTTGGCCGTCTGCCCCACCAGGGAAGACTCAGGGGTAATCACCGCTTCGGTCAGCTGCACCTCACCTTCATTCAGTTCCTTTTTACGGCTTTTCCGTGCCGCTTTGTCCTCTTCGGACTCGGTGTCGGCGTCATCTTGGCTACCGAGTTCCAGGCCGGTGTTGTCGAGGAACGCCTGCAGGCTCTCGGTGTCCGATTCCACCAGAAGCAGGTCATTCTCTTGCAGCACCTTATAGGTCGATGGCGCAAGCTGGCGTTTGTCGTCGCGAATCAGCGCCAGCACCACCACGTCCCGGTCTTCCCCGCTTTCCGCCAGCAGGTTGTGGAGCGTCGCGCCAGCGTGAGGAGATCCTTCGGGGATTTTCAGTTCGGTCAGATAGTCGCCAACGCTGAAAAGCTTGTCGTCATCCCCACTATCGTCGCCCCTTCTGGGTGTCAATCGCCAACCCGCCAGAGCGATAAAAGCGATGCCGGCAAAAGTGATCGCAGCGCCCACCGGCGCAAAGTCGAACAGGCCGAACGCTTCGGTGCCTTCCCGATAGCTGGCGATGATAATATTCGGAGGCGTACCGATCAGTGTCATGGTGCCTCCGAGCAGCGAACCAAACGCCAGTGGCATTAGCAACAGTGAGGGCGAGCGCCCTGCCTCCCTGGACATCCACACCGCTACCGGCATCAACAGCGCCAACGCACCCACGTTGTTGATAAAACCGGAACAGAGCGCAACGACCGCCGTCAGGGTGAGCACCTGCAAGGTGGGACGGTGCCCTACCCTCCCCAGGAACCGGGCTATGTTGTCCACCACGCCGCCATTTACCAGGCCCTGGCTGATCACCAGAACCGCCGCAACAGTCACCACGGCAGGGTGACCAAAGCCGGAAAACAGTTCGTCCGTGGGTACCAAGCCGGCAATTGCGATCGACAACAACGCCAGCATGGCCACCACATCAAACCGTAGCCGGTTCCAGATGAACAGAGCCAATGTGGCCGCCAGCACTGCGAAGACAACTCCCTGTTCTGTGGTCACAACACCTGCCCCCAATTTTCCTTACGACGGTTTATTGTCGGTTTAACATGGATTATTTGTGCCTGATATCACGGATGCCACATGAATTTCTGGTAACTTTCTTCCCGTAACCGTCTTTTACGAGCGCAACCCCACTTTTCGATTACAACGGGTGACATGAACACCCCATCAGGGAACAACAGGTACAAGGGACGTCATGACCAAGGAACGCCACAACGAACTCTATCAGATAACGTTTGCCGGACAGATTCTCGACGGATTCAACGACGCAGAGGTCAGGGGAAATGTACAAGCCCTGTTTCGGATCTCGGACGAACGTACTGCCAGTCTTTTCAGCGGTGCCACCAAGACACTCAAGTCCGGTCTCAGTCACGCGGACGCCGTGGTTTACCATGAGCGACTGACAAAAGCCGGTGCCGAAGTACACATTGCGAAACAACCAGCCGCTGCTGTAAACCTCGAAACGGAAACCGCCGGCGCCCAACCGCCAGTGTCGTCGAACGCCGAGCCGGCAACGGCCAACCCGACCGGCCCACAGCAGGAAACACCGCTGGAGTTCACCGGTAACGGCCGCGAGTATTTCGGAATCTGGATCGTCAACATCCTGCTGACCATTGTCACCCTTGGTATCTATTCTGCCTGGGCCACGGTACGTAACAATCAATACTTCTATGGCAACACCAAACTCGATGGTGCCAGTTTCCAATACCTGGCCAGCCCGATCACTATCCTCAAAGGCCGATTGATTGCCCTGGCCATTCTGGTTGTCTACGTGGTGCTTTCCGAGATGTACGTCGAGGCCGCACTGGTCTTCGCCATTGCATTTATCCCCATCATACCCTGGATCATGGTACGCTCGCTGCGGTTCAAAGCCGTCAACAGTGCCTATCGCAACATCCGTTTCGACTTTCAGGGCCGTTATGGCCAGGCCTTTATGGTGGCGTTTGTGTGGCCACTATTGAACGTGCTGACCCTGCTGCTGCTTACCCCACTGGTGATGAAGAAAACCCACGAATTCATTGCCAACGGCAGCCGATACGGTACCACCGAGTTCGCACTCAAAGCCGATACCGGATCCTACTACCGTTTCTTCGGAAAAGGTCTGCTGATCGCCATTGCCTTCGGAGTTGCGGCGTTCCTCGCCATGCGCTATGTCGGCTTTACCGTCGGGTCGATCATTGCCGGTGCTGGCTACCTGACACTGTTCGGCTATTTCATGGCAGGAATTTCGAACCTCTTCCTCAATGCCGTCCATCTCGACCATCACGGCTTTGAATCTCGCCTGCAACCGCTGCAAATGGTGTGGATTTACCTGTCCAACAGTTTCTTGGTCGTCCTCACCCTTGGCCTGTTCACACCCTGGGCCAAGGTGCGTATGGCAAGGTACCGGGCTTCCTGCACGGCCATGAGGGTCAGCGGTGACCTGAACCACTTCGTTGCGGCCGAGCAGAACCGCACCAGTGCGCTGGGACAGGAGCTGGGAGATGCCTTCGATGTCGACTTCGCCGCCATCTGAAGTCACGATCGAAGGCCAGTTCTATTCGGGTAATGACTCCAGCCGGCAGGGCGCAGTACTGCGCTCCGCCGCTGGCGTGATCATCGTTGATGCGGGTGACACCCGACTGCGCCTCAAACCCGACGATGTGACCATATCACCACGGATTGGCAACACCCCCCGCTACCTCCACCTGCCTGACGATGGCGTATTCGAAACCGGGGACAACGACGCGGTGGATCAGCTTAGCCGACAATCCCGGCGAGGGCATGGTAATCGCCTGCTACACGCGCTGGAGAATCACCTGGGGCTGATTCTGGTTGCGGTCGTCGTCACCGTCGCGACTACCGGTGCGGCGTTTGTCTGGGGCGTGCCTTGGGCGGCCCAGGCCGTGGCAAATGCGCTCCCGGATAGTATAGCGGAGCAGGTTGGCGACTCCACACTCAGTACGCTGGAC
>PBRG01000220.1 GCA_002726615.1 Marinobacter sp.
CCTTTGAGACTTACAACCTTGTTATCCTGCGCCATTCGGCTGCTCCGGGTGGTAGCTGGAGAAATGTGTTATTGCACATCTTAGGCTTTACCCACGTCACCTTGTGTCAGAATTTGTCACCTTTTGTGATTAAGTGATGGTTGTCACAGTTTAGCAGCCCACCCTTCCACGTTTGGCGAATCTGGCTAAGGCCTATAGAATCACATCCGCACACCCAATGTGCCTCAAAACCGCCACTGAACGACCGGAACCTCTGCCATGATCCCAGCCGAACTGCTTCGTCAGTCCCGCATCGAAACTGTTGCACAAAGCCTGCGTGAAGACATTGGAGATGGCGACATTACTGCCATGCTGATTCCGCAGGCGCGCATCAGTCGCGGACATGTCATTACCCGTGATGCCGCAACCATTGCTGGGCGCGCATGGGTTGAGGAGGTGTTCAGGCAGGTAGATCCTGAGGTCACCCTGAACTGGCAGGTGCAGGACGGAGACGAGGCAAGCCCTGGGCAGTCGCTGTTTTCCATGGAAGGCCCAGCCCGCAGCCTGCTCACCGCCGAGCGCTCAGCCCTGAACTGGCTGCAGTTGCTGTCCGGCGTTGCCACCACGTGTGCCGGCCATGCCCGCCGTGTCGCCCATACTGGTGTCCAACTACTGGATACCCGCAAGACCCTGCCGGGCCTGCGGCTGGCGCAGAAATACGCGGTTACCTGTGGTGGCTGCCATAACCATCGCATTGGTCTGTGGGACGCCTTCCTGATCAAGGAAAACCACATTGCCGCCTGTGGCTCTATTGCCAATGCAGTCAGCGAGGCCCGCCGCATTGCCCCTGGCCGACCGGTGGAAGTGGAAACCGAAAACCTGGACGAACTGGATCAGGCCCTGGTCGCAGGCGCGGATATCATTATGCTGGATGAGTTCTCACTGGCGGACATGCGTCAGGCGGTTATCCACACGGCTGGCGCCGCAAAGCTGGAAGCGTCCGGCGGCATCAACAGCGAAACGCTGGTACCCATTGCCGAGACCGGTGTTGACTATATTTCTATCGGTGCATTGACCAAGGATGTCCGGGCGGTGGACCTGTCCATGCGCCTCGACTCCCACGACTGATTCGGTCAGAGCCCCGTTTGTGCGCCTAGGGCCGACCGGACAGCAGACGGTCCATTTCTTCCAGCTCGCTAATCAGGCCAGTCCCGGACTCTTCCCTGCCCCGAAAGTGCTCTTCTGCCATCGGTGCCATACCTGACACCTGAGGCAGGGGGTGACCGCCCTCAATTAACTCCTTCATCCGGCTGACAAAGACGAACTGCAACCACTGGGTAAACTTCAGCGTGTCCACGGCAAATGGCTGGGCGCTCTGCAGCGCCTCTGGCGATGGCGGCTCACTCTCCCATGCATCGATTCGACGCAACTCAATCTCTATCTGAAGCAGGCTGTCCGCAACACGGGTGGTATGGTCGGACGAATTCGCCATAGTTACGCTCACTCTCAATCTGCCAGGGGTTCCAGTTCAACGGTCTCGCCGTGAAGCACTCGGTAGAGGTCTTCATATTGCCGTGTAAGCGGGTGTTTTGGTGCCATATGAATCAACGGTTGCCGGCTCTGGTGCGACTCCTTCATCTTCACCGAACTGGACAACCTCACCGGTAATACCGGCAGCCCCTCATCCATCAGCTCGCGCACCAGCTTCTTTGGCAGACTGGCGCGGGGCTGGAACTGGTTCGCGACAATACCTTCGACCACGAGGTCTTCGTTGTGGTCTTCCTGCAGCTCCTGGATCTCGTGAAGGATGCTGTAGAGGGCCTGACGGGAAAAATCATCGCAATCGAAAGGGATCAGGCAGCGCTGCGCCGCAATCAGTGCCGACCGGGTGTAGAAATTGAGTGCCGGCGCCGTATCTATGTAGATTTCGTCAAACGACTCTCCAAGTTTCTTCAGCGCTTCCCTCAGCTTGTAAATCTTGTGCTTGGCTTCCAGTTTGCGCTCCAGAAAATCCAGTTCCGGGCTGGAGGGCATAACAAACAGGTTGTCGAAGGGAGAGGCGTGGACAAATTCGTCAGCGCGCCGATTGAACACGGTAAACGCCACCGTCTGCTCAAGGTAGTCGGCGATGGTATCCTTAAGCTCGCCCGCAGGCTTGCCCAGCAGGTAGTGGGTGGAATTACCCTGGGGATCAAGATCGACAACCAGTGTTCGTTTGCCCCGGGCGGCGCTGATCGCGGCCAGGTTACAGGTGATACTGGACTTGCCGACGCCACCTTTCTGGTTAAACACTACTCGTCTCATGCTGCTTCCTCTGACAGTTTCCCTGCGAATATAACGCCCTACCAGCCCAACACCGACTTGACGAACGGGATCGTCAGCCGCCGCTGGGCGCGTAATGAGTTTTCATCCAGGCGATCCAGAATCGCCAGTAGATCAGCCAGTTTCCGGGGTGCTCGCCTGAGTATGAACACAGCTACATCGTCACTGAGGACAAGGCCACGCTGTTCCGCCCTCGCCATCAGTATCCTCAGGCGATCATCGTCGCGATGAATACCCAACTGAATGGTCAGACCATGACTCAACCGGGACACCAGGTCCTGCAACCCGAACGGCAGCGACGCCGGCAGCTCTGACAGGCTGACGACCATCAGATGGCCATGGTCATTCACCCGATTGTACAGATGGAAGATGGCCTCTTCCCAGTTTTCCTGGCCCGCAATGAGATCCAGGTCGTCCAGGCAGATGACGGACTGACCCTCAAGCCCTGAGAGCGAGTCAGGCCCCAGGGGCAACAGCTCCTCCATGCTGACACAAACCGCGCTCTGTTGGTTCTGCTCCGCCAGATGACAGGCCGCCTGCAACAGGTGGCTTTTGCCAGTATCAGCGTCTCCGCAGACGGCGATGACGGGCACAGCGACGGCCTGTTCACAGGCGGACTTAAGCCTCGCCGCGGCATCAGCATTCCGGCTACCATGAAAATTGTCAAAACGGGCGTCATCCCGAAGCTTTACCCCCAACACCAGCTGTGACGCACTCACTGCCTTTTTGCCCTCCATGCTCTCAGACTCCATACGCCGATATAGTGCGCACCACTGAAAATGGCTGACGCCGCCACCAGCAGAATGCCAACATCCATAACCCACGGCTGCATCGGCAACTCCGCCAGTAGAATGATGATCGCGAGGGCGACCAGAATCTGAATCAGGGTGTTGAGTTTCCCGGGCAGGCTTGGCTGCATCTCAAAGCGACCGACACCATAATGAAACGCCAGCCCACCACAGACGATCAGAAGATCCCGGCCCAGCACCAACCAGAACAGCCAGGCTGGAAGTACGCCAGTCAGAACCAGCATCAGATACGCGGTGATCAGCAGTGCTTTGTCCGCTAATGGGTCGGCAATGGCGCCAAGCCGGGTTCGCCAGTTGTAATGACGAGCCAGGAACCCGTCAAAGGCATCCGTTGCGGATGCCAGAAAAAATATCACCAGGGCGAAACGATATTCCTTGGCCATCAGGGCTGCAGCAAAAGGAGCAATCAGTAAAATGCGCAGAAACGTCAGCGCATTTGGAATCCAGCGCCAGCGGTGCGTCATGACGTGACTCCCCAAATACCGAACACCGCGATATTATTCCCCGTCTTCCGACTCGACGATGGAGGCAGGCTGCCAGCGGTAATGAAGCACCTGGTAGAGTGACTCGAACGCCTGTTCTGATTCTTCCTCATTATTTGCCAACAGCGGTTGGTAGACGAACAGTGGATTCGCGGAGGCCGCAGCGCTTTCAGTGCTCTGTTCAGCCAGTGCGATGCCTCCTTGTGGCGCCCGCTGTACCGGTTGCGCCTGAGGCTGACCGCCGGACTGTTTCTCGTCACCGGTGGGCATGCGGGAGATCTCAGCCTCAGAAAGAGGAACCAACCGCGGATCCAGGGCAATGTACTGCTTCAACTGCTCCATCTCCCCTGAGAATGCGACCCTGAGTGTCAGTTGTTCCTTCCTCGCTCTTGTCGCACCTGCATCAACCACGGGGGACAGGTTCTTGAGAACCCCATTCACTCGGGCGTAGTCCTTCAGATTGCTGACTCCGTGCACAACGATGTCCACTTGTGGCGACTCGCCGACGTCACTGCCCGCAACCGCATAACGGTCTGCGAACATTTCCGCCCAGCGCCCGACAACGGCAGCGGCCAGAGCTTGCGGAGTGTCAGCGGTCACCGATTGCTCTGTACTATCCAGCCCCATACCGTCAAATACCCATCCGGCGCGCCACTGTGATCCGGAACGGCTGACCCGTACCAATGACATCAGGTCATGCTCCATATCTTCAGACGATCTGCGGACACTGGACGTAAACTGGCCCCATATGTCCGATAACAGTTCACGGTCGTCCCGGTACCTCGCTGGGGGAAGACCCACCGGCAAACCGCGGTCGACCGCCGCGTCCTGAAAGACACGACGCCATTGCTCATCGGCGCCCGTCCCGGTGCTGTCGCTTCCCTGGTGGACCAGAGTGCGGCGTCCACCCTCTTCGACCGCGATCCAGGCCAGGGTCAGCGGCCGGTTCGCGCCCCACACCGGCGCATCCGCAGACGCCAGCGCACGGTTGACACCGACCGCGCCGAAACTCATCCGTAGTCTGTGATTTCCCGTATCCGAGCGTAAGAACTGGTAGGACTGAAGCAGCGATTCGGCGTTCGCCAGGAGCTCCGCAACACCGTCGCTACGCAACACGTCGCGGGTGCCCGAAACACGTACAAACACGCGGCTAAGGCCGTCCGCATAGCCCTGCTCAAGTTCCTGCGGCTGGGAACCCTCGACGGGCACTTCCACCGAGTAGAGGCCGGTGACGGTAACAGCTGCCGCTGGCGTGGCCATCAGCGCCAGAACGCCAAACAACCGGAGTGACTGACGGATTATCCGCGCTGCCTGCATCGAGATTTTTCCTGAGTCTGGCATGAAACACCCTGCGATTCGTCTTAATGGCGCATAGGATACACCAAGCCCCCTGGTGTGAGTAGCTAACCGGGATTGCAGAAAGTCAATGCGGTGCCACACTGCCTTGAGGGTGACAAACGGGGCAATTGCATTTGGAGCACCGTTCCGCACCTGTTAAAATCCGCCGCCTGTCCCACTGTCCAAACGGTTAAGCACACCATGAGCGAACAAAAGCCCTCCCTCACCTATCGTGATGCCGGCGTTGATATCGATGCTGGTAACGAACTCGTCGACCGCATCAAGAACACCGCGGCGCGCACACGTCGCCCGGAAGTCCTTGGCGGCCTCGGTGGCTTTGGCGCCATGGTGGCTATTCCCCCTGGCTACAATGAGCCTGTGCTGGTGTCAGGCACCGATGGCGTCGGCACCAAGCTTCGACTTGCCATGCAGCTCCAGAAGCACGACACCATTGGCATTGACCTTGTGGCCATGTGCGTCAACGACCTGGTGGTGGGCGGTGCAGAACCCCTGTTCTTCCTGGACTATTACGCTACCGGCAAGCTGAATGTTGACGTTGCCGCCCAGGTTGTCGACGGCATTGGCGCTGGCTGTGAACAGGCCGGCTGCTCCCTGGTGGGCGGCGAGACTGCAGAAATGCCAGGCATGTACGAAGGGGACGACTACGATCTGGCCGGTTTCTGTGTGGGTGTGGCGGAGCGCAGCGAGATCATTGATGGCAGCCACGTGCAGGCTGGCGACGTTCTGCTCGCCCTGGGTTCTTCCGGCCCGCATTCCAATGGTTACTCCCTGATCCGCAAGATTCTGGAAGTCAGCAACGCTGACCTGAACCAGACGGTTGCCGACGTTACCCTCGCGGATGCCCTGATGGCGCCCACCCGCATTTACGTGAAAAACTTGCTCCAGCTCGCCCGCGAAGTGGACGTTCGTGCGCTCTCCCACATTACCGGCGGAGGCCTTCCGGAGAACATTCCCAGGGTTCTGCCTGATGGCATAGTTGCGGCCATCGATACGGACAGCTGGCAACTGCCCCCGGTTTTCCAATGGTTGAAAGATGCCGGCGGCGTTGCCAGCGAAGAAATGTACCGAACATTCAACTGCGGCGTTGGTATGGTTGTATGCATCCCGGCCAACCAGCGCGAACTGGCCCTCGATACGCTGAACGCTCTGGGTGAAAAAGTCTGGCAGATCGGCATCATTGAGGCCTCTGACGACGCCACGGCCTCTGCCTCGGTACGTTATGCGCCAGGGCTGTTGTCGGCATGAAGGCAGATTCCGTAACCGCCCCTCGCATCCTGGTCCTGGCTTCCGGCAGCGGAACCAACCTCCAGGCCCTGATTGACGCCAGCCGGGAGCGGGACTTTCCCGGCCAGATCGTTGCGGTAGGATGCAACCGCCCTGGCGCCTTCGCGCTTGAGAGGGCAGCTCAAGCCAATATCGACACCTTCACCGTGGATCATACTCATTATGGCTCCCGCGAGGAATTCGACGGCGCTCTCATGGCGGAAATCCGCCGCCACAACCCGGACCTGATCGTTCTGGCAGGCTTCATGCGCATCCTGACCACGGATTTCGTACGGGCACTGCGTGGCACCATGCTGAACGTGCACCCTTCCCTGCTGCCCAAGTACACCGGGCTGAACACCCATCAGCGTGCGCTGGACGCTGGCGAAACAACCCACGGTGTCTCCATTCATTTTGTCACCGAAGAACTGGATGGCGGGCCGGTGATTGCGCAGGCGGAAGTGAGCATCTCTTCTGACGACACCCCGGAATCCCTGGCCGAGAAAGTCCAGGAGAAAGAACACGTGCTTTACCCAATCGTCGTGCGCTGGTTCTGTGAGGGGCGCATTCAACTGGGCAGCGACTACGTGGTATTCGACGGTCAGCCACTGAACCGACCTCTGGTGCTTCCGGACGAGAACACAGCTGCCACGACCTGAGTAAACTTATCGTCATCTCCGGGAGCAACCAGGCGCGCTAGACTGTCCAGTAACCAGGCAAAGCCCCATCTGCCATTGCAACCGGAGGAGTCACATGCCCCTGAAACTCAGCCCCACAGCCTTGCCCGCCCTGTTGGCCGGGGCCCTGCTTTTTGGTGCCACACTCGCAAGCGCCTCCGATGCGCAGGAGGACGTAGCCCTCCAGCCAATGAAGCTCAGCTACAATGCGTCCCTGGACAAGGGCATCTCTCTCAATGGCGATGCCCGCCGCAGCCTCGAGCAACGGGACGATGGCACCTGGCGTTTCCGAACGGACGTAAATTCCTTTGTCGCCGATATCGACGAATCACTGATCTTTCGCTGGGAAGATAATCAAGTGGTTCCCCTGCGCTATCGCTATAAGCTGTCCGGCCTGCTGATCAGAGACCGCGAGGAAGCGATCGATTTTGACTGGGAAAATAAAGTGGTCAGCGGGCATCACGAAGGCGATAAGTTTTCGATGACGCTGGAGGACGGCGCCATGGATCCCATGGGCTACCAACTGCAACTGAGCCAGGACATCAAGGCCGGCAAGCGTGAGATGGAATACCGCGTCATCGACAAGGGCGACTACGACACCGACAGGTTCTCCGTGGTTGACGAGGAGACCGTGCGCATCAACGGCGACGACATCCGCACACTCAAGGCCGAGAAAGTCCGCGACAGCGACAGCAAGCGTCAGTCACTGATGTGGTTCGCGCCAGAGCGTGACTATCTGCTGATCCGTTTCCTCCAGGTGGAACCTGACGGCAGCGAGTACGAGCTGACCATCAGCAACGCCAAGGTGGGCCGCTAGAGCGATGGGTTACGGGTTGGTCGTCGCCCAGACAGCCTTCACCTCATCCGCAATGATTCGCAGCCCCTCCGCCACGCGCTCATCGTCCTGTGAATAGGTCACTCGCAGGCATTCGTGGCGGTGTTTCCAGCCGTCTTCCGGCAAGCCGGGGAAGAAATAGTGCCCTGACACCACCAGCACGCCCCGCGCCTTGAGCCGCTGATACAACTCCAGACTGCTGATCGGCAGCCCCGGAAACCAGAGCCAGAGAAACATGGCGCCTTCCGGCTTATGGACATACCAGCGACAACTGTCCTCGCCCATGGCATCCCGGAACACCGCCACCGCCCGCTCCATTTTCGCCTTGTAGAACGGGCAGACCACGTCCCGGCTGAGCGACAGGATCTCTCCTGAGCGCACCAGAGGCTCCGCCAGCATGGCGCCAAAGCTACCAGTGGCCAGGTTCATGATGGCATTGATGCCCGACAAGGCCTTGATCACCGGCTCCGCCGCAATAACGATGCCCGTTCGCACGGCCGGCAGGCCGAACTTGGAAAGGCTCAGACACAGGATCACCTGGTCGTTCCAGTGGGGTGTCGCATCCACAAACAGCAAATTTGGAAATGGCGTACCGTAGGCTCCATCCACAATCAGCGGGATGTCGTGCTGGCGGGCCATCGCTTCCAGCCGGGCCAACTCTTCGTCGGTGACCACATTTCCGGTGGGGTTCGTGGGCCGGGAAACGCAGATGGCGCCAGTTTCAGCCGTTACCTCAACCGCATCGAAATCCACCCGGTATTTGAACTCATGGGCGTCGGTGAATGAGATATCCGGCTGCACGGCGTGGAACAACCCGGGTTCAATACCGGCATCGGCATAGCCTATGTACTCTGGCGCCAGTGGCAACAGGACATGCTTGTGCACTCCATCGCCATAGTCACCACCAAACATATTGAACAGCATGAAAAACGCGGCCTGACTGCCATTGGTCAGGGCAATATTTTCCGGCTTCAATCCCCAGCCATACTCACGATTCAGAAGCTCCGCTAAAGAGGCAATGAACTGCTTCTCACCCTGGGGCGGGTCATAAATACCAACCAGCCTGCGCGTATCACCATCGCTTTGGGCCATGTCGGCCAGTATCTGCTGGACCCGAGCCTGGATCTCGGGAATATGGCCGGGATTCCCGCCGCCCATCATGATCATGTCGTCGCCGGACGCCAGGGCGTTGCCAAGGTCATCCATCAGGGAGGTGATGCCCGCATCCGCGGTAAATTTCCGACCAAAGGAAGAGAGTTTCATGATGCTTTTCTGTACCGGATTAAAACGGATTGTCACCCAAGTGTAGGCCAGAGCCGGCAGCGCTGCCGGTCAGTCGCTCAGCGAGATGCCCAGGTTGCTCACACCGTCGTTGGCGGCATCGCCGTGGATACGTTCAACAAACTGGCTGGTGGGCGTGCGCTGGCGTTTGAGGGCCAGGACCAGATCGCGCTGGAATACCTTGTCCTCTTTCATCAGCGGGTGCTGGTCCAATAGTCTGACCAGCTCATCTTCTGCCAGATCTTCGCCTTCAGAAAGCTCAACAAAGTTCATGACGGTCGCGGTGGCCATCTGGGAGGCGTCGGTTGCACGGTGCTTACCCGGATTGAGTCGGTTCAGCAACGCTTGCTCCAGCAACTGGCAGAAATCAAACGCCGGATAGACTCCGTAAGCGTCATAGGCGTTCACATCTGGCGATAGCGATTCGAGCTTCGCCAATAGTTGGGGAATGGCCGCTTCGGAATCGTCCTTTTGCAGCATATCCCAGCCTAGATCAAGCAACTGGCGCATTTTTGCACCGGTTTTCAGCCCAACGGCGTCCGCAAACAGGGCGTAATTGGGGAAGGAGCGCTCAGCAAGGGCCATCAGGAAGGTGAATTCCCGCCAGCCCTGCAGTTGTGAGACCGCTTTCAGAAACTGATTGGCGTTCACTGTGGCTCTCTCCTGACGATGTCACTTCCCGGAATCGCCCCTGCGGCACTGCCACTCATGTTCGCGGCAGGGTCACGCCTGTCTGCCCCAGGTACTTTCCGCCCCGGTCTTTGTAGCTGGTGTCGCAGATTTCATCGGACTCGAAGAACAGCATCTGGGCGACGCCTTCGTTGGCGTAGATTTTGGCCGGCAGGTTGGTGGTGTTGGAAAATTCCAATGTGACCTGACCTTCCCATTCAGGTTCCAGTGGTGTGACGTTGACGATGATGCCACACCGCGCGTAGGTGGATTTGCCCAGGCAGATGGTCAGCACACTGCG
>PBRG01000221.1 GCA_002726615.1 Marinobacter sp.
CAGCCTCGCCCAGAGCAGTGAACGAGCCTTTCGCGTCACGTTTGGTGGCGAGTTGCCGGCATACCGTGATCGTTACTGGCGTGGGCTTATCCTGGATCGCCTGGACGGTGAGACCTGGCAACAGGGATTTGCTCAGCCGTTTCGTCGCCCGGGACGGGTTGCCGTGGACGGCGGCGTGGGGCCGCTCGGGCCCAGCCAGTATGACGTGTTATTGGAGCCCACGGACCAGACCTGGGCCTTTGCCCTGGAGGACTCCAGGGCGGTCTCCAAAAATGTAGAGCGAACGGACGAGGGTTTGTTCCGGTTTGACCGGCCGGCTGACAGTGCAGTCCGTTACCGAATGGAGTTGGTCGGGAACCAGCCAACGGAGGGCGCCAGTGCGGAGACCGATAACCTTCAGCGTTATCTACAGTTACCGCAAAGCGGCAACCCGAGGGCAAGGGCGTTTGGGCAGCAACTGGCAGATCAACATGACAACAACCCTCAGGCAGTGGTGCAACAGCTTTTGACCCGCTTTCGGGAGCAGCCCTATTTCTATACTCTGCGCCCACCCGCCATGCCCGTGGACGGCATCGACAGCCTGTTGTTCGATGAGAAACGGGGCTTCTGTGCCCACTACGCCGGGGCTACCACGTTTGTGTTGCGGGCAGCGGGTATTCCGGCACGAGTGGTGGTCGGTTACCAGGGCGGGTCGCCCGGCGCAGATGACGAATACCTGATCGTGCGGCAGTACGATGCCCATGCCTGGGTGGAAGCGTGGTTCCCCGGCCAGGGTTGGGTGCGGGTGGACCCAACGGCAGCGATAGCTCCCGAGCGTATCGAGTTTGGTCTGCGGGAGGCGGTGGCTGAGGAAGGCTCGTTCCTTGAGAACGATTGGGCATCGCCGCAGCGCTACGGCGATGTAGCGGTGCTGCAGTGGGCTTCCCTGCAGCTCGATAAGATCAATTACCACTGGCAGCGTTGGGTTGTCGGATATCAGGGTCAGTCACAGATGGACCTGATGTCGCGTTTGCCTGGGGGGATAGGAATGCGGGAGCTTGGCTATATCACCGCGGGAATTGTCGGCGTGGCGCTGTTACTGGCGGGTTTGGTTACCGCCTGGCAGTACCGCCGAGTGGAAAGCAGGGATCCGCTCGGCCGTCTCGTCAGCCGCTGGTACCGGTTGTGTGATCGTGCGGGAGTGCCGGTGCGTCACGGTGAAACGCCCGCCCAACTGGCCTCCAGGCTCGCCCAGGCAAAACCTGCAGCGGCCGGCACGGCAACGGCTTTTGCCCGATTGATCAACAAACATTACTATGGCCGGGATTCCGAAACCGGTCATCATGGCGAACTGGCGAAAATGAAGCGGTTGCTGGCCACGATGAAACGACAGGCGGATCGACCGTCAACCAGTTCATCAAAGGGGTGAATACGTGAACGCATCCATAGCAACCATGACATGGCTGGAAGATGCCTGGAGCCGACTCCTTGGGCGCATCGCCGGCAACCGGATGCCCCACGCCCTGATGGTGACGGGCGAGAACGGTGTGGGTAAGCGGTTGTTTGCCAACGCTTTGGCTGGCCTAATGGTCTGTGAGAGAGCGGATATGGCCACAGGAACCCCTTGTGGCACGTGTAAGCAGTGTGAACTGGCCGCCGCCGGTACCCATCCGGATATCCGGCTTTATACGCCGGAAAAGTCACGGATGATCAAGATTGACCAGATTCGTGCGCTGTCCGCATTCGCCGTCGGCTCTCCCCAGGTGGCCTCCTGCAAGGTCGCCATCATTGATCGGGCGGATCAGTTGAATATCAACTCCGCCAATGCGTTGCTGAAAACCCTGGAAGAGCCCGCTGAGGATGTGGTGCTTCTGCTACTGCAGGAAAGTGGCCGACCGGTTTTGCCGACCATCCGTTCCCGCTGCCAGAGTTTGCTGATTGCCACGCCGAACGAGGATCGGGCCGCGGGCTGGCTGGCGACGGCGGTCGAAGCGATGGATGGTGACGACAGGCCAACACCGGAGCAATGCGCCAAGGCGCTGGTACTGGCAGCCAATGCGCCGCGGCTGGCCCTGGAATACGCTACCGGAGAGTTTATTAGCCTGCGGGATGAAGCGTTGGACAATTTTCGCCGTTTCATGAAGGGGCAGCTCACCCTTTCCGAGGCCGCAAAACCGTTCAAGGCAATGGGGCTTGAGAGCGCTCTATGGTTATTTGAAGGCTGGGCCGGTGACCTGGCTCGCATTGGTGCCGGCGGACAGCCTAGGGATGCCGAGGCGTCGGACATGTTAACCTTCCTTGCCAGAAACAATCCGTCCTGGCGGGCGCATGAGCTCCTGGATGCTATCCACGAGTCCAGGTCGGCCGGCGTGTATAACGTAAACCCCGAGCTGGAAGCCGGCCGGTTGCTGATTGCGTGGCAAAAACTCATGCCGCGTCGCAGGCGATCTCCGGGATAGCCGGAGCGGACAATAGCGCGGCAGGATAGGGCAGTGATTAACAACTACTGCTATGATTGCGGAATATCAGGAGTTTATTGACTCCGGTTGCTATCAATCCGGTTGCTATCTATACAGAGCTATCAATACAGAGAAAGGTGTTTACTATGGGGCCTGGTTTTGGCGCACGCAGTGGCATTCTCACGCTGACCATCAAGGACAAGGCGGTACTCTACGCGGCCTACATGCCTTACATCCGGCAGGGGGGGTTGTTTATTCCCACGCAAAAACAGTATCAATTGGGCGATGAGGTGTTCCTGTTGCTCAATCTGATGGATGAGCCGGAAAAGATCCCGGTGGCGGGCAAGGTAATCTGGATTACCCCCAAGGGTGCCCAGGGTAACCGTGCTGCTGGCATTGGCGTGCAGTTCGACGGTGAAGACGAAACCGCGCGTACCAAAATCGAGTCCTATCTGGCGGGTTCATTGAGCTCGGATCGACCCACCCACACCATGTAAGCGCTTCAATGAATGACACCATTCTGGAAACCCCGCCTGATACGACATCGACGTGTCGGGAAATCAATTGGCCCCTTAAACACATTGGCCTTGCCGGCCTGCACTGGCCGGCTGCCATAGCTTCTGACACCCGCCCGGTACTGATGATCCATGGCTGGCTGGATAACGCCCTGTCGTTTGCCAGGTTGGCCCCGGCAGTGGCAGGCAATCGCGACGTCTACTCCCTCGATATGGCCGGGCATGGGCACTCCGGACACAGGCCTGAAGGCCAGGGTTACCAGTTGATGGATTACGTGGCAGACCTGGCGGAACTGGTTGAAACCCATTTCAAAAACTCGCCGGGAGGGCAGGTTGACCTGGTGGGCCATTCACTCGGTGGGATTGTCAGCGTGCTATACGCTGCGGCATTTCCGGAAAGGGTGCACCGGTTGGTCATGATCGACAGCATAGGGCCGATCAGCCGTAAACCGGATGAGGTGATCGAGCAGATGCGCAAGTCGATCATCAAACGAATGACGGGTTCCGGAAAAGCGGTCGTATACCCTGATATAGAGTTGGCAGCCAAGGCTCGGGAAGGCGGTATGATCCCTCTGTCGCCGGAAGCTGCGAGGATGCTGGTTGCGCGTAGCATGAAACCCTCCGGAGAGGGTTTTGTATGGCAAACCGATCCGCGTTTGCGTCACCCTTCGATGATGATGATGGACGAAGCGCAAGTGAGCGCTTGCCTGAAAAAGGTGGTCACGCCAACGCGTTTCCTGCGTGCGACGCAGGGGCTTCTGGCCAGCCGCCCCGAGCTCGATTCACGCTTGGATGCCATCGCGAACCTGGATGTGGTGGCCGTCCCCGGAGGCCACCATTGCCACCTGGACGGAGATGTTGAGCCCGTCATTGATGCAGTCAGAGGCTTTTTAGACGATGCAGAATAAGCGCTTGTCGCCGTTAGCAATATGGGTCACCGCCGTTTTGATGGGGTTTTCGGCCATGGTGTCGGCGCAGATGCCGCCGCCGGAACCGTTTCCGGAGGCGCGTCTTGATCTGGAGATCAACATCAAGTCGCCGGGGCACCTGGTATTGTTCAGTCCGGTCCGTGAGGTGAATAACGAAATTCGCTCCGCCTCCATGGCCCGGCTCCCGGTCAAGGGTCTCGGGCAGTTGTTCGAAGTCCAGGGTGGCGCCAATCGTGAAGAGGCTCGCGATCACTATCTAAGGGAGTTACAGACACGCGGCGCCCAGATATTGTTTGAGTGTTCTGGACGGAACTGTGGCCGCAGCAATGTATGGGCTAATCAGATTTTCGATCAATCCAGTCTTTATGGGCGTGACAACAATCAGGACTATCTTGTCGCCGGTTCGCTCGATGAGAACGGTCAGCCGTGGCTGACGCTGGTGTATACGGTTACCCGCGCCAACCAGCGCCAGTTTGTCTGGGTTGAACATCTGGTGGCCCCTCAGGGAACCGAGATTCCCGGAATGGGCAACGAGAGCGCGAGAATCAAGGGGCCGGTGATTGTGCCCTGGCAGGGTGGCATCACCTACCGCTTTGAGTGGAGTGGGGCCGATCGTCGCATCATCAATGACTGGGCCGGCGAGGCCGATGCCCGGGTAATACTGACGGCCTATTCCCAGTTAAAGGAAAATGAAACCCTGGAAGCGTCTATGGAGCGGGCGGAAGCGGCTGC
The DNA here is from genome assembly GCA_002726615.1 of Marinobacter sp. GTDB lineage: Bacteria > Pseudomonadota > Gammaproteobacteria > Pseudomonadales > Oleiphilaceae > Marinobacter. The sequence continues at coordinate 4,615 of PBRG01000221.1, forward strand.
GCAGTCACTCTCCCAGGTATTGGCCAAAAGTGGCGTTTCAGAAAGCCGCCAGATGATCATCACGGTTGGCCCCACGGTTGTGATACCAAATCCCGACCGTCAAGGTGACCGGGTTGAAGTGATGGTGATTACGAGGTGATGGGGATGAACGGGCCATCCGAGACCGAGCTTCAGGATGAAGAGCAGAAGCCAGCAGACGATATCTCCCAGATTGTCACGAGCACCGGTATATCTGCTGCTCAGTCGACGTCCGAGAAAGGCGATCTCCGGCCGGCTGCCCCCGGTAAGGGCAAGACCGTTGCACTAACGCTTGGCAGCGGCGGGGCCAGAGGCTATGCCCATATAGGCGCGATTGAGATATTGGTGGAAAGGGGCTACGACATTGTCGCCATTTCCGGCTGTTCCATGGGAGCCTTGATCGGCGGCGTGTTTGCAGCCGGCAAGATGAAGGATTACAAGGACTGGGTAACCGGTCTGGGTCAGTTCGATGTACTGAAACTGCTGGATGTGACCTTCAGCTCCGTCGGCGCCATTCGTGGAGAGAAGATATTCTCCGTGGTGCGGGAAATGATTGGAGATACCCGAATTGAAGACCTTCCGATCGCCTATACGGCTGTGGCGACGGATCTCCTTGCTCACAAGGAAATCTGGTTTCAGGAAGGGCCGCTGGATCAGGCCATCCGGGCATCGGTTGCCATACCCAGTGTGGTGACGCCTTTGGTGTTGAACGGCCGCGTGCTGGTGGACGGCGCCTTGCTCAACCCACTGCCGATCATTCCAACCATTTCCTCTCATGCCGATATGATTGTGGCTGTAAACCTCAGTGGCGAAGATGACCGCGGGCGTCGATTGCCGGATGCGGCGTTCGAAAACCCCGAGGATGACGGTGATACCGAGGAATGGGTTGAAAAAATCCGTGACAAGGCCTCCCGCTGGTTTGATTGGGACGCCCTGAAGACCTTCAGCACCAAGAAAGAGGGTGGTTCGTCGACTTCACCGGAAGAGAAAATCAGCAAGGCGGTGGCGAAGAACGAGCACAATAAAAAGACGCCCGCGATAAAATCGGAACCGAAGAAACATCAGGATGATCACGAGACCATTGACTGGGATAAGCTGGGTATTGGCAAGTTCGATGTCATGAACCTGACCGTCGAAACCATGCAAAGCGCCTTGGTACAATACAAGATCGCTGGGTATCCACCCGATTTGCTGGTGAACATTCCCAAGAATGCCAGCCGCAGCTATGACTACCACAAGGCGCCGGAATTGATTCAGCTTGGACGGGAACGCATGGCCGCCGCGTTGGACCGATACGAAGAGAACCAGAACAGCTCTGGCCCGATGGCGATATGACCCGGTAAACCGCAATTGCGACGGTGGGCTGCAGCCTGTGCTGGAAAGAGCGTATAATTCAACGCTTTGATCATTTCCGAACAGGACGAGCGTGCGTGAGTAACCCGATTGATGACCTGCATACCGTCAGAGACTACCTGAGGTATGTTTCTTCTCGCTTTGCCGATTCGCCGCTTTACTTCGGCCATGGCACGGACAACGTGTGGGATGAGTCCGTCCAGCTGGTTATGCGCAGCCTCCATTTGCCTCTGGAAAACAATACCCTGTTTCTGGATGCGCGGCTGACCCGTGAAGAACGTGCGCTGATCCTTGATCGCATGCAACGGCGTATTGACGACAGGGTTCCCCTGGCTTATCTGTTGGGGGAAGCCTGGTTTATGGGGCTGCCATTTCATGTGGATGAGCGCGTGCTGGTGCCGCGCTCACCACTGGGAGAGCTGATTCAAGGCGGGTTGCAGCCCTGGCTGGGCAACAAACCCGTGGGCAGAATCCTGGACTTGTGCACTGGCAGTGGCTGTATTGGCATTGCAGCCGCGAGCGTCTTCGAGGATGCCGAGGTGGACCTTGCGGATATCTCTACCGACGCCCTCGACGTGGCGGCGGTCAACATCGACTACCACGAGGTCGGTGACCGGGTAAGCACCGTAAGATCCGATGTGTTCGATGGGCTCGAAGGTCGATACGATGTCATCCTCAGCAATCCTCCCTATGTGGACGCTGACGATATTGCGGATATGCCGGCGGAGTATGGCCACGAACCGGAACTTGGCCTTGCTGCCGGGGGAGATGGGCTGGACATCGCCCATCGGATACTCGCGAGGGCAGCCGACTACCTGAACCCTGGTGGCCTCTTGATTGTTGAGGTCGGGAATAGCTGGGTGGCGTTGCAGGAAGCCTATCCGGATATGCCGTTTACCTGGCTGGAATTTGAGAATGGCGGCGACGGTGTGTTTCTGTTGACTGCTGAAGACCTACATTAAATACCCTGGATAAGATACTGAATCATGTCGGGAAATAGCTTCGGAAAATTATTTACGGTGACCAGCTTCGGCGAGAGCCACGGCGCTGCGCTCGGGTGCATTATTGATGGTTGTCCTCCGGGGCTTGAACTGTCTGAAGCAGATATGCAGCGGGATCTGGACCGTCGCAAGCCTGGCACATCGCGGCATACCACCCAGCGCCGGGAAGCGGACGAGGTGAAGATCCTCTCAGGGGTTTTCGAAGGCAGGACCACCGGCACCCCCATCGGCTTGATGATCGAAAATACCGATCAGCGCTCTAAGGATTACTCCAAGATCGCGGAGCAGTTCCGTCCTGCCCATGCCGACTATACCTACATGCACAAGTACGGCGTTCGGGATTATCGGGGGGGAGGCCGGTCTTCTGCACGCGAGACAGCGATGCGGGTCGCCGCCGGTGCCGTTGCGCGGAAGTTTCTGGAGCAGCGCCTTGGCATTACGATCCGGGGCTATCTCTCCCAGTTAGGTCCGATCCGCGTTGAGAAGATCGATTGGGATCAGGTTCACCAGAATCCGTTTTTCTGCCCGGATGCCGATAAGGTGCCGGAAATGGAAGCCTACATGGATGCCCTGCGCAAGGAGGGCAATTCCATCGGTGCCCGTATCAATGTGGTCGCAGAGGGTGTTCCTCCTGGCTTGGGCGAGCCGATTTTTGACCGTCTGGACGCGGACCTGGCTCATGCGTTGATGAGCATTAATGCGGTGAAGGGTGTTGAGATTGGCGCCGGCTTTGGGTGTGTTGACCAGAAAGGCACGGAGCACCGGGATGAGTTAACCCCTGAAGGGTTCCTGTCGAACCACGCCGGTGGTGTTCTCGGCGGAATTTCGTCGGGGCAGCCGATTCTGGCCAGTATTGCATTGAAGCCGACGTCCAGTTTGCGGTTGCCGGGGCGGAGTATTGATGTGCACGGCAATCCTGTGGAGGTGATTACCACGGGGCGGCATGATCCCTGTGTGGGTATTCGTGCGACGCCGATTGCGGAGGCAATGATGGCCATTGTGTTGATGGATCATTACCTGCGCCATCGTGGTCAGAATGGGGATGTCACTGTGTCTACGCCTAATATTGGGCAGGCCTGACAGTACCATCGACTGACCTGCCAGAACTGGCCAAACGGTGCCTGCCCCGGAGAATAGGGCTATTCAAAACACGCCCGTGAATACGTCCCTGTAGGGCTCGGTCGCGCCATCCCTGGCGCTCCACGTTTTCG
>PBRG01000222.1 GCA_002726615.1 Marinobacter sp.
CGCCGGAAATCAAGGAATGGGTACGATCCCAGGGTTGCGTGGGAATAGTAATAACTGGTGCCAACGGTGACCGGGTCGAAGTCATAACTGACATCGGCCGACAGCAGGTGAATGTTCTGATCGAATTCATCAAGGTTCTGGTACCGTCTGCCCGAGAGCGAATAGCCGAGTGTCACGTTTAATCGCTCGGTGGGTTTCAGGATGCCTTCCAGACCGGCGTCGAAAACCCAGGCCTGATCGCTCTCATCGGCGGACGTGTTCAGTTCATCCACAGTCACGTTGCTGTCGTGCTCGTAACCGCCTTCAAGGTAACCGTTCGCCGAAGCTTTCTCCTGCGCCTGAACCATCAATGCCGGTGACGCCAGGCCAATGGCCAGTGGCAAGGTCAAAATACGTTGAATCAACTGCATGTCTGCTCCTTTCACTTGGGCGTCCAAAAGAAAGCCGGGCCCTATGGCCCGGCGAGTCTGGAGGAGTGGTTATAGCAGGCCGCCACTGCTGGACCCTTCCACGGTCCCCTTGACGGTGTTCTGCACTTCACTCCGGACGCTCTCAGATACAGACGTTCCGATCTGCTGATTGGTTTCAGCGCGAATCTCGGCATTTCGGGTCTCATTCATGCGCTCTTGAGCCTGTTCGCGCTTCTCACCAGCTTCATCGCGAGCCGTGTCCGCTGTGGCATCGGCGGTTGCTCGCACTTTCTCGCCGGTTTCAACGCCGGCGCTGACTGCCTGATCGGCCCTTCCACGGGCTTCTTCGCTGGCCGCCTGGCGTTGGTCGGCAGCTTCGTCTCGAGCGGCTTCGCCGTTGACACTGCCCTCTGCGCTTGCAGAGGCACCACCGTTCGCGGAAACACCGTTGCGGGTGCTGGCTTCCGCACTCATGTTGGTCTCAGCCTGCGCGTTGGCATTGGCCGAGCCAGACCCTTCAGCGGCGAAAGCGCCGGTGGAAAGGATGGAACAGATTGCGAGTGTCAGTACGTGCTTTTTCATGGTTACGTCCTCCTGATTTACCCGTTTCGGGTGGCTTTCATCAGGGAGACGGCTGAGCCTGGTGTTTATTCCAAAAAAATTCACCGTCTAGGTTTTTGGCACGTAAGAGCGGACATCCCAGCAGAAATAGCGTTTCAGCACACTGTTCGCCTCCAGCTCTTTCTGGCGCCAGCCGTAGACCTTGGGTTTGCTGGTTTCAATGGCGAGGGTGCCAAACACCAGCCAATCGTAGATCGCCAGTGTGGAGGTCACATTCTTCGCTGAATTGGGCCCGCGGGCATGATGATGGTGATGCTGAGTGGGAAACACCAGAATGTGCGCCAGTGCCCACATGGTCCTGCGCACCCAGGCCCAGCGGTGGTTGTGGAAGTACAGGTCATAGTTCCAGTTCACATGAGTATGGGCCGCCCATAGACCCTTGAAGGCGGTGGCAATCAGGAACACCTCTACCAGCCCCAGATAGAGGCACAGCAACTGAAAGGTGTAATTGGGCATGATCAACCACCAGGCCCAGCCGTTGACGAAGGTCTGCGTTACCGTCAATTGGCCCTTGTTGTCCTGGCCCCCCGACATGTGGTGCGGGCGGTGGCTCATCTTGTAAAACGCCTGAACCCATTGCAGAACACGGTTATTGGGTCGGCGCCGGTGGGCAAACAGGTGGAAACTGCCGTGGATAAACTCCTCCACGCAGAAAAACACAATCAATGTGGGCCAGAAATACGACTGCTCGAGCCAGGCCAGTGAACCGGCGCTGCCGGGAAGCAACGTTGACAGGCCAAGCGTCAGCAATAGCAGCACCAGCGGCCGCTGCACGGCCACCATCATGAACGTGGCCAGGAACGCCATGCGCCAGTCCTGCTTATTCTTTCGGCCGTCACGGGTACGGCCGCTTAGCACCTCCCAGAGGGCGGTGACCACAATAAAAGCCGTAACCAGCATCGTCAGTTTCTGATCATCCATTATTGTTCTCCGAGACGAGGGTTTGTACGTCTTCTGACGCTACTGGGGAGAGCTATATTTTTCTATTCAATATTTGCTATAAGTATTATCCATGAAACTGAATTTACGAAGTGTCGATCTCAACCTGCTGCCGGTCTTCGACGCCATAATGGAAGCCGGGCAGCTCTCCCGCGCCGCCGATTCCCTGGGCATGAGCCAGCCGGCGATCAGTGCCGCATTGCAGCGCCTGCGTCATACCCTGGGTGATCCCCTGTTTGTGCGTACCCATCAGGGTATGGTGCCGACGCCCCGCGCCCGTGAGCTGCACAGAAGTCTCAGCCAACAACTGGGGGCCATGCGGGACACGCTGGACCCGGCCAATCGCTTTGTGCCCGGGACCAGCCAGCGACGCTTTCGCGTGCTCAGCAACGACTATTTCGAAATGGTGGTGTTACCAACGTTACTGACCCGCCTGAGAAGCGAGGCGCCCAATGTGGTGGTGGAGGTTGCCCTGGCCGGCGATGACATGCCCCAGAGGCTGTATACCGCCGAAGCGGATCTTGCCGTGGATGCCTTTGCAACGGAGAACGATCGATTACGGCGGCAAGTGCTTCTGGCGGAAAGGCTTGCAGTGGTGGCACGAAAAGACCACCCCGATCTGCGGGGCGATTGCAGCAAGCAGCAGTTTCTGGACGCCGAACACGTCGTACTGCCGGATCGGAACCGGCGCTTGCCCCTGGACCAGATCCTCAACGAACCGGGTTGGCAACGGAGAACCGGGGCGAGGGTCACCCAGTTCGCCAGTATGCTGGCCACCTGCAGCCGCTCCGACATGATTGCCACGGTGCCCGAACGTCTGGCCCAACAGTACGCCCGCGCATTCGGGCTGAAGACCCTGCCGTTTCCGGTAGAGGTGCCCCCGTTACCCGTCTACCTGCTTTGGGCCCCCGTCATGGACAGCGACCCGGCCCACGAGTGGTTCCGCCAGCATCTGATGGAAAGCGTCACAGGCTAATGGGCCGGCTTTCACGATCGATGTCATCAAGAGTTTCAAACAACCACACACCGGCAAGAGCCTCCAGTGCCTCTGCAATCACCAGCTCGTCCTCACGGTCCTTGCGCCAGATAAAACTCAGGGCACAGGGGATGCGCACGCCATCCACAACGACCAGCCCCCGTTCCTGTCGCTCTGCCATTGCCAGGGCATCCCGGGCCAGGCTGAGCCCGACGCCCGCCCTGACCAGATCCAGCATGCAGGCTTCCTGGTCGACCTGTGCCACCCCATTTGGAACCAATCCGTGAGGCGCCATTGCGTCAGCCAATAATCGATTGTGCACTGAATCCGGCGGCGTCACGATCCAGGGCAGCCCGGCGAGGCTCGACCAGCGACTGTCCGCCACCCGTGATGCCCATCCCGCCGGTGCAATAACGTGATAGTCAAACCGGGTCAGCTCTCTGTACATTAACTCTGGCGACGACTGTCCAGCGCCCAGACCTGGTGGGGCAAGAAAAAACCCCACGTCCAGGCTGCCATTGCGAACCTGTTCCAGAACCCGGCCACTCATCCCCTGATGCAGCTCGGTTTCAAGTTGCGGCGCGCGAGCCACCAATTGGCGTAGAAACGACCCCAGGCGGATAAATTCCGGATCCACGATGGTGCCAATCTTAAGGCGTCCACGAACCGTGCTGTGCAATGCCTGGGCGCTTTGCTCAAATGCGGCTATTCCCGCCAACGCCTTTTCGGCCACCGGCAACAGGTTTTGGCCATCCGCACTCAGCACCAAACCCTGCGGCTTACGCCGAAAAAGCCTGAGGCCAAGATCATCCTGCAGCTGTTTCAGTTTCAGGCTCACAGCCGGCTGTGTCAGATGCAGTCGCTCGGCAGCCCTGGAAACACTCCCTTCACGAGCCACACACACAAAGGCGCGTAATCCCTGCAAGTGCTGCATAGCCGTCTCCTCTTCAGAATTACAATATAAGAATTACTTATATCATGATTTAAAATAACTCAATTGCTTCGGTACCTGACCGACCGTAAATTATCTGTTCAATTATTATCCAACGGCGACGAATGCCCTGATTAATGGCTTCTGGAACCCTTACAAAAAACTGAATCAAAAGCAGGTAAAGACAACCATGAGCACTCCAACGATCCAGCATTATATCAATGGGCAAATTTCAGAAGGCAGCTCCGGCCAGACTCAGGACGTATTCAATCCCGCTACCGGCAAAGTCTCGGGCCAGACCGCTCTTGCCAACCGTGGTGATGTTGATCAGGCCGTGGCCGCTGCGTCTGCCGCCTTCCCAAGTTGGGCGGACACCCCACCGATTCGTCGCGCACGTGTCATGTTCAGATTCCTGGAGCTGCTTAACCAACACAAAGACGAACTGGCCGAAACGATTACTCGCGAACATGGCAAGGTCTTCACCGACGCCCAGGGGGAAGTTGCCCGGGGCATCGACATTGTCGAATTCGCTTGCGGCATTCCACAGCTTTTGAAAGGCGATTACACCGACCAGGTCAGCACTGGCATCGACAACTGGACCATGCGCCAGCCGCTGGGTGTGGTTGCCGGCATCACTCCCTTCAACTTCCCGGTGATGGTGCCCATGTGGATGTTCCCGGTGGCGATCGCCGCCGGTAACACATTCGTACTCAAACCGAGCCCGATCGATCCCAGCGCTTCTCTGATGATTGCTGACTTGCTCCAGAAGGCCGGGTTGCCCGACGGCGTTTTCAACGTCGTGCAGGGCGACAAGGGCGCCGTGGAGGCCCTAATTGAGCACCCGGACGTTATGGCGCTGAGTTTTGTCGGCTCTACTCCGATTGCCAATCTGATCTACGAAAAAGGCGCCCGCCACGGCAAGCGCATTCAGGCTCTCGGCGGCGCCAAGAACCACATGGTGGTTATGCCCGATGCCGATCTGGACAAAGCCGTGGATGCACTCATTGGCGCTGGTTACGGAAGTGCCGGCGAACGCTGCATGGCAATCAGCGTGGCGGTTCTGGTCGGTGATGTCGCTGACAAGCTGATCCCCAGGCTGGCAGAGAGGGCGCGGAGCCTAAAGGTCAGGAACGGCATGGATCTGGACGCCGAAATGGGTCCGATTGTCAGTGCCAGCGCTCACCAGCGCATTACCGGTTATATTGATAAAGGTGTTGCTGAAGGCGCTGAACTGGTGGTCGACGGCCGCGACTTCGATGCAGCGTCAACGGGCGAAGGCTGTGGCGAAGGTTTCTGGATGGGTGGCACGCTGTTTGATCACGTCACTCCGGAGATGACGATTTACCGGGAAGAGATCTTCGGCCCGGTGCTGGCCTGTGTGCGGGTTCCCGATGTTGCGACTGCCATCCGCCTGATCAATGATCATGAATTCGGCAACGGTGTCAGCTGTTTCACCGAGAGCGGCAGCGTCGCCCGTGAATTTGGCCGTCGCATTCAGATTGGCATGGTCGGCATCAACGTACCCATTCCGGTTCCCATGGCCTGGCACGGATTCGGTGGCTGGAAACGCTCGATGTTTGGCGACACCCATGCCTACGGTGAAGAGGGCGTAAAATTCTACACTCGGCAGAAATCCATTATGCAGCGCTGGTCAGACTCCATTGATGCCGGCGCCGAGTTTGTGATGCCAACCGCCAAGTAACACGCAAACCAGTCCGGGAGACAGACCATGTCCAATAACAACAATGCACACGGGCAGCACGAGTTTGACTACATCGTCGTCGGGGCCGGCTCTGCCGGCTGCCTGCTGGCCAACCGTCTGAGCGCCGACCCTGCCAACCGGGTGCTGCTGATCGAGGCGGGTGGCCGTGACAACTACCACTGGATCCATATTCCAGTAGGCTACCTCTATTGCATCGACAATCCGCGCACTGACTGGCGCTTTCGCACCGAGCCGGACCCCGGCCTGAACGGTCGATCACTGATCTACCCCAGGGGGAAAACCCTGGGTGGCTGCTCCAGCATCAATGGCATGCTCTACATTCGTGGCCAGGCCCGGGATTACAACCACTGGGCCGAGGTTACCGGAGAGCAGGCGTGGTCATGGAATAACTGCCTGCCCGACTTTATGCGTCATGAGGATCACTACCGGTTGGACGAAGAGGGCGACGCCGATCCGGAACACGGGAATTACCACGGCCACGGCGGTGAGTGGCGGATCGAGCATCAGCGGCTGAAATGGACCGTTCTGGAGGACTTTGCCAGCGCCTGCGTTCAGGCTGGCATTCCCCGGACCCGGGACTTCAACCGCGGCGACAACGAAGGCGTTGACTACTTCGAAGTCAACCAGCGCTCCGGCTGGCGTTGGAGTACCTCGAAGGCGTTCCTGCGGCCAGCCAGGACGCGCCCTAACCTGACACTGTGGCATTCCACCCATGTCATGGCGCTGGACATGGCGGCAGGTGAAATGCCCCGATGCACCGGCGTGCGTGTGGAGCGAGCGGGAGAGGGGGAAGTGACCGCCAACGCCCGCCGCGAAGTCATCCTCTCAGCCGGCGCTATCGGATCCCCCCAGTTGCTGCAGCTGTCGGGCATTGGCCCGGCGGATCTGCTTCGGGAGCACGATATCCCGGTTGTTGCCGACTTACCCGGCGTCGGCGAGAATCTTCAGGATCACCTACAGATTCGATCGGTCTACAAAGTTCGGGGCGCGAAGACCCTGAACACCATGGCCAATTCACTGATTGGCAAGGCACGAATTGGGCTGGAATATCTGCTTACCCGCTCCGGCCCCATGAGCATGGCCCCCTCCCAACTCTGTCTGTTTACCCGCAGTTCCGAAGAATATGAGCACGCCAACATCCAATACCACGTTCAGCCATTGAGTCTGGAGGCATTTGGCCAGCCGTTGCATGACTTTCCAGCCATTACCGCCAGCGTCTGTAACCTCAATCCGACGAGCCGCGGTACCGTGCGTATTCGTAGCAGAGACTCCAGAATCAAGCCCGCCATTGCCCCCAACTACCTGAACACCGAGGAAGACCGCAAGGTCGCTGCGGACTCTCTTCGGGTAACGCGCCGCATTGCAGAGCAACAGGCATTGGCGAAGTATGAGCCGGAAGAATTCAAGCCGGGCCTTCAGTACCAGACCGATGAGGAACTTACCAGGTTGGCTGGAGACATTGGCACCACGATTTTTCACCCTGTGGGAACCACCCGCATGGGGCGGGCAGACGACGACATGGCCGTCGTCGACCCCCACCTCAGAGTTCGTGGCGTCGCTGGCCTGCGCGTGGTGGATGCCGGCGTCATGCCGACCATCACCAGTGGTAACACCAACTCCCCCACACTGATGATTGCGGAGAAAGCAGCAGGCTGGATTCTGAACGGCACGTAAGTGCCGGCCAGCTTGCCGGACTGAAGGTCAGTAAGTTGCTACCACTCCAACTGCGCGCTGGTCTGGTACTCAATGACCCGGGTTTCGAAAAAGTTCTTCTCTTTGCGCAGGGTGGCCTGCTCATCCAGCCAGGGTGAGACGTTCTTCGCGCCCGGGAACGGTTCTTCCAGGCCCACGGTTCTGGCCCGGCGATTGGCCACAAAACGAAACTGCTCGCTGTGGTACTCCGCGGAATAGCCCAGAATCGGATCCCGCAGGATGTAGTTGGCGTATGCGGTTTCAGCGGCTTCGGACTCGTCCCACATATCACGCACGGCTTTGGGGTCCAGGGTGATGTTTTCCTCTTCCAGGATCTGATTCACCACTTTCAGCCCGAACGAGAAGTGCATGGCTTCGTCCCTCAGGATGTACTGCAGTTGCTCACCGGTGCCCCGCATCAGGCCCCGGCGCTGCAGTGCGAAGATCGGGCTGAAGCCGTTGTAGAACCAGGCACCCTCAAATACCGCTGCGAAGAACAGGTATGACATGATGAATTCCTGCAGGTCGTCCTTGTTACGCAGGTTCATGTCAGAGCGCATGGCGGCATCCAGCCGCCGGTTGGCCATCTGGATCTTGCCGTTGATGGCTGGAACCACCCGATAGCGGTTGTAGATCTCGCTCTGGTCCAGGTTGA